>DLLT01000054.1:0-16400 GCA_002478045.1 Porphyromonadaceae bacterium UBA7555
TGCAAAGTTACGGCGATTTTTGCTCACAGCCAAAATCATTGGCGAAGTTTAACACTCTTTAACCTCTTCGGCGCCCCGGCTCGCGTGCCGTCGGCGTTGTTCCCGAAAAGCGAGTGCAAAGGTACGCCTTTTTGGGTCAACAGCCAAATTTTTCTCGGACTTTTTTCGCATTTTTTTTGGTCATATCTCCCTGCAGATGCCCAAGTCGCTATCAATCCGCAATATAGCCCCACCCTATTTTTTTGAGAGCAATGGGAAATATGGGAATTATGAGAATAATGAGAGCTATGGGAGTTGATGGGGAATGCCTGAAAAGCTTGAAGGCCGATGTATATGCCGAAAAATAGCTATCTTTGCAAAACTATCAGGGGAGGGCGGTATTACAACGTCAGGCATTGTGTAAACGACCATTGCGCCGCTACCCCGTCTATTGCAATACGGCGAAGGCCGTTCATACACCCTTTTCAACCTAAGAATAAAGAATAACAATGAGACTACACAGCATCTTATATATATTAATGAGTATATTGGCGATAGCTACCGCCGGCCTAAATGCTTCGGCCATCAATTGGGGTCATATCCGCTTCGGCAACGAGGAACGCGATACGACGCTAATGGTGGAGATTATGAAAAAAGCGTCGCAACACGAATTGATTTCGGCTTTCAGATATACACCCGGGAGGCGACTATCGGATATCGGCCGAAGCCTTATCGGGACGCCCTACGTAGCGCACACTCTGGAATGCGACACGGCATACGCCTTTTCGCATCGCGCCTCCGACGGGTCGGCCGGCGAAATGCTGACCATAGATCTCGGGGAGCTCGATTGCACGACCTTTGTCGAAACGGCGATGGCCATGGCTTACACCATCGGCGAAGGACGTTCGGGGTGGCGCGATGCGATGTACAATCTCGAGAAAATCCGCTATCGCCATGGGGTGATGGACGGATACGCCAGCCGCCTGCACTACATCTGCGACTGGGTTATGGACAATACCGCCATGGGCATCATCGAGGACGCTGTCCGCCGTATGGACCAGGGCGTCAAGTACGAGGTCAAGACTATAGACTATATGTCCGCTCATCGAGACAGCTACCCCGTTTTGGCCGACAGCGCCACTTACGAGCGTATTCGCGGCGTCGAAGATGGGTATCGCAACCATCGCTATGGTTATCTAAAATCCCGAACCTTAGGCAATAAGAACGTACAAGCTCAGCTATGCGAGGGCGACATTCTGTGCTTCACCTCCACACTCAAGGACCTGGATGTGACGCACCTGGGCATCCTGACGCGCGGCGATGACGGCAAATGGCACGTGCTGCACGCCTCCAGCACCTTGGGCAAGGTCGTCATCAGCGATGAGCCGCTCGATGAATTTGTCCGGCGCAACCGCCACTGGACCGGCATCCGCGTCCTCCGTATGTGCCAGTGACGTCCCCCCGACATTTTCGCCGACATTCTACCCTTTCAGGCATCTTGATATTTCGGCAAATAAAGAAAAACAATCAGCGCCCTCAAAGCCGCGCATTTTGGCTTTGAGGGCGCTGTCTTATCAGTCTATGCCCGCTGTCGCGGGACGTTTCGAGATTTTAGGCCTGGGGCATCTTGGTCTTTTTGCCGTATCCGTAGGCAGCGTCGTCACCGAGTTCCTCCTGGATGCGGAGCAGCTGGTTGTACTTGGCCATACGGTCGGAGCGGCTGGCCGATCCGGTTTTGATTTGTCCGGCGTTGGTGGCCACGGCGATGTCGGCGATGGTAGCATCTTCGGTTTCGCCCGAGCGGTGCGAAATCACTGCGGTGTAACCGTTGCGCTGTGCCAGTTCGACGGCGCGCAGCGTCTCGGTGAGCGAGCCGATTTGGTTGACCTTAACGAGGATGGAGTTGGCGCAACCCAGTTCGATACCTTTCTTGAGGTACTTGACGTTGGTTACAAAGAGGTCGTCGCCTACAAGCTGGCAGCGGTCGCCGATGAGGTCGGTGAGCACCTTCCAGCCTTCCCAGTCGTTTTCTGCCATACCGTCTTCGATGGAGTCGATGGGGTATTTTTCGATAAGGCTCTTCAGGAACTGGGCTTGCTCGGCGCTGCTGAACTTGGGAGCGTCTGCGCCCTGCTTCCAGGTGTAGTCATATACGCCGTCTTTGTAGAACTCGGAGGAAGCGCAGTCGAGGCCGATGGTAACGTCCTTTCCGGGTACATATCCGGCCAGTTCGATGGCCTTGATGATGACGTTGAGGGCATCTTCGGTGCCGTCGAGTGTGGGAGCAAAGCCGCCTTCGTCACCTACTGCGGTGCTCAGGCCACGGTCTTTGAGGACTTTCTTGAGGTTGTGGAACACTTCGGTACCCATGCGGATGCCTTCGCGGAAGCAGCATGCGCCGATAGGACGGATCATGAATTCCTGGAAGCAGATGGGGGCATCGGAGTGTGCGCCGCCGTTGATGATATTCATCATAGGCACGGGCAGTGCATAGGTGTTGCATCCGCCGATGTACTTGTACAGGGGCAGGTCGAGATAGTCGGCAGCGGCTTTGGCTACGGCGAGGCTGACGCCGAGTATGGCGTTGGCGCCGAGTTTGCTCTTGGTTTCGGTACCGTCGAGTTCTATCATTGTTTCGTCAATCTTGACTTGGTCAAGAGCGGACATACCAATGAGAGCTTCGGCGATAGGGCCGTTGACGTTGGCCACGGCTTTGAGGACGCCTTTGCCCATATATCGATTTTTGTCGCCGTCGCGCAGCTCGAGAGCTTCGTTGACGCCGGTGGAGGCACCGGAGGGTACGGAGGCGCGTCCGCGTGCGCCGGATTCGAGGATTACATCAACCTCGACGGTGGGATTACCACGGCTGTCGAGTACTTCACGACCGATGATTTTTTCGATTTTCATAATGCGTTGATTATTAATGGTGATTATAATGTTCGCGTATGTGTGCTTTTGGCAGTGCAAAGGTACAAATTTTTTTTCGGAGAACACTCAAAAAGATATAGGCAACCGCGGCGGATGACTTAAAGGTTGTTAAAATCGCCGTTCGGCATACACGAAATACATATTTTGCGGTCTAATAAGTGAAAGCGCCCACGAGCGCCGCACCGATACAAGAACGCACTGACGATGAAAATACTACGCCGCACTTCCGAGACACCGTCTTTCGACGACATCCTCGCCGAATACTACGAGCCGCTATATAGGCACGTGCGCCGCATGGTGGTGTCGCACGACGACGCCAAAGACGTGATGCAGGAAGCGATGCTGCGTATATTTCAAGGTCTCGACAGCCTCAAAGACTCCTCGGCCGTGCGCACTTGGGTATGGCGCATAGCCACCAATGAGGCCCTGCGACATCTCAGCCGACGGCGCGATACCGATACGGGACTCGGAGATGAAGCCCTGCCCGAAATCGAAGACGAGCCTTACGTCGACCGCTCCGACCGACTGGCAACATCTTTGGCCAAGGCCATGGCGATGCTCACCCCGCGGCAGCGCCAAGTCTTCGACCTGCGCCACTACGACGGAATGTCCTTTGCGGACATCAGCGCCGTCGCCGGGATAGCCGAGGACACCGCCCGAGCCACTTTTCACCAGGCCCGCGCCAAGCTCAAGGACATTCTCCAAGGCATGGGCATACACTCTTAAGAAGGCATACTTCTCTCATCTGATAATATATAAGACTAATGACAGACATCAGACACAACAACGACACCGCAGACTTCACCCGCCGCGACATATACACCACTCCCGACGGATTTTTCGAAGCCGAGAAACAGCGATTGAGCGCACTGGCACGCGGTCCGTGGCAGGTACGCCGCCGGCGCAACCGTCGCCTCTTCTGGGGCACAGCCACCGTCACCGCAGCCGCTGCCGCCATCGCCTGTCTTGTAGTGATACGCCCGGCACAGACGCCGCAGCCCCCAACTATCGCACAGGCAAACACGACGTCCACGGCGCAAGCCCCGACCGACAGCCGCTTATACCTCGACATGCCGCAAGAAATGATTGACAACGACCTGTTCATGAACACATATTGAGCCTCAATTACAGAGACTCATCGGAGCTCCACCCACCCCAAAAAAACATTTTACAACCATCTAACACACAACCACACATGACACGACACCTTCACTGGATAATGGCCGTACTGCTTCTGGCCCTGGCGCTCCCCGTCGAAGCCAAGCGCACACGACAACAACGACATCCCGACATCCCGGCCATAGCCGCTCGACTGGCCAAAGCCGCCGTGATGAACGACGAGCAGACCAAAACATTCACCGCCCTGTTCATTGAATGTAACACCGAGATGGGAAAAATCCACGAGCGCTACCGTCTCGAAGACGGCAAGGGACTATCATCCAAGCAAATCGAACAAAACACAGACAACCGCTTCGCTATGGCTCGCGCCATACTCGACTTGCGCGAAAAGTACTACAACCAATACAAGCGCTTCCTCACTCCCGAGCAAATAGACCGCGTCTATCGCGCCGAAAAGCGCCTGATGGGTCCGCCTCCCGGCGGCCACAAAAAGCCCGGCAAAGGCAAAGGCAAGCGGCAGCGCCGCCAAGGGCCGCCGCCACCTCCGCCGATACCCTAAATGCCGGACGGACACCCGTCGCCACACATTTTCGAACACAATCAGGAACACAATACAACACTAATCCACGACAACACACACATAACAAATTGCAAATACCTTCATTAGAAGGTTTGGTAAAGGGTTAATAACAACATTCAACACAAAGTAACTGAAAAAGAAGATCGGAGCCGACCGCGAGGTTAGCTCCGATTTATTTATTCTATTACGGCCTCTCTACAACCCTATACGCAGATTCGAGAGGCCGAACACGACAAGGGCCGAGGCCGAACACACCTGAATTATATCAGATGTGTCACGCAGATTTTCTTATACTTGCTGCCCATCCCGAGTTCAAATGCCGTTTGGTCTTTGATAATCAACTCGCCTTTCTGCAACCCGGCGATGGCGGTGCGAATACCATCCAATTCCTTGCCGCTGACGCCGAACAAGTCTTTTATCACCTGATTATCAATCGTCTGCTGTCTCATTATGAGCGGATACTGCGCATTGGCGTAAAAATCAAAATACTTGCTCTTGAAGCTCGCCATATTCTGCGTGGCCAGAATGATTGACAGACCCTTATTGCGGCCTACGGCAATAAGCTGACGAAGCGGACGATTGTCAAATCCAAGCATATAGTGTGCCTCGTCTATAATAGTGAAATGTCTAATTTGAACATATTCGTCATTGACCTCCTGCTTTTCAAGCATTGAGTATATATCGTTAAGCTTTGATACAAGAAAATAGACAATGGCCTTGGCAATAGGTCCATCCTTGGGGTATCCGTCCATTTTTACGATAAAACACTCTTCAATAAGATTTGCCTTATCCTCAGTATCAAAAATCTTTGCCTTGCAAAGCTGATTAAGTACTGACGAAATTGTATCACCCTTTTCGGGGTCCTTCATGCGTCCAAGATATTTTTCGAGAATGAGATCAAAGTTGACGGGACGGCCTTCGGTCGATTTGTAGGCATCTACGATTGCATCGCTCAAGCGATTACTCATATTTGCACTTGCCGAGACTTGGTCTAAAGCTCTCAACGCCGAAGCCATCTCGGTTGCATACAAGTTGATTTCATTGATAGAACGACCCGAAAAATCGCGGAACGGGGTGAACGGCAGCGGCCGCTCGATAGGGTCAAGTATGGCCGAGCGGTCCACATCGAAAAGCGTCAACCAATGATTGTTGGCCGGATCGCTGAACTCGCCCTTGTAATCGAACAATAGGAAATTGACCGGATATCGGGACTCTGAGGAAAGCGAGCGTATTTGCTGCATAAGCACGGCCAGCAAGTTGGTCTTGCCCGAACCCGTTGTCCCGGCAACAAGTATCTGCGAATTTGTGATGGAGCGGCTATTAATATCGAGCGTTGCCTCCATTTCTTCATCTCCGTAATTGCCGATAAGCAGTTGGAGCGCCGGAATATCGTGTGATGCAGCCACCCGATTCGACACTGCAAAAAGATAGCTGTTGAGGTTAGACTCGTCAAGTAAATAATCTCGCCCGCGTAGGATCTCGGCGGCGATAATGCGCGAAAGCGTAGTATTATCCGTCAAATCCGCCTCGTCATCTGCATATCTAATCTTCAATAACGCCGAATACAATGGAGCAAGATTATGAAGTGTAAAAAAAGTCGGGACGATACGCGTCGAAGTTTTTGAAAGTTGTATACCCTTGAAATCTTCAATGCTGCGTTTGCCGGAAAGCCCCAATCCGACAAGGAAGCAAATACGCATCACCTTATTTAACGGTAATGTATAGCGTTTTTCCGAGCCGACAATTTGCGAGAGGTTAACCTTTGATTCGATACATTCCTTGACAGAGGCGAGTTCGTCATACATTCCCTCCATCTGGCGGGTATTGGCAAAACTTAATACTTTACTCATAGCGGATTATTGATTGAGTTCGACTCCGAAATAGCCGTCTGACACGGCAGTGCTCTGCGTAGCCGGGTCGCGATGTAATGTGTAGGTCTTGGATATAAACGGCTCGAGCTTGATGTAGTCGCTGTCGGTGCGTATTTCGGATGTAGTGCACAGCAGTATAGTCTGCTCGGCCAATTGCGGAAAGTATTCTTCCATCAGCGCATCGCGGCTTTCGTTGTCAAGCACGCCCATCACCGTATCTATCATCACCGGAGGATTGTAATCTCCGAGGTTGCGCAAGACTTTCAGCAGCACCTGTATAAAGATTTGTTTCGAGGCGGCATTGAGCTGGTTGAGCGAAATTTCGTTTCCTGAAGTATGATACATTTTTATATTAAAGTTCTCCATACTGTCACTCAACTCGATACGTCCGATATGGCCTTTATAGGACACCAGCAGTGTATTGAGTTGTTGTTGCATCTCGCTCTCGATCTGCGCTTTTTTCTTTTTGAGCAATTTGTCTGCCACCATCTCAAAGAAGGGCTTGAGTTTGGCCAGTGTATCATACTTGACATCGGGCTCTTGCTGTATTTGCACATCGTATTGGTGTATGCGCTTGTCCAGACGACTGATTTCGCTCTTAATCTGCGCACTTTTGTCTTGTAGCTCGTCAAGCTGGCTCTGCGAGGCCTCGTAAGTGCGTATCAGTTCGTCATTTCCGCCGGTCTTGGTGCGCTCGAATGTCGCTTTTTGGTCGCGGAGGTTGTCGAGCAGCGAAATCTGCGTCTCGAGGTCTTGACGCTGACGGTCGAGGGTGACAAATTGGTTTGTCCCGCCGCGTGACATAAGCGAACGAAGGGCCGAGACCTCATCTGTATCAAGGCATTCGTACGGGTCGGGGCGGTTGACGGCATTTTGGAGGGCGACAATATGGGTGACCACATTTTCCTCGTCCACATCGGCCGAGCACAGTGATAGGTCTTTGAGGTATTCTATGATTTTGGACGTAACATCGCGCAGGGTTTCTATCGGGTATGCCCCGGTGTTTTCTTTCAGCAGTTGTTCTTTAATACGTAGTATATTGTTGACCTCTTGCGATATATTGGAGGCAAGTTTAGGCAGAAATACATTGATTTCGATGTTTTCCATAAAGTTGCGCAAGTCTTCGGCATAGGTGTCGCAGTGCTTCAAAATGTCGTCTATGCGTGCCGATACAGCTTGTATTTTCTTGTTGAGGTCGGCACTCTGCTGCGCTCCCGCTTTGGCTCGATTGTATTCTTCTTCGACAGACGACAGGTATTTGAAGATTCGATCTTGCTCGGCGGTATTGGCGTCGAGCTCGGACATAAAAGATTCTTTGCGGGCGCACAGTTCGTTGTATTCTTTTTGCTCCTGCTCGGCTTGTAGACGTGCCTGACTCCATTCTTGGAGTAGACGCTCGGAAGCTCGTTTGAGCTGTAGGTATTTTTGGAAGCCGAGGACTTTCTCGAAGTTGTCGCGAATGGTCTGTGCAAATACGTTCTTTTTCAGCAACTCGCCGGACTGCATGGCATCAAACAGGAAGTACTGACTCAGTTCCTGCGGCAAGTTGGCCTTGATGATTTTATTGACTTGCTGCATATTGACTGCGCGGTCTTTGGGAGCACTCATCGTTCCATAAACAAAGACATTGCCGTCCATATTGAGCGATACGCTTTCCAGCGGCCTACCCTGCTGGTTCAGTCGGTACGTCCGCCGGAGAATATATTTCCGCGTCTGCCCCAGCACCTTGCCCACGAATGTGATTTGAAGCTCAATAATCGGAGGGGCGCTGCCGAGCGCTCCCTGATTGAGTAATTCGTTGAAGTGCTCGGCATTGTCTATTTTCAGCCCGTAAAGGGCGCCGCTGATGGCTTCGAACAGCGTGGTCTTGCCGCCGCCGTTGCCGCCGCCTATCAGGATGATGGGACGTTCGTCGTCCACCGACAAATCGAGGTCCAGCGAAAGGTAGGTCTTGTAGTTGGATATTTTTACTTTTTGTATCAGCATGGCTGTTGGCGGATTTTGTTGATGGCGGCACGGATAATATCTTCGGTGTCGCTGTCGCTGATTTCTATTGCCTCGACTTTCTTGGCGTGATAGATGCGGAGTATCTCTTCGCTGAGCCAGTCGAAGTCTATGCCTTCGGCCTCGCAGATGCCTTCGATTGTCGAGAGGTCTTCGCGACGTATGCCGTAGTGCACGAATTTGTTGTCTATACCTTTGTTCATGGTCTATCTTTCGCGGGGTTAGGCGTTTCGGGGATCGAAGATGTCCCAGCCGGTGAGGTCGGTGGTGTTGTCTATGGGCAGGGGGCTGTAAAGCCAGTAGTCGCGGCCTTGGGGCTTGATGATGATGCCGCCGCGCAGGTCGGCGCCTTTGGCGTTCTCGGCTTGCATGTATGCGTGCAGGGCGTTGTGCTTCTGCGGCGCGTACGGGTCGCTTTCCTCGGTCTTGGTGTCGAAGAGGTAGACGCGTCCGTTGCGCATTCGTATTACGAAATCAACATAGAACAGCGCTTTTGTGCCGTTGCGGTCGTATTCGACGGCATAGTTCTGCCGTCCTTTGTCGCCGTTTTTGTACCACCAGTCGATGTACGCGGTATTGGCTTCGAGGAAGGCGACGAAATCGTCTTCCTGACGCGAGCCGCCGTCGTTGAGCCGCACGTACGGGTCAAGGGCGTGATTGGCGATGTCGGGCACGGCGTGGTTGGTCTCGCCGTCGTACACGCGCTCTTCGGGGACGCTCCACTCGTATTGCTTGAGCGGTCGGACGGCGCGGCCGCGCTTGAGGTGACGTATCCGCATATATTCGTCGAGCGCCAGGTCGATGATACGGTCAATTTTGGGCTGGTTTTCGTGATATAGCACGACTTTCTTGGCATCGGTCTCGAAAAGTCCGAGGTAGTCCTCGAGTATACCCAGCAGGTACGTGGCTATGCGGTCGGTGCGTCCGCCTTGGCGATACTCGAATTGCCCGCCTTTTTTGTCAATATATGCGCGGAAGGCGCGGTCTATCTCGCCGGCGGTGCGGGCAAATTTGGCTTGCTCGGCATTCAACGTCTGTATCTCGTTCTGAAAGTGGACATTCTTGGGCACGGCAACATTGACGTTGCGTACGTCTATGCGCATGGTCTTGGACACAATTCGACGGTTTTCTTCGATGACGGCGTTGCCGCTGTCGGGCAGCGGTGTCGGCGGCTCGTCGCCGTCCATGGCGGCAAGGTCTGCGAGGCTGAAAAGTCCGCCGTTTTGCTGCAGCTTGAAGTTCTTGACGACTTCAGACTCGAGCACGCGGCGAAAGTCGGGACCGAGGTAGTTGTGCTCGGCGTTGGGGTGATCGGCATATACCGAGGGCAGAACGACGTTCTGCAAGTCGGGACGCCGACGCGCCACGAGCGTATTCTTGAGTAGGTAGTCTTGGTCGGCGGCAATAATCTGTATCTTGTCTTTGGAGATGTCGGTGTATACGTACCCGATGTTGAGCGAGTCTTTGGGATAGTGTTTCTGCTCGGGCATACGCAGGATGCGCCCCACGGTCTGCACCGTAAAGGTGTCGCTCTGCAATTTGCGGAATATCAGCAGCACCGCCGCACGGGGGCAGTCCCAGCCCAGGGCTATGGCTTCCTTGAACAGCAGCACCTGCACGCCGCTGTCGCCGCGCTCCAGTCCTTCGAGGTTGTGCTTCTCGGAGGACAGCCAGACGGCAAGGCGTCCGTTGGCGACGGTGATGTCTTGGCAGGCAAGGTATTGCGTAACGGTCTCGTATACGGCCGTGTCTTCGGTGGTCATGGTCTCGCGGGTGTCGTTGGGCAGCTGTACCAGCAGCAGCGGCTTGATGTAGTCGATGCCTAAGGACCGGTAGTCGGCGGCCAATTGCTCGCGCTTGGCAAGGGCCACTTTCAGCAACCGCTCTTCCATCGAAATGGCGCCAAACCCGGTGGAGGCATCGATGTCTATATCGGGGTTGAGCACTACTTCTTTCTTAATCATCTCGGCTTGGATGACATTGCGGCGGTGTACCTTGACCATCTCGTCAAAGCGCGTGGTCTTGGGCGTGGCGGAGATGCGCAGCTCGACTTCGGGACGGATATTGTCAAGCACCTGCGCGGTCTTGTCGGCGGTCTTGGACCAAAAGAGGTGTTCTTCGTCGATGACGGCGACGATGGGCAGCCCTTGGTCGCGGGTGCGCCGCACAATCTCGTAGAGGCTGACGCCGCTCTCGCTGTCGCGCACAATGCGGTTGTTGTCTTTGTTTACGCTCTCCCAGTTGATGAATAGTATCTCGCCGGGCTGTATGCCTTCTTCTTGGTCGAGCTCGTCGAACATCACGGGCGTCAGCTTGCGCGTCTCGCCAAAGGCGCCTTTGAGGCTGCGATAGCTCTGTATGTGCAACTTACGCGGTGCAAACCAGATGAAGGCGCATTCCGTGTAGCGGCTGTCGCCGCGGTTTTTCAGCTCGTCGACGATGCCGGCCAGGGTGGCGCACGCCATCACGGTCTTGCCCGCGCCCGTGGGCGCTTCGAATACAATCTTGCGGCGCTCGCCGCCTATGTCGAGCAGGTGTATAGTCTTGTCTATCAGCTCGGATATGGCTCGCTGTTGGTATTGGATGTCTTTCATGCCTGGTCTTGTGTTTCAAAAAGTCCGCCAAGTTCGTTGTCCGGCTCGGTGTCCGCTGCGACACCGGCGGCATTGTCTGCCGCGGTGTCCACGCGGCGGTCGCGGCGCTTGGGCAGGATGCGTTTGTAGGTGTTGTAGATGGCTGCCGGAAGGGCCACGGGCTCTACCTTCTCGGCCACCGGCTCAAAGAGCTCGCTCGACGGGTCTTCGCAGGGCGAGAAGACGTAGACGCGTATGGGCGCCGTAGTTTCGACTTTGGCTATCAGCCGGACTATCTCTTCGATATATTCTTCGCGATAGATGATGAGCATCTTGCGCTCGCCCTCGGCGAAGTAGCGGAACACGCGCGGCACCACGCGCATCCCGCCCATTTCCGGCTGCTCGGCGTACAAGTCCTCCTTGATGCACAGCATATCGGTGGCCAGCTCGACAAGGCGTTGCATATTGCGCGGCGTGCGGCTGCGCCCAACAAATTCGGTGCGATAGTACCGCAAATTGTTGTCGTGCAATCCCTCAACTTGCTCGCCGTTGGGCTTGGTGTACCCACGAATCACGCGCTTATTGCGCTCGTAGGTCACGTTCTCGCATATCCCGTTCTCGTTATTGGTGCACAGTATGCACTGCCTATGCCCCCCATCCTCGGCATTCAACTGCATCACCGCATGCAGCGTCGTCCCCGAACCCGCAAAGAAGTCAAGAATAGTGGCCGAATTGTTAGGATAAAGACTAAATATAGTTGTCATCAAGCCTATAGGTTTAGGATAATCAAATGCTACATCATTGCCTAAAACCTCTTTTAACAATTTCGTTCCTAACTCCGTATTAACATAAGGATAATCCCATATTGTCGGCGCAAGTTGGCGCGATTTGGATTCCGGATATTTCCGCTCAAACACATTATATCCAGACCGGGTCTTACGAACATACAACGATGACCTGTATTTTTCGACCTTTGCTTTACTCCATCGCCACCTTCCATCTTCGCCCGTGCTTAGTTTAGGCAATACGCATATATCAGCAGCAGAAATTTGCTCCAATGATATTTCTTCTGTCAGCTCATTATAATAAATTGGGAACCATAAATTGGGCGAATCAATTCTTTTTGAGTCAGCGCCACGCTTTCTTAATTCCCACTCTTCATAGCATTTCCCTTGCTTATCAATCTTGTTGAAGCGTTTTTTTGCCAATTCTTCATCTATTAAAAGCCCTTGAAGAACCGACTCATTTGATTTTCGATAAACGACCAATCCATCATCTACCTGTGCGAAGTATGAGCTGGACTGCCTCCCTCTTGGGTTACCTTTAACCGAAACATTTCCGACATAATTTGATTCCTTAAATACTTCATTACACAGCAGTAATAGGTTCGGCATTTCATGAAAATCAATCGAAATAAAAATAAAGCCTGATGGCTTCAATAATTTACGAGCAATTTCCAATCGACGCTTCATAAAAGCAATCCATTTAGAATGCTTATATGAATCTTCGCTGTCCACTACATCATCATTGTAGACAAAATCCTTATTTCCGGTATTGTACGGAGGGTCGATGTAGATTACATCGATTTTGCCGGCGTGGGTGTAGGCGAGGGCCGACAGCGAGACAAGATTGTCACCCTCAATAATTAAGTGATTGGGAATTAGTGAGTTAACGGGGGGGGTATTTTGCACCTCTGCCTGGTTTTCGGCCGCAATGATCGCCTTATCCGTGACCTCGCGCAGGACGGGGAGTTGCTCGCGCAGGGTCTCCTCGATGTCTTCGGGCTTGTCTTCCCACACCAGCCCGTAGGTTCGGTTGGTGCGCAGCAGTCCCAGCAGGGCGGCACGCTCGTCGTCGGTGATGCCTTCGAGCGCCTCCAGCTTGCGGATAAGTTCGGCCTTAAGCTCCGGTTTCATTTGGTAAATATGTAGTAAGTGTTTGTATTGTTTGTTCTTAGGGATAGAGCACGGTGGCGCCGTGCCACGCGCCGCGACATTATTCCTCAAAGTTACGCATTTTTATCGAATTACAGCACCGTAGGGGCGCAATACATTGCGCCCGCAGCGAACATATCCTCAAAAAGGAAAATAATTATCGCATTGTAGGGCAGCATCTCATACAAAAACCTTACCTTTGTAATCAGAACACCACGGAATTGGTTATGACCGATAGCCAAACCGAATTATAGCCTTTTCGGCAAAGAAAGTGGGAGAACAATAACCGGTTTGCCGAGCAACCCGCGAAAGGCGATGCCCCCAATTCAAAATGACGTACAATTCGCGCTCCCCCATCTACAAAGACCTACCACCCGAGAAGGTGGTAACTTACCACCCAAACAACAATGACCGATAAGTTGAATAACCTGACATTAGAGAAAGTCTATAATAAATGGCTGTCTATTCAGCCACTTTCAGAAGCCGACCGCAATAAGCTTGGCAAGAGGTTTACCGTTGAGTACAATTACAACAGTAATCATATTGAAGGCAATACCTTAACCTATGGCCAGACCGAGCTTTTGCTTCTTTTTGGCAAGGTGACCGGAGAAGGGCACTTGAAAGACTTCAACGATATGAAAGCCAGTGAGGTTTCTGTAAAAATGATGAGGGACGAGGCGGCAAACACGAAAGAGCCTATGACTCAGAATTTTATCAGAACACTACATCATACTTTGCTCCGCGAAGATTATACCGAGTATCGGACAATGCCCACTGGTGTGCAAACAAGTTTTGTAATCCATGCAGGACAATATAAAACCCGGCCGAACAGCGTGATAACCCGCTATGGCGACCGATTTGAATATGCATCACCTCAGGAGACTCCCGCCCTTATGTCCGATCTTGTAGATTGGTATAATGAGGAGGAGCGGAAAGGAGAATTGTCTCCGGTCGAACTGGCGGCTTTGTTTCACTACCGCTATATACGCATCCATCCATTCGAGGATGGCAATGGACGAATCGCCCGACTAATGGTGAACTATATCCTTGCCCGGCATGGGTGGCCGATGATAGTTGTACGAAGCCGAGAAAAGCAACAGTATTTGGAAGCATTGCACCAAGCCGATATGGTAGTAGGCGTTATCCCCTCCGTGGGAGCACACGCCAACATCAAGCAGATCAAGCCCTTTATAAAATACTTCGAGAAACTGGTAGCCAAGGAAATTCAGACAGACATCGATTTTGTAACTCGCAAGGACAAAGACCTTTGGTGGTACGACGGCGAGATTATCACAACAAGGAGCAAGAATACGGCACGCATCCTACGATTGATGCAAGAAAACCCCGGCATTACTTATGCGGAATTGACAAACGCACTGGGCATCAATACTTCTGCCGTTCAAAAACTGGTAAAGCGCTTGGAGGGAAACGGCTACATCGCACGTCTTGAGAATGGTGCATGGAGAGTAATTGCGACCTCCGCTGTATAGTTCGAAATAAGACACTACATACGTATAAAGCGGCGAGGGCACCGCGGCGGATGCCGCGGTGTCCTCGCTTATGGGTGGGATGACGAGGCCGGAGCCGCGTCATTCGGGGGTCTTACTTCTCGAGGGTGATGCTGTAAGGTACGTTGGTCAGGTCGAGGGTGACGTTGTATGTTCCGGCTGCAACGCTGATGTTGTCACCACCGACGGTGAGCGCCTTGAGGTTGCCACCGAGGTTGATGTCCCAGTTGTCGTTGCAACGGATCTTCCAGCCTTGGCCTTCGGCCACGGTGAGCTTGCCTTTCCAAATCATGGTTTCGCCCTGGCGAGTGAGGTTCTGCTGAGCGCCCCATCCGTTGAAGTCGCCGATAAGACCTACACTCTCGATGGCGGTGAGCGAATATGTCAGGGCGGTGATGTCTGCCGACAGGAAGTATACGCCCTTGGCGGCGTTGAGGTTGGCGGCATCGGAAGCGGTGCTCAGGGTGCCGGGCTCGGCGCCTGCGCCGTAGTTGGTGCCGCTCCAGGATGCCTCGGAGCTGAGCTTGAATTCGCCGTCAAGTGCCAGGAAGGCGCTGTACTTGGCTTCGCCGACTTTGGCGAAGGCCCATGCCGAAGCGGCCTGTGACCATCCGTTCTGGTTTCAGGGGGTGTAGAGCAGGTCAAAGACTTTGACAAACTCGTAGCTCTGGTTTTCCATATCGAGGGTCAGAATGTATACGCCGGGGGTCTTGATGCAACCGGCGCCGCAGTCTTCGGTGGCTGTACGGGGCTTGAGGTTGCCTTCGAGGGCACCGTCGCCGTTCTGTGCCACACCGAATGAGCCGTTTTCGGCTTCTACCCAGTTGCCGGCCTCGATGGTGCTCTGGGGCACGACTTTCCACCACCATCCGCCTTCGGCGTCAGCCGCGGAGATGGTCACTTGCAGTGTGAAGATGGGGTCGTCGTACACATCGGCATCAGAGTGCTCGAAGGGTATGGCGGTGGGTACGCTCCATCCGTTGATGGTGCCCAGCAGGCCGTACGAGGGCTCGATGACGATACCGAGGTCGACGGGAGTGACGACGGTCTTGGTATTGATGACGAAAGTCTTGTCGTCGCCGAAGCGTACCTGCGATTTGCCGTTGACGGCGTATGCGGCTACGCGTACAAAGACTTCTTTGGCCTTTGCCGATTTGCCCATAACTGTGACGTAGGTGTCTTCGAAAGTCTGGGGTGCCACTTCGAGGGTGGTGCCGTTGAGGGTTACGTCGAAGTCGGCGCTGCGCTCAAAGGCTTCATCGCGGCCCATAGTGCCGACAAATTTGAGCTCGTAGCCGGCGGGCAGGTTGTTGGCCGCGGCAACGGAGCCCAGCGTGATGGGTGTCTCGGCCTGTATGGCGGCGGCTACGTCGATGGCGGAAGCCACGGCGCTTTCGACCTTGAGGTCCTCGGCGTTCATGGCGGGCAGCTGCGGATTCACCGTGGGTTCGGCATTGGAGCTCTCGTCGCACGAGGTGGCGGCCAGTGCCAGCGCTGCCATAAGTATTACGCTTAATTTTTTCATTGTTCTAATGATGTGTTAAGTGTGTGGTTACTTGTTTCGGAGCATTCGCGCTCCGCCGGGGTACGGATGCGCCCCACCCCGGGGTGCGCGTGTGCTTCGTGACAGGTGGTTATTCCACAGCTTTGATGATGAGTTTAAGTGTGTTCATATCGACGGTGATGTCCATCTTGCCACCGGGCCAGTCGGGGAAGCTGAACGAGCCTTTACCCTTGACGAGGGTGTAGTTGAATTCGCCGCCGGTGAAGGCTACGTCGATGGGGCTGTCGGTTACCTGGCTGCCGTACGAATCGGCATCCCAACCGGTAAGCGCTGTATAGAAGCGGAAGGTGGCGCTGCCTTGAGGTATCTCGAATACTCCGTGGTAGATCTTAGAGCCGAT
>DLLT01000054.1:16531-24562 GCA_002478045.1 Porphyromonadaceae bacterium UBA7555
GGGCCTTTCCAGCCTTCGGGAGCACCTACAAGGTAGATCTTGCCGGGCGACTGGATAGCGCAATAGCCCTTAACCTGTTGCAGGCAGATGGTATTGGAGATGATCTCGGAAGCGGGATACTGGGGTACGGTACCTACCACGCGGATGTACAGCGGGCGTGCCGGCTCATCGGTATAGCTGTCTTCGTCTTTTATACCGCGAAGTTTGCAGATACCTATGGCGATTTCCTCGGCCGATACGGAGGCGTTGCAGGTGTTGATCACCGTGGGAAGTGCATAGTAGTTGGCAGCGGTGCCGGCTTCTTCATTGGCTTCGACGAATTGTTCTTCGAGGCTAATCTGAATTTGGTAGTCGGCTACGGCCGAGAAGCCCCAGTCGGGTTGCGACCAATCCAGGTCGACGGTGCCTTCGGGCGTCAGCTGATAGTACTGCGATGCCAGAGCGGGCGTATTGAGCTTGAAGTCCGTGGCCTCCTGGATGCGAGGCTCGGTGTTCTGCTTACAGCTGCCCAGGGTGAGCACTGCCACCAGCGTTGCCATAAGAATTGATATCTTTTTCATTATCGTATTCTGTGTTTTAGCTGTTAGATATTGTTTGTACGGCTATATGCGTCTGATGGCTGACTTTACTTGCCGTAACCGGGATTTTGCTCGTATTTCTGGAACGAGATGACCTTGCTGGGGATAGGATAGAGGTTGTAGTGTGCATCGACATCGCGGCCATCGTGTATGCCGCCCTTCCAATTCCATACATATCCGCCGCCGGCGTATTTGCCGAAGCGGACGAGGTCGGTACGGCGGATGTTTTCGCCGTAGAGCTCGCGCGAACGTTCGGCCAGGATGTTGTCGGCGGTGAGCGAAGCTACGCCCCATGCTTCTACACCGGCGCGTTCGCGGATGTAGTTGATGTACTTGAGGGCGTCGGCCTGGTTGCCTACATTGCCTACTACGTTGGCTTCGACGGCGTTGAGGTAGATTTCGGCCAGACGGATAACGGTCCAGTCGGCATCGGCGAAGGAGCGTTCGCTACCGTTGGGCGAGTTCTCGGTGTCGATGTTGCCGAATTCGTCATAGGCGTAGTTGGTGTATTTCAGAGGAGCATAGCCCTTGGCGAAACCGCCGTTGCCCATGATGGTGCTGTTGCCGATTTCGAAGCCGTCCTTGCTGGTTTTCCAGAGTTCGGCACGAGCATCGTTGGTGTAACCGTTGGCGTCAAATCCAAACTGGTTGGAGAACTGTTCGCGAGCCACCATACATGTCCATTGGGCATTGAGGTTGCAGTCGTTGAGCGAGCTGATACCGTCGGCCGAGCCGCAGCATGCTGCGATGTAGAATGTCGAGCCGCCGTAAGCCTGGAGGTTGATACCGTCCTGGGGCACGGTGAGCAGGATTTCGTTGACGCGCGAGCCCTGAGCTGCATATTGCTCGTTGTTGGCGCCGAAGAGTGCCTTGTAGGAATCGGCCAGACCGGAGTTGTTGAAGCCGGCGCCTTGATGGTGGGCGATAATCTTCTGGCAGATGTTCCAGCACTTGTCGTAGGCGGGTGTTCCGGTGAATACGCCGGCGTTGAGGTAGAAGCGAGCCAGCAGTGCATCGGCGGCTTCCTTGCCTACGTATCCGTAAGCGGGAGCGACGTAGCTGTCACCGTATTCGGCGGAGACTTCTTCGAGGGTGCTTACAACCTTATTATAGAGATCGGCACGCGAGTACTGCACGGGGGCGGCACCGGCTTCGGAGGTCTCGTCTACATAGCCGGCCGAGCCGAAGTCGCTGATGGCGTAGAAGTATGCCAGCGAGCGCAGGATCTTGGCTTGACGGATGCCGTCATCGGCGGCAGCTTGGTCGCCGTCGGCCAGATAGCTGCGGTACTGTTGG
The DNA here is from genome assembly GCA_002478045.1 of Porphyromonadaceae bacterium UBA7555. Taxonomy (GTDB): domain Bacteria; phylum Bacteroidota; class Bacteroidia; order Bacteroidales; family Muribaculaceae; genus CAG-873. The sequence goes on from DLLT01000054.1 coordinate 18,406, forward strand.
ATGGTGCGGATAAACTCGTTGCACAGGGCGATTTCGCCGTAGATACGGGAGTATGCGGCGTACATCACCTCGTTGTCGGGAGCGAAGGCCATGGTCACCAATTCGTAGTAACCGGCGTCCGAGAACTGCAGCCACGAGAAGTGGTCGGTGGTGAGCTCTTCGAGGTTGAAGATGGTACGGGTGAATGTTCCGGCACCGGCATCGCCGAAGCCGAGGATGGACTCGCCGGCACCTTTGTAGCCTGCGGTAGCCAGACCCTGATAGCACTCGGCCAGCATCCGGTCCATAGTGCCGCGCGGATCATTCTTGAACAACTTTTCGGGGGTGTCCTGGTTGGGATCTTTCGGCGGAACGTCGAGGTCTCCGGTGCAGGAGCTGAAACCTGCGGCCAACATCAAGGACAGTCCGAGGAAATATTTCGATATGTATTTCATAAGTCTTATCTATAGATGTATTGTTAGACTGGAGTGATTAGAAGGTGGCCACTACGCCGAGGGACATGGTGATGGGCCGCGGGTATGCATTGTTGTCTACACCATTGAATACTTCGGGGTCGATGCCGGAGTACTTGGTGATGACGAAGGCATTCTGTACGGCACCATAGAGGCGCAGGCGAAGCTGGTTCTTCAACAGGTTGGGGAAGGTGTAGCCCACGGTGATGTTGTCGCAGCGCAGGAAACCGGCGTTCTCCAGGAAGTAGTCGGAGCGTACCAGGTTGCTGACGGCCTTACCGCTGTTGAAGTAGAAGTCGGAGTCAAGTACGTTGTTGAGGATGTTGCCCTGACCTTCGAGGTTGTAGAGGTTGATGGAGCGGGCACGCATGGCGTTGTACACGTAGTTGCCGATATTGGCGCGGAGTACGAATCCGAAGTCCCAGTTCTTGTACGAGAAGTTGTTGTTCCACGACAGGGTGACTTTCGGGTCACGGCTGTGCTTGAGTACCAAGTCGGAGGCATCAATCTTGCCGTCGTTGTTCTGGTCTACGTAGCAGTCGGGGATGGGGTTGCCGTCGGGATCGTATACTTGCTCGAATACGCGGAAGGAGTATGCGGGCAGGCCTACTTTATGTACTTCGATGGCGCCGGCATTCTCGGATGCGGGGTTGCCTTCGGCATCGAGGGTGAAGTTCTGGTCTTCTTCGGTGCTACCGGTCAGCTCGGTAATCTTGTTTTTGTTCCAAGCGACATTGAGTCCGGTGCTCCAAGTGAAGTCCTTGGTGACGATGGGCTTGGCGCCTACGGTGAGTTCGACACCGAGGTTGCGCAGCGAACCGATGTTGCGGGTCATGGCGTTGGTGGTGGTCATACCGGCGGGTACGGGCACATAAGCCAGCAGATCGTCGGTGTCACGCAGGTACCAGTCCAGAGAGGTGGTGAAGCGGTTGTTGAGCCATGCCATATCTACACCGACGTTCCAGGTGGTGGTGGTTTCCCACTTCATCTTGGCATCGTAGGGGTTGGGGTACAGAGGATTGATCCATCCGCCGTTGTAGGGATAGTAGGCGCCGGGGTTGGAGATGGAGTATACGGGGGTGTAGTTGTTGTATCCGCCCACAGCCTGCTGACCGGTCTTACCCCAGCCGAGGCGCAGCTTCATCTCGTTCATCTTGTCGCGAAGTCCTTCGAAGAAGCTCATATTGGAGATCTTCCAGCCCAGAGCCAGCGAGGGGAACAGACCCCAGCGGCAGTCTTTGGCGAAGCGCGAGGTGGCATCGTCACGCAGTGTGAATGTCAACAGATAGGTGTCCTTGAAGGAGTAGTTGAAACGTCCGTAGAAGGACAGCAGGTTGAGCTGGTTGCCGTCGTAATAGGTCTTGCGATAGTCCAGACCGAAGCTCTTGCCGATGTACTGCTCGGAGTTGGGGTCAACGTTCATATTCCACATACCTACGGTAGGCATGTAGTCGAGGGTGTAACCCAGGGTGGTGATTTCGGTGTGGTTGCGCTTGTGGTAATCGAAACGCTGCCAGGAGTAACCGGCCATAACGTCAAACGAGGACTGGATGCTTTCTACTTCTTTCTTGTAGTTGGCATAGAACTCGAGCATGGTGTTGCGTGCCAGTTGGTACTGATAGTAGTACTGGCCGGCGCCGTTGTTGTAGTTGGACTTCCAGGATTGCGGGCTGTTGGGCAGTGTGTAGTCGCGTGTGCGACCCTGCATGATGTCGTAACCGAGGTTGAGGTTCAGTCGCAGTTCGGGGAGGAAGTGCAATGCGTAGTCGATCATCAAGTTGCCGGTGGAGGCCCACATTTCGTCCTGCTTGTCGACGCCGTAAAGCATCGATACGGGGTTGTAGTTACCGTTGGTCTCGAGACGACCGTCGTTGTTGATCAGCGAGGTGTATCCGCCCAAGTAGCTCAATCCGCTGTTGCCCATAGTGCGATAGTCGCTGTATACGGGCAGTGTGGGGTTGTATATAAGTGCCGAGTAGATGGCGCCGGTGTCGGCTTTGTCGTCTACTACGTAGCTGCCTTTGGCGTTAAGAGCAATTTTCAGCTTGCCATTGAAGAATTCGGGGGTGAGGTTGAAGCCTACGGTGGTGCGCTGCATGCGCGAGGTCTTCAGGATACCGTTGTTGTCTGTATAAGAAACGTTGAAGCGGTAGGGAAGCCAGCGTGCTGCGCCGCCGATGCTCAGGTTGTAGTCATGCGAGAAGGATGTACGCAGAATTTCGCGCTCCCAGTTGGTGGAGGCGTCGCCCATCAGATAGATGGCATCCTTGGAGGCGTGCTCGTAGATCAGTTTGCGGAATTCGTCGCCGGTGGCCACGTCCCAGGTACGGCGTGCCGTATTGAGGTGGAAGTTGGCGCTGAAGTTGATTTGGGGCTTGCCGCTTTTGCCTTTCTTGGTGGTGACGATGATCACACCGTTGGATGCACGGCTACCATAGATGGCTGTTGCGGAGGCGTCCTTGAGGATGGTGAGGCTCTCGATGTTGTCGGGGGCAATCATGGACAAGGGGCTCAGCGAACCGTAGGAGTTGTTCATGGGCACTCCGTCGATAACGATCAGAGGATCGTTGGAGGCGTTGAGCGAAGCACCGCCGCGGATGCGGATGTTGGCACCGGCGCCGGGGTTACCGCCGTCGGTTGTAACTACCACACCGGGGCTTGCACCCACCAGCAGGTCGTTGGCGTTGGTGGCAAGTCCGGCCTCAATTTCGTCGGGCTTGACAACGGACACACTACCGGTGGCGTCTTGTTTCTTCACTGTACCGTAACCTACTACCACGAGGTCTTGGAGAACTTCGGTGTCGGAGGTGAGGTTAATGGTGACGTTGGTGCGGCCGTTCAGGGCCACTTCCTGTGTCTTGCAACCTACGTAGGTCACTACGAGGGTAGCATTGGGAGCGGCGACAATGCGGAAATTGCCGTCTACATCGGTGGCAGCGCCCTTGGACTGTCCTTTGACGGTGACGGAAGCGCCCACTGCGGGCTCGTTGTCAGCGTCATAGACGGTACCGGTCACCGTCACGTTCTGTGCCAAAGCCGGGAAGGCCATCATCAATGCCATTACAATGACGAGCCATGCCTTCCGATTCATTTGAAAACAAATGTTCTTCATGCAACAATTTTTGAGTGGTTTGACTTTATAAAAATTAATTATTGTATTGTTTCTCAATAGGGTATCGGGATACGCTTCCGCGTCTGCATCTCTATGAACAGCGTGCGCACTCCTGTATACCGGGCAGCTATAGGGGGAGCCTTGTGCTTTTCGGTGGCTCCGGGGACGAAGGTGGCAGCGGCGGCGACATCTATCCGGCATTTTCTTCCGGTCATTGCGTCCGGGAAGAAGTGGGATTCTGCATACATACTTGCGACAGCGATAACGGTGCATCAGTTTATGATTCTGCGCGCCGAGCTTCTTCAATAAATCTCTGTTCTTTCAATAATTACAAGTAAGTACGGGGCATCTCGTGCCGTGTATCGCGTAAGCCTTCGTATGTCTCTTAGGGCTTTACGTCATTTTATCGTGCAAAGAAAACACTATTTTTTCATTCATTAAAGCTTTTTACCTTAGAATTATGCGTTAGAATTTCAGATTTAACCATATTTAACTATTGATTGCGGTGTGAGTAGGAAGGTGTGACGTAATGGGCGTTTTCTGTAGGGGGGGGTGGGATGACGGTGTTTTACTGTAAGGCGGTGTTCCGAAATAGCGAATTATAGTAGAGGCGCAATATATTGCGTCCGCAACGACCATAAAAATAGGGCATAACACATCGGTAGTCATTGCGTTATCCTTTTGCCGCGCAGGCGCAATGTATTGCTCCCCTACAAGGCTTCCCATTATGCCCCCCCCCCTTGCTGTGTCTACGATTTTGGCTCTCTACTTGTCTTTTCAAAGCCATACACAACGTACACAAAGACCGGGGGCGCATCCCGCGAATGTTGGAGCGCCCCCGGTTACAGAAGTCCGCGATTATACAGACATTGATTTTCTTGGAATGGCCTTTTTGGCCTATTGCTGCCGACGTTACTTCTTCTTGAAGTAGTCGTTATGGATCTTGATGCCGAAGATGATGGCCGAGCAGACAGCGGTGATTAAGTTGGTGACTATCAGCGGCCAGTTGTCAATCAAGAAGCCTTGTACGACAAAAAATACCGAGCCGAGGCCCATCATGCAGAAGGTGGCCATGGCGATGCCGTCGGTGTAGCGCGTGCGCATCGTGGTGATAGCCTGGGGCATATAGCCGAAGATCATACAGATTGCGGCCAGGCTGCCGAAGATGTTGTCCGGGGTGAACATTGCGGATATTGTTTCCATCGTGGTGTATATATTGATAGGTTTTTAGATGTGTCACATGGTATCGGGCATGATGTGACAAGACAAATTGTTGATTATTTCTAAGTATTATATTATTCTCGCAATACTTCCGCTTCGGGCTGATGTCATCCGCAGCATCGCGACGTGTAAATGGTCATGGCGGGAGGCCTCGGCATATCGCGGCCTGTCCGGTTGCCCGAAAAACATTCCGAGGGCGGTGCTAATTGAAGCATCGCCCTCGGGGTGGGATAGTGTTACTTATCCTTGGGACCTACTGCGGTCCGGGGGAAGTATGTCTGTGGTGTCTTATTTTACAAGAACCTTGGAGGCTTTTTCGCCGACAACCTTGATGTAGAGGCCGTTTGCGGGGTTGGCCACGCGTACGCCTTGGAGGTTGTAGTATACGGGAGCTACGTCGGCATCAGCTGCGATGACATCGTTGACGCCCTGGGTGAAGTTAACGGTGTACATTGCTGCAAGGCAGTTGTTGTTGTTGGCGCCGTACCACTGGTAGATTTCGTAGTTATTTTCGTCGATTTGGCGAACATTGTACGAACCGAAGCTCTGGCTGCCGGTTTCGCATACCACGGGAACACCGCCGTCGGTTACGGAGTTGAAGATAGTATTGCCGTCTTCGTCAGCGATTTCGAAAGCGTTTTCGTGACCTTTGTTCATCGTAACGGGGTTGATGGTGTAACGTTTTTCACCATGAGTGAATACGTCAAAACCTTCGGTACCGCTGGTTTTTGTTGCGGGAGCACCGAATGTCAACCATTCTGTACCATCATAGTAGTATACCTTTTGGTTGCCACGTTGACGAACAGCAAAGCCTTGTGTGCGAGCATCATCACCCATACCTACGAGAGTCTCGAAGTCATAGAGCGGCTGAGCGCAGGTGCTGGTATTCATAGATATAGGCGCAGTTTCGGACATCAGGTAGGAGAGGTCGCCCATAGCTTGTTCGCCGTTTTGTACAAAGACGGTTGTAACCGTGGTGGCGCCGTTCATTGTGATGAAGAAGAACGCTCCTTCTTCTGACAGAAGGTTGCCGGCAACACGACCGATTTGATCTGTACGTGCGGGAGCGACGCCTGCATTGTCTGCATTGATGTCGAGCGTCAGAGTCGTCTGCGATTTGTCTTCTGCGCTGATGATAACGTAGTTGGTGGCGGAAGCTGCGCCGGAGAAGCCGGTGCTTACGAGTACGTTGCCGGCGTCATCGATGGCGATACCGGTACCGATACCTTCTACGGTTGCGTATTCTTCAACGTTGCCGTCTTTGTCGATGGTCATGACCTTCTTGTTGGCCTTGTCGTTGAAGTAAACCTTACCACCGAAACCGGCGCCGAAGCGGCTTTCGTTACGGTTTGTCGTGTAGGTCTTGTACCAT
>DLLT01000054.1:24686-52226 GCA_002478045.1 Porphyromonadaceae bacterium UBA7555
CTGCGGCCAGCATAATGTTGCGTAAAGATAATTTCATACTGTTAAGTTGAGATTAGTTATTAGATATAGAATAGTTGTTTCTCTATTTTAGGGTATACAATTGCGCGCCAATCAAATGATAAAGGCCGATGCGGAGTGCGTCCGGCGGCCGTTGCGCAATAATCGGCGTAAAGGTAGCCATTTTTTCGCGTTTGGGAGTGCCGACAAGTCTCGAAAAGCCCGAAGTTTAACTATTTTTAGTCTTTTTTAAGCCGCCAAGCACAGTATTCTCGCAGCCCGGGCGCGGTTGGGAGGAGGGGGGGGCGAACTACTATGTCTCACCCTTAGGCAGCGTGCCTCCGATTCCACCTTTACGCCGCGCGACTGCGGCCGCAGCCTTTGGCTGCACGTCGGGTCAGCACCAAGCCTATGACGGTCAGCGCTACACTGACACCTATTATTATATAGGACATTGCAGTGCCCTCCGTACCCAAGACATTGATATCGGCGGCGCCGGCGCAGTGGCGCGAAACGATATATATGGCATTATTGAACACGTGCATCAGCACCGGCAGCCACAGCGAGCCGCTCCACAGCAGCAGGTAGCCGAAGTAGGCGCCTAAGAGCAGACGTGGTACAAATCCGAAGACCTGCATGTGCATGGCGCTGAACAGCGCCGCCGCAACCCATATCGCCACTCCGGCGTGCCAACGGCAGCCGATGAAAAGCCTCTGGACCATACCGCGAAAGAATAGTTCCTCGGAAAATCCGGCAAGGACGGCGACAATGAGCAGGTTCATAATCAGCGACCCTATGTCCGCCGAGCCGAGCATGGTTTCGGTAGTGCGTGCCGCCGCTTCTTCGAGCTCGCGCAAATATGCGGCTATGCCTTCGGGCAGCGGCAGCGAGGCGTTGGCCTCTATCATCCAATTCATTGCGGGAATGCTGACAATCATAGTCAACGCCGCCGGCCATATCGCCCTACCCCGTGGCGCACTGTCCACGGCAAGGAAACGTGCCGGCAGGCGCGTCAGCAGTACCGCCACGATGACGGCCGGCATTACAAACAGCAGCATATCCTGCATCACGGCGGCTATGCGCAGCATCCGCACATTGTCCGCGCCGAAAGCGCCGCGCATCAGCTGCAAGGCCAAGCCCGTAATCACATAGAACAGCACGGTGACGCATACGGCGAGCATCAGTCGGCGACCGGGCGTCAGCGACAGTGTCGGCACCATATTCTTATTTGTCTTCATATAATGGTGTATTATTTTCTTGAGTGTGTGGTCGGTATGGCTATTATAGTTTTAATAGCTATTATAGCTGTTATATATGGCTATTACAGCTATTTATGTATCAGGAGGCGAAGAAGTTGCGGTGGACGATGCGGCGGATGGCCAAGGCGTTGGCGCAGGTCAGCAGCGCAACGATGACTACGCCGGCGCATATCGCGGTCCACGGCCCGGCGGGTGCCATACCGATGTCGGCCAGACGAGGTGCCCACCACGATGCAGCGGTGAGCGCAGCGGCCAGCGACAGCACGAGCACTCCGGCATTAACCGCTCCTATCAGCAGATAGTACGGACGCGCAACCTGACCGGGCGAGTAGCCCAGCAGCATCAGGTCATGCAATTTCTGCTTGTTCTTTTGCAGGAGCAGGTAGATGCTGAGCATCAGGATAAAGAATGCCAGCAGCGAGATAATCACGCCCACGGTGAGGACTATGGTGGTGACCACGCGCAGGAAGTACGCGGCCTTGGAGTTGTCGGCCTTGTCGCCGGCTATTTCGTAGCCGTGGCGCTTGATGTACTTGGCTATGGCAGGGTCGCCGGCGGTATTGGATTCGATAATCAGGCGCGAGGGATTGCGGCGGTCGCCGGGGGCGGCATAGCGGGCATTGGCCCAGTCGAGGAAGGACTGCGGCACGGCTATGGTATTGAGGCGCGACGAGAACCCGACGATGCGCGCCGGCAGGGTCTCGTGCAAGCCGTTACCACTCAGCGTCATGGTCATAGGTACGGTGCCGATAAGGCCTTCGGAGAGCTGAGGCATATTGCGCGTGGTGGCAAAGCCGAAGTTGTACAGTGTCAAGTAGTCCTTGGACATTATCACCGGAATCACGGGATTGGACGGGTCAAAGGTCCAGTCTTCGGGGTTTATATCGAGGAATTCGTCGGGGATGGCCTCGAAAAACAGGTAGGTGGACATACGCCGTCCGCCCATTTCGATGGCAGCCATCACCGAGAAATCGGCGCCGGTGAATTGTCCGACGCGGCGTGTCCACGGCTGATGCTCTATATCGGCTATCTCGTCGGCCGAAAAGGATGTATCGCCGCCGGCGCCCATAGTATTGAGCGCATTGACTTTCTTGGAGATGATGACATAGTCTTTGCTCAGAAACGAGTCTTCGCTGCCGATGGTTTCGGAGGTGTCATTGTAGAACTGTACGGCGGCTATGATGATGCTCAGGCCCACGAGGTTGGCGATGGCATAACCCGCTATCTGCGATACCGAGATGTTGCGGCGCAGGAGTTTCCAGACGTTGTTACTCATAGCTTTATGGTGTTTATCTCGGGGGCGTTGTCGATGTCTGAAAGCAGCAAAGGATTGCCCACGGAGGTGGTGATGACGGCGGCCTCGGCGTCGCGCGCGGCGTCGGCGATGATGGCGGCCACAATCAGGTTGTTGCGGCGGTCGAGGTGGCTCACCGGCTCGTCAAGTATAAGGAAATCGAAAGGTTGACACAAGGCACGGACAATAGCCACACGCTGTTGCTGGCCTATGGAGAGCAGAGCAGCCGGCGTATCGGCCTTGTGTTCTATCTCGAGTGCTTCGAGACGGCGGCGTATCTCGGCCTCGGAACACGCATCGGTCAGGCGATTTTTGATTTGGATGTTCTCCATAGCCGTCAGCTCGGGGAATAGACGCATTTCCTGTGGCAGCAGGGCTATATGGCGGCGACGTATCTCGCACCACTCGCCCATGGATAGCGATGCCAAGTCGCGGTCGTCAAAGAGTATATGTCCGGAGTAGTCGCGGCGGTTGCCGTAGACAAAGGAGCATAGCGACGACTTGCCCGTGCCGCTTTCGGCCTCTACGAGGTAGGCTCCGGCATCGCGATGCAACGTCAGGCTGTGCAGCCATACCTGAGAGTCGCACACGGGGCTGTCGTGCTCGCTGCCGAGGAAGACACGCGGCAGCACTTTATCAAGCGTAATTGTTTCGATTCGTTTCATTGTCAATGTTTTATTCGTCCGACATATCGTCATCGGCAGCATTTAGGTGCAGCATGTACGCAAGTCGGCGTAAGTCGGTACCGAGCAGCGTGACGACAAAACCGCGCTGACGCACAACGGCTTGCACACCTTCCAAATGTACAAAGCCGTCCGAGACGGGGGCTATACCCACGGCCATAAGCACATCGCCGTCCTTATCGGGCGCCACGGCCGGCGTCGGGGCAACGCCGTCAAACAGCAGTGGTCTTTCGCCTAAAGCTATATTCAGTCGCATCAAGGTGTCGCCTACGGCCTTGACGCTTAATTCGCTTTGAAGTCCGAAGCGTTGCATCATAGAGGTCAAACGGTGCGTAGCGGCAGCGGCGCCGCCTTCGGCGTAGGGTAAAGACAGGCGCACCGTGGCGGCAGCGCCTTCCATTTGGAGGGTGGCACGCAGGGTGCCACAGACATCACGCAGAATATCGGAGACAGCCGCAAATGCGAGTTTCTCCTTGACGCCAAGGCGGGGCTGTATGTGTTCGGACACGGCACGTGCCAAGGCGCCGCGGCGCAGCCCGAGGGCAACGGCGATGCATGCCGGGCTCTCGGCAACCGCTCCGTTGAGCGGCTGCGCGTACTCGCCGAGGTCATATATCGCGCCGACGCTGTCGCGCAAGACGCCGCGCACTTCCACAACGATCGAACGAACACTGCGGACAGCTTCGGCGCCGTAATTGTCTATAATCGTGGCCGTGAGGTATTTATCTTCTACGCTCAACGCTACGGCAATACCCGATCGGGGCTTCAGCGCCTCGCGCACAGGTTGCGGCAGCCTCGTGCCGGCATCCAGTATCGCGGAGACGGTATGCGCCGCCTCTTGCACTTGTGTCGCCGAAGGCACAAGCCATACAAAGCGTCCGCCCAGGACGACGGTGCCTCCCTCGGCGACGCATACGCGGCCGGAGATGCCGTCGCGGCCCAATTCGACGCGTTCCCAGTCGCCGGTGGCGTCTTCGGCCACGGCCACATCGGAGATGGCGGACATAAGCACTTCGGAACCGCCGGAAAGATGCACAAGCGCCACGGGGTCGGCGACTCTCAGGCAGCATACGCGGCCGAAGATGTCGCCGGCCTCACCATGGAGACCGAATAATTCATCGACCTGCCGCCACGTCATTGTCTCGACAGAGGATCCGGCGGGTATTGCGACCAGGACATCGTCAAAAGTGCCTTTCTGAAGGCCGCTATCGCATGACGATACCGACAGTAGCATCATCGCCACTGCCGGTATCAGCATACATTGACGCAGTATTTTCATTTGCACCAATGTTTCGAGATTATATTACTTGCCTGCGCCGAAAACCTTCATGAGGTTGTCGTAGATGCTTCCCTCGGTTTCGGTCAGAGCCAGCACGGCGGTGACAGAACCGCCTCCCTTGGGTGCGTCTACCACGAAGCTGACGCCAAAGGGTACTACCAGGCCGGTGTATTTCTGCAAGTCGGCCTTGGAGAGTGCTATCTGGAATTCGCCGCATTTGCCCTCGAATTCGCCGGCCTTGAAGGAATTGGATTGCTTGGCGATGGGCGCGTTGGACATTACCAGGACGTTGCCCTCTTGCTTGATATACAGTTTGCCATAGGTGACCTTAGGTTGCGGAACGTAATCATCACCGTAGAAATCGGGCTCGGCATATTCATAGTCAAAGTCATCGTAGGAGTAATCGACGGGGATGTTCAGCACCATCTCGTTGCCGGTAGCGACGGCCGAGTCGGCTGTGGCGGCGAGCATGGCAAGCATATCCTTGGCCTTGGAGGCGTTGTCGCCTTTGAGTTTGGCGGCCAGGACGAAGTGCCATTTGTCATAGCTCATATCGGTGAACGATTCAACGCCTTTCAGCGGTCCGGCAGCGCCCATAAGGGAAGAGCCGTCAAAGAGGTCGTACACAGCTTGCAGCTGTTCGAGCATCTGCTTGTTCATTCCGGGCAAAGCGCCGTAGCCCGATGCCATATCCTTGGTGCTGCCGAAGCCGGCACCGAAGGCCATAATGTCCTTGGGCGAGGCGTAAGCCAGCAGCGAGGCATCGAAGCTGCCGCATTGGGGCATCTCCTTGATCTTGCCTTCGGCGTCCATAAATTCGCCGCCCATAGTGATTTGGGGACCCTCGGCATCCGCATGGAAGCCCAGGAAGCCTTTGGTGAGGTATTCCATAGAAGGCAAGCTGTTAATTCCGTAGGGCATCATATCGGCCATCATAATATCAGTCATCTTCTTGCCGTCTATCAGCATATTGAAGATGCGGTTCTGCGTCATATAGTCCAGCTTCCAGTCGGCCAGCGGGCTTTCCTTGGCGTTGTCGCGCCATTCGTCGATGGTGGCGGCAGCTTTGGATCGTTTTACAAGCGTCCCGTTCTTGATTGCCATGAAGCCCAAATTGCCTTTAAGTGCTATCACGTGGTTTTTATCGCCGACGGTGGTGTAATCGCCGTCTTGATCGATTTCAAGGTCTTCGTCTTCGCTTGCGTCCTTCATCGATTTGCAGAAAGTGTCTATGTCGGTGACCGAAAAGATTACCAGCGCCGAAATTTTTTCGCCTTTGCCGCGAAAGCCAACTACGACGTTGTTCCAGTCTATACCCTTGAAATCGAGAAGTTTTTCAAAGTCTTTATCGTTAGATGCGAGTTGGGACAGCTCGTCGGAGGGCTCGATTTGGCCGTCGGAGTTGGTCTTGCAGTTGATTTGTCCGAGGAGGCGCTGCACGTCGCCGGACATCACCATCAGGCAGTCATCGGGAATGTATTCCTTGATTTTGTCCGACACCGAAGTGCTGTCGCCGCACGCGGTCAGCATCATCACGGCGGCGCATACCAGCGCCACCGGGGAGAGAATTTTTTTGAGAGTCATAATACTATTTATTAATTATATGTGTTTAATTTCATTTATTTGTACCGCGCTCGCTCGGCTGTTGTATGCCGCACTGTCATATTTCGACTCGCGTATTACGGTGGCTCGGCCGAGGCGGTCGCAGTGCACGTATTTCTTACTCTTTGACGGCTTTGAAGCTCATATCGAGACCTTTGACCGAGTGCGTCAGTGCGCCCACGGAGATAAAGTCCACGCCACATTCGCCGTAGGCGCGCAAGGTGTCGTAGGTGATGCCGCCGGAGGATTCGATTTCGATATGGCGACCTTTCTCATTGGCGCGTATGTGCTTGACGGCCTCGCGTGTGCGTTCTACGCTGAAATTGTCGAGCATTATACGGTCCACATCGGCGGCCAGGGCTTGATCGATTTCGTCGAGGTTGCGCACTTCGACTTCGATTTTCAGGTCCTTGCCGTTGTCCTTGCACCATTTCTTGGCGGCAGCCACGGCCTGCGGTATTCCGCCGGCAAAATCCACGTGGTTGTCCTTGATGAGAATCATATCAAAGAGGCCGATACGGTGGTTGGTACCGCCGCCGATGCGTACGGCTTCTTTTTCGAGCATACGCATTCCGGGGGTTGTCTTGCGGGTGTCCAGCACGTGAGCGCCGGTGCCTTCGAGAAGGGCCTGGTAACGTGCCGTGGTGGTGGCTATACCGGACATACGCTGCATGATATTGAGCATTATGCGCTCGGTCTGCAGCAGCGAGCGTACGCGTCCGGTGACGCGGAAGGCGATATCGCCGGGCTTGACGTGCGCCCCGTCGTGTATGTACTCTTCCATACGCAGTTCGGGGTCGAAGCGTTGGAATACTTTGCGTGCGATTTCGACGCCTGCCAGTATACCGGGTTCTTTGACGATAAGCTGTTGCGTACCAGTTTCGTCCGCCGGGATAGTGCTCAGGGTGGTGGCATCGCCGTCACCGACGTCCTCGGCAAAGGCGAGGTCCAACAGGTCGTCTATAAGTTGGTCTTTGGTCTTCATTATCTGTATCTTGATGTATTTGCTGTGTATGCGAGGATGTGTCAAATTACCTTTATTCAACGCGGGCGCAATGTATTGCGCCACTACAGTGTCTACAATTTTGACACAACCCCATATACTGTGTATGCGTGTGTCCGTAGGCGCTATCGTTGAATCGGTTGGGACGTACCTACCAAACTACTGCTGCCGAGTCTGCCACCGCTTCCACCATTGCCACCGTGTCTACGGCTACGGCTTCATCGGCGCCCTTGTCGTAGCGGGCGCTCATAGCGGTGTTAAGGAAATCACCCATATCTTCATTGTTGACTCCGGGCACTTCATCGCTTTCGATTTCCGTCAGGGTCTTGTCGTCGCTCTTGTCGTCGTTGCCCCAAATCAAAAATGCGGCCACGGCGCCGGCGGCTATGACTACCAGGGCTATGATCACGTATATCCACGCCTTGCTTCGACGAGGTTCGTCGGCGCTCGGTGTCGGCTCCGGCGAGGGCGTTTGTCCGTCGGAGACGGGTGTGTCTATGCGTATCGTTGCTTCTTTGTCTTGCGCGCCTATGAGGCGTGTCCGCGTATCGTCTTTTTCGGCATCTATGCCGGGATTGCTGTCTTGCATATCTGTGTGTATTTGTTCTTTGGTAGTGGCCGCCGATAACGGCTACCACTATCTGTGTCCTTAATTATTTCTTGGCCTTGGAGGCATCGAGTTGTTTGAGCAACTCGTCGACGGCGCGATGCAGTTGCTGGTCTTCGCCGGTGACGATGACTGCGGGGTCATTGGCCACGCGTACATCGGGCTCAAGCTGGCTGTTTTCGAGGAAAGTGCCCTCGGCGGTGCGGTATCCGATTACGGGGATGCCGTATACCAGCGAGGGGTCTTGCATGGTGACCCAGTTGACCGAAGTCATGGTGCCGGGCACGGGCATGCCCACCAGCTTGCCTATGCCTTGATGCTTGTACACCCAGGGAGTGCCGTGAGCGTTGCTGTAGCAGGCTTCGCACATCAGCATTATCGAGGGCTTGTTCCAGCGGCGCGACGGCATATCGCAAGTTTCGATGCCGCGTATTTCCTGCGTGAGGTATTTCTTGCCGCTGAAGAATACTTCTATGTCTTCGTGGAGGCGTCCGCCGCCGTTCCAGCGCACGTCGATGACGATGCCTTCGCGGTCGTTGTACTTGCCCAGGACATCGCTGTATACGGTGCGGAACGAGCCGTCATCCATGCTTTGGATGTGGACGTATCCGAGACGACCGTTGCTCCAACGGTCCACATCGGCGGCGCGTTGGCGTACCCAGCGGTCATACATCAATTTGTTGTGTGCCGAAGTAGATATGGGCAGCACAACTTCGTCCCAGCGTTGTCCGCTATTGGGGTCGTAGATAGATACCAAGGTCTTCTTGCCGGAGATGTCGGTGAGGAGTACGGAGGCATCGGTGGTCGGCGTAATTTCTTCGCCGTTGATTTTCTCGATAATCATTCCGGGGGTCAGCATGGATGCTGCGCGGTCAAAGGGACCTTTCTTGAGTACCTCGGCCACGCGTAGGCCTTTGCCCGTATATGACATATCGTAGAGCAGGCCCAGCGAGGCGGTGCGGTCGCCGGAGACGGAGCTGCCGTAGTAGCGGCCGCCGGTATGGCTGACGTTGAGCTCGCCCAGTAATTCGCTGAGCATCTCGGCGTAGTCGTAGTTGTTGTTGATATATGGCAGGAAGCGGCGGTAGTGAGCGGTGAGGTTCTTCCAGTCTACACCGTGCATATCGGCTACATAGAAGCGTTGACCTTCTTCGCGCACCATATTGTCGAACATGGCGGCGCGTTCGGCGGCGTGGTCGAGTGTCATGGTTGCGCTGTAGCTTATGGGCGTCAGTTTGTCGCTCTTGGGGTCGAGTTTGCGCATAGACGAACCCAGCACGAAGAGTGTCTTGCCGTCCTTGTCGCTTGTGAAGTAGTAGCCGCCGCTGATTTTGGAGACCATGCGGTGGTCGCCCTTGCGCAGGTCGAGTTTCCACAGTTGTACGCCGTCTTGGGCGCGGCTGATGTAGTAGAGTTTGTCGCCGTCGGAGGTCACGGCATAGTCTGTCAACGCCGTGGACATGGGCGTCACGCGTACCACGCGGTCGGTGATGCCGTCTTTTTCGACTTTAATGGTCTTGGTGTCGTCGGCTTCGGCGTCTTTTGCGTCTTTGTCTTTTTTGTCGGATTTTTTCTTATCGGACTTGGCGCCTTTGTTCTGGCGTTTCTCGACTTCTTTGTACAGTGCGTAGTCTTCGGGCGACAGGCGGTAGCGGTCGTAGGCGTCCTGATTGAGGAAGCAGATGAATACGTCGTCCATCGAGCCCCAGGAGGCGTGGTTGCGCATTCCGTAGCGTTCGCTCACGAAGGCTACGGCATTGCCGTCAAGCACCCATTTGGGATTGGCGTCGGTGTATCCGCTGGCGGTGATATTGATTATCTCGGCACTCTCGACGTTGATGATGGCTATATCCATATAGGGTTCGTGCTTGCGGGTGACGATTTCGGTGGCCAGCCATTTGCTGTCGGGGCTCCATACGAATCCGATGCTGCCGTTACGTTCGGGTGTGGTGGTGCCGTCTGTGAGCACTTTCACTTTCTTGGACTTGAGGTCCATCACGGCCAGTTTGGTGCGGTCGTATACGAAGGCCATTTTCCGGCCGTCGGGCGAGATGTCGGGATGGGCGCGTTCGTGGCTGTCGGCGGCTATGACCACGGATTCTTTGATGGCGGTGGCGTTCTCGAAGTTGATATCATCGTCGGGACGTTCCATCACGGCGCTGTATATGGCGGCGTTGCCGTCACGCTCGCTTGTGTAGTAGAGAGTCTTGCCGTCGGGGGCCCAGCATAGGCCGTACTCGGCTTCGGGGGTGTGCGTAATCTGCTTGGTGGTAGTGTATTCCACGGAGGTCACGAAGACATCGCCGCGATAGGTGAAAGCCACGCTCTTGCCATCGGGTGCGACAGCGGCCGAGGATGCGCCGGAGGATACATTCTTTTTCTCGGCCACGGGGTCGTCGGGGTCGATAAGCGACACTTCGACACGGCGCGGAGCTTTGTCCGTATCCTTCATGGTGTATATCTCGCCGTCGTACCCGAAGCAGAGGGTGCCGTCGGCGCCGCGCGAGAGGAAGCGCACGGGATTGCCCTTGAAGGCGGTGATGCGCTGTGCCTTGCTTACGTCCGAGAGGGGAGCGGTGTAGACGTTGATGCAGTTGTCGCCCTCGCGCTCGCTCAGGAAGTAGAGGCGGTCGCCGGCTACCACGGGATTGCGGTCTTCGCCGGCGCGGTTGGTGAGGTTGGTATGGCGTCCGGTGGCACCGTCATACAGCCACAGGTCGCGCGTGACGCTGGAGGTGTGGTGCTTGCGCCACTGGTCTTCAAAGCCTTTTACGTCTTGATACACAAAGGACTTGCCTTCTTTATCGGTCCAGGACATCAGCTGGGCGGGCGTTCCGAGCACTTGCACGGGAGCGCCGCCCGTGACGGCAACCTTGTAGAGCTGGGTCATGCGCGAGGTGGGGAACATGGCGCTTGTCGCCGGGGCTTGGATGGCGGCGGAGAAGTAGAGGCTCTTGCCGTCGGGCGAGAAGGCTTCGGGAGTCTCGGAGGCGCTGTTGGAGGTCAGGCGCTGCGGACGTCCGCCGCGAGCATCTATCATAAAGACATCTAAATTGCCGTGGCGGTCGCAGGCGTAGGCAATATTCTTGCCGTCGGGACTCCATACGGGAGTGGTCTCGTAGTAGTCGGTGGCTGTCAGCTGACGTGCCATACCTCCTTGGGTCGGCACCACCCAAATGTCGCCTTTGTAGGTGAAGGCTATGGAGGTGCCGTCGGGCGAAATCTTTACGTCGCGCATCCACAGCGGGCGCGTCGTGACGGTGCTTTCGGCGGCGCTGCCTGCCACAGCGGCCAATAGCGCAGCCGCAAGGCCTAATGTCATTCTCTTGTGCATAATGATCTGTTGTATATGGTCTTATGTTGTTATATTTCTTTCGGTATCAACGCCGGCATAGTCGCGGGCGTTTCAATCTGCAAATATACCACTTTTTTTTGTTTTTCAGGGCTCTGCGTCGAAAATAGCATTCGCCTATAATAGCCATAATAGCTATAATAGCCGTTATAGCCATTACAGCCCCAACAACGATAAGGGCCGCAATAGCCTGCACAGCTACCACAGCCCTCATCAAAGCCTAAGAGCGCCTGTCAATGCAGGATGCCGGAAGCGGATTTTGCCGCATCGGGGGAGAGGTCGGCATCTGAGTCGCGCTTGCTCTTCTTGCCGAAGGAGAAGGTGTACGTCACCTTGGCTTGTATCAACGCATGATTGTCTACACCGTAGTTCTGACGCGTTACATCGTAATACGCCGAGGTCATTGCGGTCGTGGAGGTTCGCCAATGCCAGCGGAACATATTTTGTAGATGCAGATTGACGTTCCACGAGCCGCTGTTCCATCCGGCGGCGAGCGCAAAGGCGTCACGCGAGCGCGTGTAGAAACCTGACATACTGTCGTCAAAGGAGTATCCACGGCTGACGTAGGCGGCTACGATATTGAAGTTGCCGATGTAGTACATCGCCTGCACGTATCCCGAAAGGACGGACTTGTCAAGGTTGTAGGGCCGTCCGTTGTGCGTAATGGTTTCGGTGAGGCTGCCGGTGATATTGAATTTGCCGCCGAGGGGGCGCCAGTTGATATTGAAACCGACATTGTAGCGCCCGAAGCCGCCGGCCGGCTGAATGATATTACGCACAAGGCCCTGCTCACCCGGCTGATATTCAAAGGGCTGATAGTCGAAGGCGGCGCGGTCGGCTACGAGCCAGCCGTACGCATATCCGCTGAAGCGCCATGCGTTGGAGGGCATGTACACATACTGGACGCCGAAGTCCCAACTGCGGTAGGCCGTCAATGCCGGATTGCCGGTACGCCACAACAGCGGCGAATCTTGTATCATCCTATCGCTCTTGTAGTTGGAGGATATAGGCCACCCGGCAGTGTGCATATACGCACTTGCCGAGTTCTTGGTATTGGGCGAGTATTGCAGGAATAGGTCGGCATATGGGGAGTTGAAGTCATTTTTTCGCCGTTGTAGTCAATATGCGACAGACTCCATCCGAAGCGTACGGTCGAGCTGAATCCGCCGCGTGCAAACGAGTATCCGGCATCGAAATTGCCGGTATACGAAGATGTGCGGTCCAGCGCCTCGGTGGTGCCGGTATAGCGGGTGCGATTGTGTTCGTACTGTCCATATCCGTATAGCGTGAAACTGTGCCCGCCGCCGAAGGTGTGTCCGTACTCGATGGACGTATTGGCCAGGGTGCTGTTGTCTCCGGCATCGTTGACGATGGGCGCCAATCCGGCCTCGGTATATACCGAACCTTGCGTTGTATGGTTATAGGCGTAAGTAGGCTGGATGGTCAGCGAGTTGCGCTCGCCTATGCCTATGTAGTAGTAGCCTGTGTAGGTGACGTTTTGACGACGACTGTCGTTGACGGTGGTGTATTCCGAGTCGTCGAAGTCGCCGCCCGAATAGGTCACGGCGCCTTGGCTATCGTTGTGCGGGATGCGAGTGTCGCGAAAGGCCAAAATGTTGTTGGCCGTGAACTTGTCCGAGGTGTAGCGGGCACGGAAACTGGCGCTATAGTCGTTGCGGCGAAATTTGGCGCCCGTAGACGTGGACTGACGCTCGATGGTATTGGTGCCGCCAAGGCCATCGGGCAGACGGAAGGTCTCGGTCTGTGCCGTGCCGGTATGGTCGTTGGCGCAATAATAGCCGTAACCCATCACATCAAAGGTCATACGGCGGTAGTTGAAACGTCCGTTGACCTGCGCCTGACCGGAATTGGCCCAGAAGTTCTCGTACAGACGGGTGCGGACATAGCCGCCGTAATCATACTTGCGCATTACGAAATTGATGACGTTGGTCTTGCCGCCGAAGCGCGTGTCTGTGGGCGACTGCAAGTACTCGACACGCAGCACGTCCGAGGTGCGCATCATTTCCAACTCGTCCTCAGTGGCAGGCACATAGTCGATAAATACGGCCACCGCCTGTCCGCTGACAGTCTTGACCGCTGTCGAGCCGTAAGGCACGCTTATCTGCGGGATATCCATACGCGAGAGCAGGTCGGTGGCGCTCTGCGAGGCATTGCGCTGGCGCGTAGTGGGTATGTACACGGATTTCTCGGCGCCGGTGCGCTGCATGACAGCCTCTACGGTGACGGCATCCAAGGTTTCGTAATCGGCGGTATCGATGGCCGCGGTATCGATGGCCGCCACAGCCGTGGTGTCACGGACGGCATTTGCAGCTGATACGGCACTATCTGACAGCTCCGGACGCCCGGACACAGACATCACGCCGGTGGAGGTGATGCCGCCGGCTACTGCCGGCAGCGCTGTTACGCAGCTTATTACAAGGATTTGGATTGGTCTTTTCATCTTGATTGGTCTTTTCATCTTGATTGGTCCTTTCATCTTCGGCCTTAAAAACCTTCCGACAGGCTTATCGGACTCCTCTCGGCATATTGCCTTGGGACATCACTTGTCGCGGCATTTTCTCGGCTTCCGATTATAAGACGCATAATATATACCTAACATAACCCCCCCCCCACGAATTAAAAAACGTTAAATACGACGGCATAAATGCGCATCGCCTCGTTTTGCGACTTTTTTTACGGTGACCGATGCGACTTTCGGCGCCGAACCCCGCGGTTGGAACAATCGATACCAACCTCAAATATTCGCCTTTTTGCGCACAAAAGCGCCTTGGGCACTCTTAACACGCATTAACCAAAATGCGCCGCATTAGCCGGATTTTCACTGAATTTTGCTAAAATGGAGAATTTTTAATAATATTAAACATTTGGAAGGGTGGTTTTTACCGAAAAATCTTTTTCTATCTAAAAAAGTGTGTATACCTTTGTCCCACTTTTTCGGAGGTCCGTCCGCGATCGCCTCGGTATATTGCCCCGATAGCGTCGATGCCGAAAAAGTCTGCAAAAAACCATCAAGAGAGAAACATACGTAAAACACTTATTTAATTATGAGCAATCCTAATGTTAAGCCCGCCCAAGGCAAACTGGGCGTGATGGTAGTCGGCCTCGGCGCCGTCTCCACAACATTTATGACCGGTGTTTTGATGACCCGTAAAGGTCTGGCCAAACCCATAGGCAGCATGACCCAATACGACAAAATCCGTGTGGGCAAAGGCGCCGACAAAAAATACCTCCACTACAAGGACATCGTACCCATCGCCGACCTCAACGACATCGAGTTCGCCGCTTGGGACGTATATCCCGTCAACGCTTACGAGTCGGCCATCAACGCCGAAGTGCTCAAAGAAAAAGACATCGAACCCGTAGCCGACGAACTCAAAGCCATCAAGCCTCTGCGCGCCGCCTTCGATCACAACTACGCCAAACGCCTCGACGGCGAAAACTACATGAAGGGCGCCACCCGTTGGGAAATGGTCGAAAACATTCGCAAAGACATCCGCGAATTTAAGGCCGCCAAGAACCTTGACCGCGTAGTGGTACTGTGGGCCGCTTCCACCGAAGTTTACGTCCCCGTAGACGAAGAAGTACACTACCGCCTCGCCGACCTCGAAGCAGCCATGAAGGCTGACGACAAAGAGCACATAGCTCCCTCGATGTGCTACGCCTACGCAGCACTCAAAGAAGGTGCTCCCTTCATCATGGGCGCCCCCAACACCACCGTCGACATCCCCGCAATGTGGGAACTGGCCGAGCAGACCAAGATGCCCATCGCAGGCAAGGACTTCAAGACCGGTCAAACCCTCGTTAAATCCGGCTTCGCCCCCATCATCGGCACACGCTGCCTGGGCCTGAGCGGCTGGTTCTCAACCAATATCCTGGGCAACCGTGACGGTCTGGTACTCGACGAGCCCGCCAACTTCCGCACCAAAGAGGTTTCCAAGCTGTCCACCCTCGAGACCATCCTCGAAGCCGACAAACAACCCGACCTCTACAGCAACTACTACCACAAAGTACGTATCAACTACTATCCCCCGCGCAACGACAATAAGGAAGGCTGGGACAACATCGACATCTTCGGATGGATGGGCTACCCCATGCAGATCAAGATCAACTTCCTGTGCCGCGATTCCATCCTCGCCGCTCCGTTGTGCCTCGACCTGGTACTGCTCAGCGACTTGGCAGCTCGCGCCGGCCGCTTCGGCATCCAGCGCTTCCTGAGCTTCTTCCTCAAGAGCCCTATGCACGACTACACCAAGGGCGAAGAAGCCGTCAACAACCTGTTCCAGCAGTACGTAATGCTCAAGAACGCCATCCGCGAAATGGGCGGCTACGAAGCTGACGAAGAAATCGATTAATACAGCCGCGGCCTACGCCGCGACCACCATCCCATAGCCCGAAGGGGCTGCGCCTAATCAAGCGCAGTCCCTTCTTATTTATTGTCTTGGGGTTTATAATCCCGAGGCTGTCAAAACAATAAATCAAGTAAGGGTGAGTCTTAATCGTAGACCGAGTAGAGCGCTGTGTCATAATAGAGGGCACTGTAGGGGTGTGTCAAAAATGCAAAAACTGTAGGGTCGCAATACATTGCGCTCGCCCGTCAAGAAGATAGCGCAGTGATTTTTCGGCGTATTATGCCATATTCTCACAATCGCGGTGGGCGCAATATATTACGCCCCTACAATAATTTGCTATTTTGACACCCTCTTGAATTCATCATCCTACCGACCCGGCGATGCGAATTATAGAATAAGGAAGGGGAAATCTCACGACTTCCCCTTCTTAGAAACCTTAAAAATCTAATCCTATGAAAAAACTAATCATTCTAAACCATTCATTAACCCTAAACAAAATTGGTATAAGTTAGAGGAAGGGGTAAGCATCGCGTATGGCTTGCCTGTCGGTTCCCTTACCTATGTCGTTTTGTCAAGTAGTGCAACGGTGCTTTCGCATCGGAAGTCTACGTTTTCTTCCGTCCGTTTATATGATAGACGTTTTAGAGGACCTAAAAGTTTAATCCTCCGCCGCATTTTACGTCATTTTAACATCTACGCGCGCCTTTGTCCGCCCTCGACCGACGCGAGTGCGCCCCGACCGACGACGGGGCGGACAAAGGCCGAGGCGGGCGTCATAATCGAAAATCCTGTCACTCAGTGACGATTTTTTCGATTAGACTTTGGTATCCTAAAGAAAAACGTCTACCTTTGTAATCGAAAACTACGTCACTCGGTGGCATAAATTTCGATTAGCAATGAAACTTATTGAAAGGAAAAAATATCTTGACGAGCTTATCTCGCTGCGTAACAACGGGATGATTAAAGTCATAACCGGAATGCGCAGATGCGGCAAGTCCTATCTGCTATTTGAGATATTCGGTTCGTATCTCGAGGCAAGCGGTACAGCTTCGGATCATATCATAAAAGTCGATTTGGAAGACTATAAGAATCGGAGTATGAGAAATCCCGACAACCTTTATGCATATGTGGAGAGCCGCATCATTGACGATGAAATGCATTATATTCTGTTGGACGAAGTTCAGATGCTCGACAACTTCGAAGATGTACTGAATGGTTTCCTGAGGATGCGAAATGTAGATGTCTATGTCACCGGAAGTAATGCAAAATTCCTGTCCAAAGACATCATTACAGAGTTTCGCGGACGTGGTTTCGAGATGAAGATGTATCCGTTAAGTTTTAAGGAGTACATGTCCGTTTATTTCGGAACAGTACAAGCCGGACTCAATGAATATATGTTGTACGGAGGGCTACCTCAGGTATTGTCGTACAAAACCGAAGAACAAAAAGTACGCTATCTGAAATCACTGTTTGACGAAACCTACATTAAAGACATAAAGGAACGCTACGACATACGCAAGGACGATGACTTAGAGGAACTTATCAATATTTTAGCCTCAGGCATCGGAGCTTTGACCAATCCGAACAAATTGGCCAATACTTTTCTAAGCGAAAAAAAATCAGTCATATCCTACGACACAGTCAAGAATTACATTGATTATCTCTGCGATTCGTTCCTTATCGAAAAGTCCACCCGCTACGACATCAAAGGAAAGCGCTATATCAATTCGCCCTATAAATACTATTTCATGGATTTGGGATTGCGCAACGCACGTATCAATTTCCGGCAATCAGAGAAAAGCCATTTGATGGAGAATATAATCTACAATGAATTGAGAGCGCGTGGATTCAATGTGGACGTGGGTGTCGTCCCTGTAGTGAAATTAAATGAAAACGGGAAACAGCAGCGTTCAAGCCTTGAAATCGATTTCGTCTGTAATTTTGGTAGTAAGCGTTACTACATCCAGTCGGCATACCGCATGGAGTCTGACGAGAAAAATAGACAAGAGCGGGCGTCCTTGTTAAAAGTAGATGATTCATTCAAGAAAATTATCGTTATCGGCGAAGAATGTCCGGTGACAAGAGACGAATATGGTATCGTAACCATAAGCATTTATGATTTCCTACTGAAGGACAATTCTTTGGAACTATAAATCTTGGGACCGTAAACCTAATTATTCGGCTGCAGAAACGACCATACGGCCAATCACTTAAAAACATTCTATATGACTAATTGACAGCAAGATGTCAATAAAAACCGGCAATACCAAGATACGAACCCTCGGCCGAAAGCATACTAATTGAAAATCCTGTCACTCAGTGACGCTTTTTTCGATTAGCGACGAATATTTTTGTCCCCAAAGTTACTTTTTAGACCTAAGGGGAACGAATGAAGGATTGGGCCGTTACATTTGACGGACGTGCTTTGGCACGATGTCGGGATGTGTCGCGGGGGGGAGGCGATTTGAGCGATTTCGTGGATTAATCGGTATATTTCGTATAACATCGGGCGAAATGTTTGGACACAGAACAGCGAAGGCTGTAACTTTGCGGTGTCAGAAGCGCCGAGGCGACTTATCTTCTCACTCATTCTCCCCCTCCCCGCCGGCGCTATGACATTCTTTTGCAAGCCGTGAGCCGCGCCTATGGGGCGTGGGCCGCGTACCGATACCAATATAGGCCGCAGGCCGATACTAATCGTTAGACAATGGATATGAAATCAGACAATCGTTTTGACAATGAACTTACCGAAGAGGATATGGCTCGGGCTACGGAAGTGACGGTCCCGGCACCGGACGCGGATTCGACTGACAATCAGGCGGCCGGCTTACGGCAGCCGGTGCCGTATGTTTCGCAGCAGGAATTCCCGTCGGCGGCCTTGATGGATGACGCGGGGTGGCATGTGTCGCCGGGGCGTGTCGCGGCCGTGAGCGCTGCCGTGGGCATCGCCGGAGTCAGTGTCGCTTCGATATTGACCAAGGAGGATGCGTCGCTGAGCCGCGCCGCCACGCCCGATGATGAAAAATCGGCGGACGAGATTGCCGCCAATGTCGGTGTGGGCGATGACGTGGAGCGCGTCCAAATGCCTGCCGAGCCGCACGTTACGATTACGTACGAGGATATGACGGCAGCCGATGCCGCGCAGCATTACAATCCGAGTGGCGCCGCCGGGGCGTGCAATTCGGATTATGCGTCGGCAGACTACGCCGGATGTGCCGATACGGATGCCGATCTATCCAACGATTTCGGTGATATTTACGACACCCTCGGCTGACGAGGAACCGACGTAGCGACTCGACACAATCATTTTACAAGTCAAGTATTTGCGGCGAGGCGCGGGCGTGACAGACGTGACGCGGTGTGACAGACGGCGTGACCGGTGTGACGGCGGAGGTGCTTAGGCGGCTTTGGCGTTGTAGCGCTTCGGGAATTGGAAGATGATGGACAGCGCCACCATAATGCCTAAGGCAAATGGATAGTACAAGTGCGGCAGTATGGATACGGTGGTGATGCCGGCCAGTGACGCGGCCATAAGCACCTGAGCGCCATAGGGAATGAAGCACTGGGCCACGCACGAGCAGGTATCCAGAAGGCTGGCCGTTTTGCGCGGGTCCAGGCCGTATTTTTCGGATATTTGGCGTGCCAGCGACCCTACGGTGATGATGGCTATGGTGTTGTTGGCTGTGCACAGATTGACTATGGCCACGAGCAGCGAAATCATAGCTTGGGCGCCGCGCGATCCTTTGATGCCTCGGGACATACGCTCGATAAGAAAGCGGATACCGCCGTTGTGATGTATCAGTCCCAACATTCCCGAGGCCAAAAGCGTCACCACTATGAGGTTGCCCATCGAGTCGATGCCTTGGCCCATAAATCCGAGCATATCCATCGGCGCAACTCCGCCGTATACCAATCCCGAGACAAGAGCGGCCGCGATACCTATCAGCAGCACCAACAGCACGTTAAGTCCCACTACGGCAAGTACGATGACCAGCAGGTAGGGCACTATGAGCTGCCAGTCCACCGAGGTGGTTTGGACGTGCGTCTCGACGCTTCCGCCTATAATAAAGTATATAATCAGTATGACCAGAGCGGCCGGCAGCGTCAGCCAAATATTGACATTGAACTTATCGCGCATCGAGCAGCCTTGCGAGCGCGTGGAGGCTATTGTCGTGTCCGAGATGAAGGATAGATTGTCGCCGAAGAAGGAACCGCCGACCACGGCAGCCACGAACATGGGGACGTCTCCGCCCATCTGTCCGGCAATGCCCACGGCCACGGGCGTCAGCGCTACCACGGTGCCCACCGAGGTGCCTACGGCCATGGAGATGAAGCACGCGGCCAGGAATAGTCCCGGCATCTGGTAGCCGGCCGGCAATACTTTGAGTGCCAGATTGACAGTCGCTTCGGTAGCGCCGACTTTTTGGGCGAGCATGGCAAAGGCTCCGGCCAGGATGAATATCCAGACCATATATATGACATCGCTGTTGGCCGCGCCGCGCGAGAATACTTTGAGCCGGTCGGTCAGCGATAGTCCAGTGGTGGTGGCCACGCCCCATACCGAGGACAGTACGAAGGCCACCGATAGCGGTACCTTGTAAAAATCTCCTACAAAGGTGGATAGCCCTACGTATAAGAGCAGGAATACTATAAGCGGGCTCAGTGCCGTCAGCCCTCGGCGTGTCGTAATGGTGTATGGTTGTTGCATCTCGTATTGCAAATCTGAAATGTTGTGCGTTTTAAGATAGATATGTACACTGAAAACAGGCGAGGCTATATGTCAACCCTCGCCTGTTTAGGCACTGCAAAGGTACGCAATCATTCGGAAACGATGCACAATCGAATGTCGTATAATGCCCGAGTACCAAAATTGCAGACACGGCATGGGGCTGTGTCAAAACGGGAAACCTTGTAGGGGCGCAATACACTGCGCCCTACTGTCAATCGTCATTACGGCACACCTATATCGGTACGGCAAATAAGTCGGGAGTGTCGTAGTTACTGTTGTACGGGGACGAGCGTGGCGGTGGCCAGAGCGGCAATGCCTTCTTGGCGGCCTACAAATCCCAAGTGCTCGGTAGTGGTGGCCTTGACACTGACCATAGAGATGTCTATGCCGAGGTCGGAGGCCATATTGGCGCGCATAGCCTCGATGTGCGGCGCCATCTTGGGCGCTTGCGCCATTATGGTAATATCCACATTATAAGGCATATATCCGTGGTCGTGTATCAGCGCAACCACGTGGCGCAGCAGTCGGCGCGAGTCGATGCCCGCATATCGTGCGTCCGTGTCGGGGAAGTGGCGTCCTATGTCGCCCAGGGCCATTGCGCCGAGCAATGCGTCGCATAGGGCATGTATGGCCACGTCGGCGTCGCTGTGTCCCAGCAGGCCGCGGTCGTGGTCAATGGTGACGCCGCATAGGGTCAGAGGCCGTCCCGAGGTCAGGACGTGCACGTCGTAGCCGTTGCCTATGCGCGGATATTGCATGTTGTCAAGTATTTATGGTATGTGTAATGCGCATTTTGCACAAGTCGTGCCTTATGGAGCCGCCGCCTCGGGGGCAAGTGGCATCGGAGTTGTCGTCAGCCGTAGGCGTCAACGTTTGCGCTTGCCCAGAAGATCGCGCAGTCCGTCCATATCGAAGGTCAGGGTGAAGCGTAGTGTCTGGTCCAGCGGCGAGGTCTGTGCCGTGGCCAGCATGTAGGATGCGTCCAGACGTACGACGTTGAGCGAGAAGCCGGCGCCTATGCCGAAGTACTGGCGATTGCCTTTGTACTTATTCTCATAGAAATAGCCGGCGCGCAGGAAGAATTGCTGGTTGTAGCTGTATTCGGCGCCGAGCGACCAGGTGATCTCGCGCAGCTCCTCTTTGAAGCCGCCGGGGGCGTCGCTGAAGCTCTTGAAAATGCCGGTGATGGGCGACATGTTTTCCCAGTCTTCGAGTGCATCGAGGTAGGCCTGCTGTCCTTCGGTGGTCTGGGTGTCGTAGTCGCTTTCGCGCGGCTTGGCCGGAACGAGCAACTTATTGGCATCGAGGTTGATGGCCAGGTTGTGGTAGTCGGCCAGGGGGAAGGTGAAGGAGGTACCCAGGCGCAGGTTGGTGGGCAGGAAGGCGGGGTAATTGCCGTTGTCGTATGACACCTTGGTGCCTATATTGGAGATGTTCCAACCCCATGACCATTGACATTCGCTGCGTCCGATGATGGGGTAAGTGGTGTAGTATCCCGAGATGTCGGCGGCGAAGGCGCTGGCGCCGGAGGTTTGGTCGCCGGCGTAGCTGTCGCTGAAGCCCAAGTCGCTGTAAATGTAGCGGAATACTACGCCCATGGAGAATTTCTCGGAGAGTTTGCGCGAATAGCCTACGTCCACGGACATTTCGTAGGGGTTGAGGCTCTGCCCGGCATCGCCGGAGGGCCCGGAGGTATTGACTTCGCCCAGCGAGAAGTAGCGCAGCGAGGCGCTGATGGCCTGGTTGTCGCCCGAGCCGATTTTGTAGTATGCCGAAAGATTGGCCAGAAAGATGTCGTTGACCAATTTGCGCAGCCATGGCGTGTAGCTCAGACCCACCGAGGCACTCGAGTAGGCAAAGGCGTACTTCGATGGATTCCAGTATTGCGAATTGACGTCCGGGTCGGAAGCGACACCGAGGTCGCCCATAGACGCGCCGCGTGCATCCGGTGCTATACCCAGCGAGGTCACGCCGGTGGTGATGGGGTTGAATTCATCGTTTTTGATATTGCTGTCGTCGGCTATTACGCCGAGAGCCGTCGTCAAGGCCAGGGCCACGGCGACACAGCGTCCGTATTTATATTGCTGTCTCATGGACATTGTGTAATGTGTTTGCTTTCTGTTATGATACGAGTGGTTCGACCTATGCGCGCGAGCAAAAGTCGGTCTATTGTTTAACGCGAATTTGCGTGTAATATTGTGAAGCCCCGCAATATATTGGTACGGCGGCACGTCATTGCGTATCGGCGAGGGCGCGGTTGGCCTGCATGGCCAGGAACTCCTTGTGCGTGTACGGGTATGTGGAAGTGCCTTGACGCACCCAGTACTTGCCGCCGAATTCGGTGCCGAATTGGTTGGGGCGCACTTCGATGACAAAGACGTTTTTGCCGCCGGATTCTTTGGGGTCGAGCCACGAGGTGGATATGCAGTCGTTGGCGGCTCCGCCGAGATTGGCACGGATGTCGTTGCGCACGCGCAATTCGTACTTGTCGCGGTCGCCGTCAAAGAGGTGGTAATGGAGGTCGTCGTTGCCCACCACGTATCCGTAGCGGTTGACGCCGATATACAGTTTGCCGCCTTTTGGGCTGTTGAGAAATCCGCAGATGCGTTGCAGTATATGGTCGCGCTGCCGCGGCATATCGATGTGCAGCCCGTCTTCGGGACAGATGTAGCTGCTCTTGAATTCGACGGTCTGTGTTTCTTCGCCCAGGAATATGGGCTGCCGGATTTTGACTTCGATATTCAGTAGTCGGGATATGCGTCCGGTGATGGCGGTCTGTGCTTCGTCCACGTCCATTTCCATGGACAGGTTGGCGGTCAGTGCCAGTTTGGCCAGGTCTTTGGAAGTCTCGTCGTAGTCGCCGGTGATGATGTCCCACAGGAAATTGTTTTTGGACGAGTCGTAGATGTAGCTGAGTATACGCAGTTGTCGGCTGCGCATTTCCAGCACCGGATAGTCGCCGGAGTTGTCTTCATCGGCGCGTATGTCGTCTACGTTGATGTATCCCGAGGAGACAAAGGTGCGCAGGCGGCGCACAATTGACATACGTCGTGCAAAGTATTGTGCCAATTCGTTGTTGTCTACCAGTCGAGCCAGCATACGAGCAAAGGCCAGATAATTGAAACGGCGCAGATAGCTTGATTCGAGCGATCCTACGCGGTCGATGATGTGTATCAACTCGATTACGTGTTCGGGCTCGATGGTCGATTCGGGCAGGTCGTCATCGGTGTTCTCCGGCCCCGGGTTTATGGTTTCGGGGATATGGTATACCGAAGACTTGAGCAGGAACAGCATCGTGCGTATTGCATCGTGCGGCGTAAATATTTTGAAATCCTCGTCTACGGGACGGTTGTATCGGCAGAGCAGGCGCCCGGTGGGCTCCATAGACATATATGTGGCCACGACGTAGTCGCCCTTGGAGAGCTTGGTGCCTTCGGTGATGATATTGACCGGGTCGCCTTGTGCGGATATGCCCAAGTAGGTTTCGCGACCTTTGTACTTGGTCCATCCCATAACCAGACATTCGAGGGAGGTATCTTCCTCGAGCTCGTTGCGTACCATATCCTTTATGGCCGGCAGCAGCGTATATCGCGGTTCGTCGCCGGCACCGAGCGACAAGACCTTGGCATCAAACACCAATGCATCGTTGAAATCGTCGCGGAAGTCGTCGATGGTTATTCCGTAGACATCGTATTTCACTATCTCGGAAAGGCTTAGCGTGCCTTCGCCGTTGGAGATATTTTCGCCTACGGGTATGACGCGGAACAGTCGTCCATCGTTCTCGATTTCGCTGACATATACTTGTACCGTGTCTCCGACATCAACGGCACGCGACTGTGCACGCTTGGGACGCGTCAGGCTGCCGGGCTCGAATAATGCGAGCTCCACATCGGCCCAGAATCGAGACAGCTGATCCAAGTCATCGCATCCTTCGGGAAGAGCGGGCATGCGCTCGGAGGTGTATATCTGAATGTTTTGCCACGGCAGCATATCGGCGGGCAGGATGGCGCGATTGACACCGCCGCGGCTTTGCGAGACAAGGTGGAGGCTTTCGCGCGTGGCCACCAGTCCGGCGCCTTTGCCCATATAATATTGGGCGGAGGATGGTGCGGCCTCCTCCGACAGATCGGCGGAGGCGGCTTCCAGGGCCAATTGTCGCAGATTGTCAAGGCTTTTCCATCCAAAGCGCAGGGGCGATTCGGATGTCCCGGCAGCAGCCTCGAAGGCCTTGCGAAGCAGATCGGGCGCCAGTGCCTCGTTTTCGAACACGAGATAGCGCACCAATGCGGCGCGGTATTCCTGAATGTCGAAGTCATCGTCTTTGGATGACAGCAGCAGGCGCAGCGCCAGTACGCGTATCATACGCTGCAGCATATCGCGCCCGGCGCGGTCTTCGTAGGTCAGTCCGTCGGCGCGGTTCTTGTTGAGTTGGACGTACGAGTCAAGCACGCGTATGAAGGCCGAGCGAAAGGGCTCTTGACACCAGTTGCTGTGGTTGCCGTCGGAGATGATGGACAAGATGTCGTCCATGCGCTGCTCGATGATGTCGGGACATAGGGCAAATATGGCGTTCATCACCTCGAGCTTGTCGCCGGGATTGTAGAGGTATCCGCTTTGGCGCATCTTGGATATGATGTCGTCCAGATAGGCTGTATGCTCGCCCGTATCAATCATTTCGAGGGCGCTTTTAGTGGTATTGGCGTGGCGTACATAGCTCTCGAGGCGACGGCGCCAGCGGGAGCGCCGCGTGTCATCGAGGCCGGAAATCAGCCGGCTTTCTTCGAGCAGAAACAGGCATACGGATACGAATGCCCGGAGAATGAGGATGTGGTGAGACAATGTCCTGAAGTGCATCGAATCGATGGTGCCGCGAACCTTGGACAGGAAGTTAAGTACCCATTCGCCGCGGTGGCTGCAGTAGGCTGCGGCGATGTCTGCATACGATGCATCGCCAAGCAGCACTCTCTCAGCCAGGCGTGTCTCGACGCCTATGCCCAATTCGGCTCCGATAGCCGGAAGACTGTAAAATTTGACCTTGCGTTGCAATTGTTCGTCACCTACCAATTGGAGACGCAGTCTGTAGTGGTCAATCTTGGTGACCCGGCAGCGGATGTCCTGATAGGGCGACAGTTTGGCTTTGCCGAAGTTGGCAAGGTTGAAAATGAGTCCGTGGTTGTCGCGCACGGTGTAATACGGCAATTCGTAGCCCTTGAGCCCGGAGACTACCGTAAAGGGATATTCTTCGCCGACTTTGTAAAATTGATTCAAAAATGCCGAATAATCCTGCACCAGCGCGATGCTGCCGTCTTGGACCTGCCGCGCCAGGCACAGTAGCTTTGCCGGGTCTTTTTGCTCTTTCTGGAAATCATACAGACGGATGCGATACTCCACTCCGTCATGCTCTACAATAAAATACTGCGAATTGCCTTGCACGACGCGTTCCTTGACCGGAAGCTCGTACGAATTGCCTGCTTTGAATTTCATAAATCTTTTATTTTAAGTTGTTAGTGAATATAATACCGAATGACTTAGAGCTTGATGTGAGCGACCGAACGTAGCGACACACGGCGCATCCGGCCTCGTAAGACACGGCGCCGACCGCAGTCGCGGAATGCGGCATCACGACCGCTCGGAAAATTGTCGGGGCACACCCCGAAGATAAAATGTGTATACAAATCATACGTCGCTTTACGACTGCACAAAGATACGCCAAAATGACGCAATTCGGCATCCGCGCAGCATTAAAAAAATTAAAAGACACAATGTTTTTTCGCGTGTCCCATGAGTGCCCGGTCGTAGATAAAAATACATCGGATTTGGCCGTCACGACACAAAGGACTAAATTTGTAGTCGATAAGAAGCTGAGCCATAATAGCGAACCCTGTAGGGGCGCAATACATTGCGCCCGCCGAGCAAGAGGGTAGCGCAGTGATTCTCGTCGCTTTATGCCACACACCTACAGTCGCGGCGGACGAGATATATTGAGTCCCTACAATAATTTGCTATTTTTGGCACATCTCTCTAATATACTATCAGATAACAGTACACAGTGAAATACTTTATGATAGCCGGAGAGGCATCCGGCGACCTGCATGCCTCGCAAGTGATGGCGGCCCTGCAACGCCGCGACCCGACAGCCGAATTCGTCTACCTCGGCGGCGACCGTATGCACACCGTCAGCGGCGTCGCCCCGGTGATAGATTATCGGGATATGGCTTTTATGGGCTTCAGCGAGGTGCTGCGCAACCTGCGCCGCATCTCCGCCAATCTGCGTGCCGCCAAGGAGGCGTTGCGTACCGCCCGCCCCGATGTGCTGGTACTCATCGATTATCCGAGCTTCAACCTCAAGGTAGCCGCCGAGGCACGACGTCTGGGCATTCCCGTGGCATATTACATCTCGCCCAAGGTATGGGCCTGGAAGGAGTGGCGCGTCCGTACCATCAAAAAATTGGTGGATCGTATGCTCGTCATCTTCCCCTTCGAAGTCGAATACTACAAACAGCGGCACAACTACAAGGTGACATACGTTGGCAATCCCTCGGTAGGCGAGATTGACGCCGCATTGGCCGCCACACCCGAGCGCGCCACGTTTATGGCCGCCCACGGCATGGACTCGCACCGCCCATATATAGCGCTGCTGCCGGGCAGCCGTCGCGGCGAGATACGCAACAATATGTCCGTGATGCTTGAGGCAGCGGCACGATTTCCACAATACGGAGTGGCCGTGGCCGCCGCTCCGGGTATGGACGACAGCATCTATGCGCCCTATGCCTCGGCCGGCGTACACGTGGTGCGCGATGCCACTATGCCACTGCTGGCATACGCGCAGGCCGCACTGGTCACCTCGGGCACGGCGACGCTCGAAGCCGCCCTGGCCTCCACGCCGCAAGTGGCCTGCTATCGCGCCAACGGCAGCCGCATCTCCTACGCCATCATGCACCGCCTGCTCAAGGTGGACTACGTCACCCTGCCCAACCTCATAGCCGGCCGCCGCGTCATCGACGAGATGCTGCTGCACCGGTGCACCCCGGATGCCGTGGCCGAGCGCCTGAGCGTAATTATCCCCGAAGACGCCCCGGCACGCCGCGCCATGCTCGAAGGCTATGCCGAAATACGCCGTATACTCGGCACGGCCGATGCCGCCGACGCCGCCGCCCACGCCATCATCGACCTCGCCCAATCGCACTGAACGACAGCCAAAGATTCTAAGAGCCAAAAGGTCTTTAAGGTCCTTAGGGTCCTTAGGGACTTTAAGGTCCTTAAGGACTTTTAAGACTTTAAGGATAATAGAGTTACGGCAAAAAAGCGATTACGCCTCCGGCGTTAGCCCAATTCAACATTCCACATTATCGTAAGGCGCATTCG
>DLLT01000036.1:0-2922 GCA_002478045.1 Porphyromonadaceae bacterium UBA7555
GTCAGGGCGGTTACGGCAACAATAGTCGTCAGGGCGGTTACGGCAACAATAATCGCCAGCAGGGCGGCTACGGCAACAACAATCGCCAGCAGGGCGGTTACAACAACCAAGGAGGCTACGGCAACAACAATAATCGCAAGAACAAATACAACAACCGTCCCCAGCAAGGCGGTTACAACAATAAGCGTAAAGGCCAAAGCCGTTACGACCAAGAAGACAATCCGTTCCCCGGCAAGGGCAAGAGCTTCACACCGCGTCCCAAGCGCATCGAATACGAAATGCCCATACCCGATCCCAACGAACTGATACGTCTGAACAAGTTTATGGCCAATTCGGGTGTATGCTCGCGCCGCGAAGCCGATGAATACATCCAACAAGGACTTGTCAAAGTCAACGGCAAAGTAGTCACCGAATTAGGCACCAAGATATGCCATAGCGACGTAGTCGAATACGATGACAAGGTTGTGGCACTCGAGAGCAAGTGCTACATCCTGCTCAATAAGCCCAAAGACTGCGTCACCACCAGCGATGACCCCAACGGCCGCACCACGGTAATGGACCTCATCAAGGGCGCCTGCACCGAGCGTGTATATCCGGTAGGACGTCTCGACCGTAACACCACCGGCGTTCTGCTGCTGACCAATGACGGCGACCTCGCCTCCAAACTGACCCATCCCAAGTACGTCAAGAAGAAAATCTACCATGTCTGGACCGATAAAGATGTCAGCGAAGAAGATATGCAGCGTATCGCCGACGGTATTGAGCTCGAAGATGGCGAAATACATGCAGACGCCATCAGCTATGCCACCGAGACGGACCGCAACCAGATAGGCATCGAAATTCACTCGGGCCGCAACCGTATCGTGCGTCGTATCTTTGAGAGCCTCGGCTACCACGTCACCAAACTGGACCGCGTATACTTTGCCGGACTCACCAAGAAGAACCTGCCGCGCGGTCGCTGGCGCTATCTGACACAGCAAGAAGTCAACTTCCTAAAAATGGGCTCCTTTGAATAATGTTCCAAAGAACAGATAAACCATACACGACAATGAAACGAACAAAAATCGTCGACATCTTCAATCCCGAACTCCTTGACACCGACGTCTGTGTCAAAGGCTGGGTGCGTACTCGTCGCGGCAATAAGCACGTGCAATTTGTGGCGCTCAATGATGGCTCGACAATCAAGAACATACAGATAGTCTTTGACATGTCGGTGTTCACCGATGAGCAGTTGAAGCCTATCACCACCGGCGCCTCCCTGTGCGTCACCGGACGTCTGGTAGCCTCTATGGGCAAAGGCCAGACCTGCGAAATTCAGGCACAGACCCTCGAGGTATACGGCACAGCCGACCCCGCCGAGTATCCTCTCCAGAAGAAAGGCCATTCGCTTGAATTTCTGCGCGAAATAGCCCATCTGCGTCCGCGTACCAACACCTTCGGTGCCATCTTGCGCGTACGTTCGGTACTGGCCTATGCCATCCACCGCTTCTTCAACGAGAAAGGCTTCTTCTACCTCAATACCCCGCTGATTACCGAAAGCGACTGCGAAGGCGCCGGTGCAATGTTCCAGGTTACCACCCTGCCGTTGGAAAACCTGCCCCGAACCGAGGACGGCAAGGTGGACTACTCCAAGGACTTTTTCGGTAAAGCCGCCGCGCTCACCGTTTCCGGCCAGCTCGAAGGCGAATTGGGTGCCACGGCCTTAGGCGCAATTTACACCTTCGGCCCGACCTTCCGCGCCGAGAATTCCAATACCCCGCGTCACCTTTCCGAATTCTGGATGATAGAGCCCGAGATGGCATTCTATGACATCGAGGACAATATGGACTTGGCCGAGGAATTCATCAAATACTGCATATCATTTGCACTCGAAAAGGCCAAGGACGACATCGAATTCTTGGCTCAGATGTATGACCCCGAGCTGGTTGAGCGCCTGCGCTTCGTAGTCAACAACAAATTTGTACGTCTGACATACACCGAGGGTGTCAAGATCCTTGAAGAGAGCGGGCACAAATTCGAGTTCCCCGTATATTGGGGTGCCGACCTCCAGAGCGAGCACGAACGTTATCTGGTCGAGCAACACTTCAAACGTCCGGTGATACTCACCGATTATCCCAAGGAAATCAAGGCCTTCTATATGAAGCAGAACGAAGACGGCCGCACCGTACGTGCCATGGACGTCCTCTTCCCCAAGATCGGCGAAATTATCGGCGGCAGCGAGCGCGAAGCCGATTACGAGAAACTGCTGACACGTATCAACGAATTGGGCATCCCCATGAAGGATATGTGGTGGTACCTGGATACGCGTAAATTCGGCACCGTGCCTCACTCAGGCTTCGGCCTCGGCTTCGAACGCCTCGTGCTGTTTGTCACCGGTATGGCCAACATCCGCGATGTCATCCCCTTCCCGCGCTATCCCGGCAACGCCAACTTCTGACGCTGTCCCGAGCATAGACACATAAAGCCGAAAAACATTCCCAAGTAAGATAATCTTGCTCAAGGGATGGTCTTTCGGCTTTTTTTGTTTGTCCGGTTAAACTATTTGCGTCTTGGCCTATCAAAATACTAAAAGCCACCAATAACACTTTACACGGATGAAACGCTTAATAACACTCGTATCGGTCGTATTACTATCCACGACCCTTGTGTGCTCGACCGGCCAAAGCCGCGGGCGCAACAACAGCAGTACACGTCCAACGACATCCGCACCGCAAAATCGGCCCGGCAATATGGGCGGAGGCTCCTCGACAGGTAGTCGTACCGGCAACAGTTCACGTCCGAACAACGGCTACCGACCCGGCGGCAACAGTTCGCGTCCGAACAACGGCTACCGACCCGGCGGCAACAGTTCGCGCCCCGATAACGGCTATCGTCCCGGCGGCAACAGTTCGCGTCACGATAACGGCTACCGACCCGGCGGCA
>DLLT01000036.1:3012-29579 GCA_002478045.1 Porphyromonadaceae bacterium UBA7555
GGCTACCGACCCGGCGGCAACACGCCCCAGCAGAGCCATCGCCCCGGTGGAAACTATACACGACCCACACCCCCGCCGCCTCCACGTCACGACCGCTATAGCTACCACAATACGCCTCCATATCGTCCCTATATGCCGTACAACCGTCCTTGGCGTCGGCCTACACCTCCGCCATCTTGGCGTCCATACTACGGATGCCCAACTTTCAACAGCATTCTCGGCATCACGCTGGGCACGGCACTGAACTTGTCGCTTGACTACCTATTCAACAGCGGATACAGCATCCTGGGATACGGCAACAATCAAGTGTACCTCTCCAATGTACCCATATACAACTACACTTGGCCGTCTGCAACGCTATATTACGGCAGCGGCGGCGGACTGCAAGGCAGCGAATTTGTATATTCCTCGCCCGGATATGACATCAGCCGCTACAACGCACTGTACTCACAGCTTGTACGCCGGTATGGGTCTCCGGTGAGTGTCCAGGACACCTATGGCGGAGTGACTGCTACCTGGTGGGGATACAACAACGGCTACATTACATTGTCCTTTTTCAACGATACGGCTAATAACGGCACCTCACGCTATTATACCACCCTG
The DNA here is from genome assembly GCA_002478045.1 of Porphyromonadaceae bacterium UBA7555. Taxonomy (GTDB): domain Bacteria; phylum Bacteroidota; class Bacteroidia; order Bacteroidales; family Muribaculaceae; genus CAG-873. Next base: position 3,616 of record DLLT01000036.1, read on the forward strand.
AGTATCGGTAACTGAAGATAGCGCAATACAATAAGGCCAACGCCCGCAACGGCATCTTCTTCCGTTGCGGGCGTTGTGTGTAGATGTGTGTATGTTCGGTGTAATGGGACGCTTGCCGTGCCGAAAGTGCGGGCGGCTAACGTCTGTAGCGAGCAAGGACGCCATCCTCGAAGATGAGGAATATGCCATCGGGGTAGGTCCATCGTTCGACCATTCCGGCAGTCGAAGGCACCTTGATGTACTCGGTGGGCGCGCCCAACGACAGACGACATTCGTCCGGGGTCATACCGAGACGAATTTTGCCGTCGCATATCAGCTGCCATACATCGTCCTCGATACGCGGGTATCGCGAGCGCGGATTGATCAGTGAGAATACCTTGTCGAAGTTGCGCGTAGCGGTGGCTCCGTCGCCCAGGGTCATATAAACGGCTTGCAGCGTGCCCGGGGCATCGTCCGGCTCGATGACGACAATTACAGGTAGCTCGGCCGTACCTCCGCGGACATCGCGGACGGTGACACCCACGTATCGACGCGGGGTGATGACGGCGCCTTCGGGCCACGTCATACGACGTTGTGCGATGATATACAGATGCTTCCCGATAAGGCGGTGCGCCACGCTGTCAATGACGTCCGCATCAATGGTGAATGGTATTTCGATGCTTTGTCTCGACTTCCAAGCACGTTCGTCAAGGCCCGTATGGTAGGCGAGACTGTCGCCGTGAGCGCCTACAAAAGTCAGGGTAATTTCCGGCTGCTCGGTAAGTGTCGGAGTGGGCGCAGCCGTGACAAGTCGCAGCGTATCGCCCGGTGTCGGAGTGTGGCGTGTTCCTTGGGCGTCCGTGGAGGCGTCCAGGACGATGCTTATACGGCTGTCGGTAACTATAAGACGTTTGCCGGGCTTCCATTGCGACGGGGGAGCCGGTCGTATATCGGCAAGATAGCTCTGCTCGGCGCTCGGGGCACTTGCACGTTGGCGTTGCACGTCTTTGCTCGAGATGATGGGAGTACTTTCTACACCCGTAAAGCATCCGGACAAAGCCGCAGCTAAGGCCAAGCATACGGCAGTCATCGACAATGTCCTGCGCATAATGCTATTAGGGTCATCCGACAGATTTCGCATCATTTTGCGTATATGGGCTTACGCCCTATATTCTTGAAGATGAAGCTGTAGATATCGGTCCACTCGTCGATGACCTTGCTTACGGGCTTTCCGCCGCCGTGTCCGGCCTTGCTGTCGATGCGTATCAGCTTGGGTGCGTCACCGGTGTCGGCCTGCTGCAATGTAGCCGAGTATTTGAACGAGTGAGCGGGTACTACACGGTCGTCGTGGTCGGCGGTGGTGACGAGTATGGCGGGGTATGGGGTGCCGTCGTTGCGGATGTTGTGCAGGGGTGAGTATCCCAAGAGGTATTGAGCCATTTCTTGTGAATCGGCGCTGGTTCCGTAGTCGTGAGCCCAGTTCCAGCCAATGGTGAAGAGGTGGTAGCGCATCATGTCCATGACGCCTACGCGCGGTATGGCTACAGCGTAAAGGTCGGGACGGATGTTGACGCACGCGCCCACGAGCAGACCGCCGTTGCTGCCGCCTTCGATGACGGTGAGTCGAGGCGTGGTCCATCCGTGGCTTTGCATATACTCGGCAGCGGCGATGAAATCGTCAAAGACATTGAGCTTCTGCATCAGTGTCCCCGCAAGGTGCCACGGCTCGCCATACTCGGCACCGCCGCGCAGGTTAACGGAGACGTATATGCCGCCGTTTTCGAGCCATACAAGGCGGTTGGGGCTGAAAGTCGGGTTGAGCGTGATGTTGAAGCCTCCGTATCCGTAAAGGTATACGGGGTTGGTGCCGTCGGGCTTGATGTCGCGGCGTCGCGTCACGAACATTGGCACGCGTGTGCCGTCCTTGCTTGTGACGAATATTTGCTCGGTGATGTACTCATCGGGGTGGAAGTCTGCAATGTGGGCGCTGAATAGCGGTGTACTGTTGCCCGAGGCGATGTCGTAGCTATATCCGGCCGACGGGTATACAAAGCTCGAGAAGCTGTAATACACTTCGGAGTGCTTGCGTGAGGTGCTGAAAGATACCATGCCGTAGGTCGGGAGTGCGATTTCGCGTATCTGTCGGCCTTGAATGTCGTAGAGGTAGGCGTGGTTGGCAGCATCGCGGTCGTAGGTCAGAATCATACGGTCTTGACCTACGCAGTTGACCGATACGAGCGGGGTGCCGGCGTCCGACACTACGGTGCGCCAATTGTCCGTACCGAGGTTGTCAAGCTTGACGGCTGCGATGCGATAGTTGGGAGCATCGATGCTGGTGTACAGGTACAGTTCGTCGCCGATGACACCGATGACTTCAACGTACTTGTCCTGTTTCGGGTATATGGTAATCCAGGGTGCGTCCTCGCCTTGATCAAGACGGCGAACCACCAAGGCGTTGCCGTTGCCCTGACCGCCGATGGATACGGCCATGAGTCGTTGTCCGGGGTCTACCCATGCTTCGTGGAAGTGCAACGGGGCGTCCGGCTCGCTGTAGGTCAATCTGTCCTGGCTTTGGCCCGTGCCTATTGCGTGGTAGTACACGTTGTGTCCGTAGTTGGCGTTGCTGTAGGCTTTGCCTTGTTCGGGTGCCGGGTAGGCGCTGTAATAGAAGCCGTTGCCGTGCCATGCAGCGCCGGTGAATTTAGCCCAGACGATATGGTCGTCCAGCAACTTCTTTGAGGCGGTGTCCATGACGTATATCTCGGTCCAGTCGCTGCCGCTGCGGCTTATGGTGTAGGCGGTGTACTTGCCGTCCGGGCTTATGAATACGCCGGTGAGGGCGACGGTGCCGTCATCGCTGAGCGCGTTGGGGTCAATGAAGACCTCGCGGTTGACCTTTCCGGCGGCATCATCGGCACGATAGAGGACGCTTTGGTTGCGTAGTCCGTCGTTTTCGTAGAAATAATACCGTCCGTCGGCTTCACGCGAGGGCAGTCCGTGCTTGGCGTAGTCGTTGAGGCTTTGCAGACGTCGGTGTATGGCGCTGCGCCAGGGTATGGCGTCGAGGTATCGGCGAGTGACGGCGTTCTCGGCTTCGACCCATGCCGTGACGGCAGCGGCCGTGTCGTTTTCCAGCGGTCGGTAGGGGTCGGCGACTTTTATGCCGAAGTATGTGTCCGTGGTGTCATCGTGCGGCGCTACGGGATAAGTCTTGGGCGCGTTTTGTGCAAAAGTCATTGAGGTGCTTGCGAGTATGGCGACACCGCTCAGCAGTGCCGTGAGTGTCTTGGACATTGTATGTGTGCTTGTTTAGGAGGTGTAAATACTTGGAAGTGTGCGTGTCTGCGCTGCTGCGTCGGCATCCCGTATATTCCCGAAAGACCTTAGGCCGCAGTGCAGCCTAAGGACATTTCGAAGATTATGTGTGGACGATGACCTCAGTCTTTGTTCAGCGAGGGCACGTTGTGCTTCTCGGGCGTCTCGAGGCCGCGGTTGCGCAGCAGTGCGTCTACTCCCGGGCGGTGTCCGCGGAAGTTGATGAAGAGTTGCATCGGGTCAACGCTGCCGCCTTTTTCGAGGATGTTTTCGCGGAAGGACTTGGCCGTTGCGGGGTCAAAGACACCTTTTTCCTTGAAGAGCTCGAAGCCGTCTGTATCAAGTACCTCGGCCCACAGGTAGGTGTAGTATCCGGAGGCATATCCGTCGCTGCCGAAGATGTGCTTGAAGTATGTCGAGCGGTAGCGGAAGGTGAGTTCGTCCGGCATTCCGAGGTCTTTAGCGACTTTTTTCTCGAAGGCGGCGATGTCAATGTCGCTTGTAGGGTTGAGTTTGCCGTATTGCAAGTCGAGGAGTGCTGCTCCGGCCAGTTCGGCGGTGGCGAAGCCCTGGCCATATGTCGATGCTTTTTCGAGCTTGGTGATCAGGGAATCGGGGATGACTTCTCCGGTCTTGTAATTGTGTGCATATATACGCAGCAACTCGGGTTCCAGTGCCCAGTGCTCGTGTATCTGGGAGGGTAGCTCGACAAAGTCGCGGTCGACGTTTGTCCCGCTCTGGCATTTGTAGCGTGCACGCGAGAGCATTCCGTGCAGGCCGTGGCCGAATTCGTGGAACATTGTCTCCACCTCGTCCAGGGTCAGCAGCGACGGTGCATCGGCGGTGGGCTTGCTGAAATTGCCGACATTGAAGATGATGGGGCGGTCGGCAGTGCCGTCGTCATTAATCCATGAGCCTTTGAACTCGCTCATCCATGCGCCTTGACGTTTGGACGGGCGGGGGAAGTAGTCGGTCATGAATACCGCGAGATGCTCGCCGGTGCCGGCATCGGTGACATCGTAGACCTTCACTTCGGGGTAGTACTTGGGCGCATCGGGCATTTCGGTGAAGCGGATGTTGTACAGGCGCTCGGCCATAGTGAATATGCCTTTGCGTACGCTGTCGAGAGCAAAGTACTGGCGTATTTCGTTTTCGTCCAGATTGTATTTCTTTTTGCGCACTTTCTCGGCGTAATAGTAGTAGTCCCAGGGTGCAATCTTGAAGTTGCCTCCTTCGTCGTTGACTATCTGCTGCATCTCGGCCACTTCCTGATGTACGCGCTTGACGGCTGGACGCCATATCTGCATCAGCAGGTCTTCGGCGGCGTTGACACTCTTGGCCATGACGTTATCTGTCATATACGAACCAAAATCTTTGAAGCCCAGCAGGTGTGCCTTCTTGGCGCGAGCTTGTAGTATCTTGTTGATTACGGGCTTATTGTCGTACTGACCGGAGGATGCCAGAGTGGTGTAGCCAAGGTACATCTGTTTACGTAGGTCGCGGTCGTCGGCATATTGCAGCAACGGCAGGCGGCTGGGGGCGTGCAGGGTGAACACCCATTTGCCTTTGAGGCCGCGGTTGGCGGCTTCTTCGGCGGCCACGTCTATGCTCGACTGGGGCAGGCCTGACAGACGCTTGGCGTCATCGACAACGATGTTGAAGGCGTTGGTGGCCGCCAGCAGATTCTTGTTGAATTGCAGGTAGAGGTCGGTGAGCTCGGTGTTCAATTTCTTGAGCTCGTTTTGTTTGTCCTCGGACAGCAGTGCGCCGTTGCGTGTAAATTTCTTGTAGGCTTCTTCGACGGCACGCTTCTGGTCATCGGCCAGGCCGAGTTTGTCGCGGTTGTCATAGAGGTATTTGATGCGCTTGAAAAGTCCGGGGTTCATACTCACCTCGTCGCTGTATTGCGAGTAGCGCGGATAGAATTTTTCGGCGATAGCCACCATCTCGGGGGAGTTGTTGGATTCGTCGAGGGCGCCGAAGACGTACACCACTTTATCGAGGATGTCGCTTGAGCGGTCCAGGGCCACGATAGTGTTGTCAAACGTCGGAGTGGCGGGGTTGTTGACGATGGCGTTGATGTTGGCCTTGGCTTGTGCGATGCCGGCCTCGAGGGCGGGCAGGTAATCATCATAGGTGATTTGGTCGAAGGGTGGAATCTGATACGGGGTTGTGTACGGACTCAGAAAGGGATTCCGGTGCGTGGCGTTGTCTTGCGCCATGGCGTTGCCGCCGGCCATCATAGCCAGTGCGGCCAGAGGAATAAGTTTCTTGTTCATAGTTGTTTATGTCTTCGTGATGTAATATCTTGGATGGTATGTCCCGGCTTGGCGCTTATGTCCGTAAGCCGCGTGACAAAGTTACAAAAAACATTCTGTTAAAACAATAGGGGAGGCGTCGTCTGAATGAACTGTCTACGGGAAGGCACTATGCCTGGGTGGGCGTTTCGCTTGCGTCAGACTGCATGCGTAGCACAATCTGACCCTTCTCCATAAGCTGGTTCAGCATCACAGGCGGAATGTCAATGTAAGTCTGCAACGGCGGTGTCTCTTTCAGGTATACAGCACGAAGAAAGTCATAGCCAAGTATGTCCGATATCCTTATAAGCCTGTCGATGTCAATGCTTTTCGAGCGGATTATGTTGTACACGGTCGTCCGCTCGACATTCAATCGGCGGGCAAATTCGGCATAAGACAAGCCGCGCTCCTTAATTCGGCTGTCAATCTCCTGTCCAATGTGTATTTTCGCTAAGTCGTTATACATAAAAAGTGTGGCTGCAAATGTGGATATCAACTTAGGTCCTGCTAAATACCTCAACAAATATACATGACAGCCACACTTGTATATAGTGCGGCTGCCATGGGCAGCACACAGCAATACAAGATTAGTGCCGGCGCGTTTCTTCTTTGTTGTTAACGTTGAATTTAGCAGGTTCAAGTTGTAAAGAAACGTTCCGCTTCCGTAAAGTGATGCCTGGCCGCCACAAGCGGCGGCACAGCATCGTATGTCACTGACAAAGGTGCTAACAATACGCTTGTTTGGCAAATTAAAATGCCGTCGTGTCTAAAATTTCCACGCCCAGCGTAGTATGTTATCACGCCGCTAAGTGCTGTAGTTCAAATCTCTATCTGTATTTTTGCAAAAAAACTATCAAGCGATAATAAACCCATTAATATTCACCTAAGAATAAAAGGATACAATAATTACTATGGCACTTATCAAATGCAAAGAATGTGGGCGTGAAATCTCAGACAAGGCTTCTGTATGTCCACATTGCGGATGCCCGGTAGAATTGGACGATGCAGGTCAAGAGTCGGAATTTGATGACACAGAACAGGAGGGAATGGCAGAAGAAGAACCAAAGAAAAGAAAGGTTTGGTTCTGGCTTTTGCCCTTGATTATTGTGCTAATCGGCGGAGCGTTTTTAGCATATCAGACGATGTCTCATGGTGATTCATCGGGAGATGGTGCCGATAGCGTCAACATAAAGCCGATGTATACATGCACTATCTATGCTGACAACAATGGAGAGCTGAGAGATGGCGCCGGGGTAAGGATTTGCGCCCTGAATGTGTACTCACGAGGGGAACCATTGTCGATATATCTTTCATCCGAGGTGTCGTGGGGTGGCATGGACTTGGAACACGTATATCTTAAAGCCGGTAAAGTTTATGACGAATTTCCCTTTTCGTATAGTGATAAGGAGTTGACCCCAATTGCTACCTACGAGATGGAAACTATTGGCTCTGACGTCAACATAACGTTCTATCCTTTGTCGTCAGGTGGTGCCTCGGAACAAGTCGCTAAGACCAAATCGGCAGAGAAAAAGATTCAAGAGGCGTCTACAACAGACGAAATCCGTCAGTTGATAAATGGCACAACATGGCATTATACCGAAAACCTGTCCAATTCTCAAATTGGATGCTGGCTGAAAGTCGAGTTCAAAGACGGCCAATACACCTCGTACTACGCCCAGCCGGATGATGGAAAATGGACGAAAGACCAAAGCGGCTCGTTTGAAATCAAGGAAGGCCGTTACTCGAATACGGGCGAACGTTATATCAGTGTTTGCTATGATGGGAATATCGTTCTTCCTCAGATTGGAACAACCATCCCTTGTAAAATACAGATTACGACAGACAACTTCCAGCTGAATGTTCAGTCCAATTATTTGACCATGCTTGATCGAATGAGCGGTGGAAGTGGCGTTGGGCATCACATGAACTTGACAGGAACTATGAAGTACGGCGATTATTCGTGGAACTAATCTAAAAATCAGGAACACAAATGAATATAAGGATTCCAATGGGAATGTCATAATCTCCGCTAAATATAATGATATTGATGGCTACGATGCTGATGGTTGGTCTTATGAAGAAGATGGATGGACTTTGAACGTCTCAAATGGGGTTGTCTGTGTTTGTTTGTTGGAGTACGGAGAGAATTCACAGATCAATGAAAACGGAGTAAAGCATTATGGCTATGTAGATTTAAATGGTAATGACACTTTTTCAGAAGCGCTGAAAGAAAGGTGTAGGAAATCCGAACAGGTAGCCTTGGAGAATACTCGTCGCTATAACGAGGAACAGGAAAACCTCTCCAACGACTCTTATCCAAGTCAATCTTCAAGCAGTACGTATTCAGATGATAACAGTTATTCAGGTAGGGGCTATAGATTCTCCTCGGCTCAAGATGTAATTGGATGGCTTGCTGATAAGTCTTTTTACAATGATGATATAGGCATAAGGGTAAGAATACGTCCCAATGGTATATGGTTTAATGACATGTGTGCCACCGGTGCACCCATTGTGGAAAGGTGGGAGTCGTGGAAGGCGTTGATACGTGCATATTCTATAGCAACAGGAGCTTGGTTTAGTATCCTTGTTGACCCTATCAATGGTAGTATTACAGATGAAGCATACGATGTTTACAGGTTGAGATGATGTTCTCCCCTTAGGCAAAAATGAATAGTGCGATAGGCTCTGTTACCCCGAAGCACGCCATAATACAAAGAGCCGAGATGCTCGATAAGCAATCTCGGCTCTCTGTTTATTATGTCGTGTTTATCTTGAACTTGTGTGTTAATGCTCGTAAACTATTCTTCACGCAAAAGGCTTGTGCCAAAATCAAATATACCCTTTTGCTTTCTGGCGCTTTGTCAGCGGAGGCGGAAGTTGTAGCCGAGGGTGACTTGGATGGCCGAGGCGCGGGAGGCGCTGAAGTAGTCGGCTTTGGTGGAGGGGAAGATGTTGCCCAGGCCGAAGTAGTAGCGGGCTTCGAGCACCAGCGAGTGGCGCGGCCGGAGGTAGAACTCTACGCCGACGCCGGCGGTGATGCCGTAGTCAAAGCGGTTCTTGATGTCCATTGTCATCTGTCGGGTGACTCGTGTGGCCGGAATTTCGGCGGCTGTGGGGTCGGAGTAGTCGAAGTTGGCGCTTTTGTCTTCCGAGAGCATATACGAAATCTCGGGGCCGAGGTTGACAAAGCCTTTGAAGCGTCGCGAGCCGAAGTAGATATGCGTCATTATCGGCAACGAGATGTATGTCAGGTTGCGCTTGTAGGACAGCTCCGGGTTGTCCTTGAAGTTTTCCTGCCATCCGCGTTGTGTGATGTTGAGCTCGCCGATAAGTCCGAAGATTTTTTCCTCGGCATATCGGAATGTGACGCCGCCGGTAAATCCGTTGTGCATCTTCTGATCTATGGACGGCGAGAATGATTGGCGGGACATGGATAGTCCGCCGTGTACGCCCACCCACAGATGTTCGCGGTAGTGCTTCTGGGCCTGAGAGGGCAGGGCGGCGGCGAGGAGTATCACCATGGCGATGACCGACCGGAGTATGCGTGCGCGGCTCATAGGATGGTGACCGAAGGTGAGGCGGCTCCGGCGATGTAACGGATGATGTACAGGGCATCGTTGATCGAGCCTTTGATGCCGGGCGTGTGTACGAGGTTGTATGAGGACTGTATGCCGTGGTACGGGCGGTCAAGTACGGCATTGCCTTCGTGCAGCGCGGTGAGTATGTACATCATTGAGTCGTATCCCAGCAGCGCTTGTACGGGAATGCCGTCGGCGGGTGCTTTGTCGTACCAGCGGCGGAATTCGGCGATGAGATGCTTGGTCGCGTCTGCATCTTTGTCGAGGTAGAAGCGAGAGTAGTACAATGCGCCTATTTGGGCGAGTTTGTCCTGCGCTTCGCCGCGGAAGCTGATCCATTCGGGGTATCCGAAGGTGGTCAGCGTATTGCCTTCGGCGGCCAGGTCTTCGGCAAAGGCGCCCAGTCCGGAGGCTATTTTGTTGTATTCGGCCAGGTGTCCGGACATTGTAATGACGAAATACGAAGATGATGTCGGCAGCTTGTCTTCGAGGGTGGTTTTGTGGAGGTTGCCATCGAAGTCCAGAGTGATGTATTGGATGCCTTCGCGGTCGAGGCGCTCTTTGAGCCGGGTCACAAAGTTGAGTTTGTCTTTTCGGCTGCTTTCGTTGTTGAGTATCACCGGCGTGGGAGCATCGGGCGAGGTCAGTATTTCGGCTACGTAGTCTATGGCCTTTGCGTACATACGTTCCTGACCGATGTAGGTCTGCATCATGCCCGGAGTGGTGATATATGTCGAGTCCTTGACTATGAAGCTGTTGAAAGCCGGGATGCCGTGTGCGCCCGTGTATAGGGCAATCTGTTCGACCTTGGTTTCATCATCGGGGGTGATGACTATGTCTATGTTGTGCAGCGAGGTCAGATTTTTGTAGAAATTGCCGTCGGTGGTGTCGTACACTTTCAGGTCGATGCTGTCGGGGTATACTTCGCCGAAGTCCTTGACAGCCAGCAGCGTGCCGCGGTAGAAGTCGGTGGCGAGCGTGGACTGACGGGTAGCCTTCCCGGAGGCGCACAGCGGCAGCATCAGCGCTACATGGTGGCGGCGTACAGTGGCGTTGTCGCTTGTGGCGGCATCGGTAGCGGCTTCGTGGTCTACGCGGATTATTTCGCCCCTTACGGGTGTCAGCTGTAGCGGCGGCTCTTCGAGTGGTTGAATCTTCTCGCCGGAAGTTGATTTCCCGGCCGGGGTTGATTTGTCTGCCGGGGCCGATTGGGCAGCCTCGGAAGTGACTATCGGGCGAGTGGTTGTGGAGGCGGATGTCGCGGGCTTGGACGCTACCGGATGTGCCGCTGTGGGCTTGGTGGTGTCCGTATCTGAGCCCGCGGCATTGTCGGCGGTGTCTATAGGCTTTGAGGCTGCAACTTGTGCTGCCGAAGTCATAGGCACTTTGAGCGTCTGGCCGGCGCGCAGGCCTTTTTCGGCCTCGGGGTTCAGGCGGATGATTTCGCTGACCGGCACGTTGTAGCGGTGGCTGACGCCGTAAAGGGTCTCGTCCTTGGAGACGGTATGCAAAATCACTTTGGAGGCGGAGGCTGATGTCGAGGCTGTCTCGGTGACGGCCTTACTGCCGAATTCAGCAACGGGGAAGTAGAGCGTCTGGCCGGCGCGCAGTCCGTCCTCCACCGAGCGATTGGTCTTGACCAATTGGTCGTGCGTGATGCCGAGGGTGTGCGTCAGTGAGTAGACTGTTTCGCCCTTACGCACTACGTAGTAGTACATTTGTCGTCCGTTGACCGACTTGACCGGGAGGTCCGTGATGGCTGCCGCTGCGCTCATAGCCGTGAAGGCTATGGCGACGGTAGCGGCAATCAAATGCCTTGAGACGGCATTGTGTCGTCTGAATGTTGTTTTCATTCGGCTTTTTAGAGGATGAGTGTGAAATGTTTACTTGTAGGACCTTAAAGAGTATTTGCCTATAAGGTCTTATTTCTGAGGACACAGGGGTGCATGTTCGCGGCCGTAGCGCAGCATTTGGTCGACGTAACCTTCCCCGTAAGTGATGGTGACATCGGTGATATTGCCGTTGTCATCGCGTACAAGGGTGTACTCGGGGTTGACAAATCCCTTGTAAGGAGCGATGTTGAGTGTGGCGTAGCGTGCCAGAACTTCTTTGTGGAGTTTGCGGTCTACTTTGACGGCGTATTCTTCGACAAGGTTGCGTCCGGCTTCGTAGTCGCCTTCACTCTTGATGCGCTGGATCTCGGCCAGGAGTTTGCCGAAGAGGTTGCGCAGGGCTGTGTAGTCGTTGATTTTAACGAAGGTTTTGCCGTGGCGTTTGACCAGTTCGACGACTTTGTCCTTGGCCCCGTGGCGCAGGGCCCAGGCGGCGATGAGCTGGCGGTTGCGCATGTGTGCTTCTTCGATGTCTTTGCCGGGCTCGATACGCATCAGCTGGGTCATCAGACCATTGAGCATATATTTGTAGTACTCGGCCTTGTAGGCGTCGGGGTTGTCGAGCAGTCCCAGTTCGACCAGTTTGGGGTCGGCCAGGTAGTAGAGAGCGAAGAGGTCGGCGCGAGCTTCCTCGAGAGTGGAGCCGTGAGCCTTGAGTGCATCGGGGTCGACGCCGGGCAGCAGGCGTCCCGAGCCGTGACCGAGACATTCGTGCAGGTCGGTGTGGAGGTTGTCGGTGATGAAGAGGTAGCGGTCCATAAGGTCGCGGGTGTATTCGTCAATGACGAATTCTTCGTTGAAACCGTTGCCGTGGCTGGCTTCGTCATAGGCTTGGGTGATGTTTTCGATGGTCACGGATTTGCTGCCGTGTGCGGCGCGTATCCAGTTGGCGTTGGGCAGATTGATGCCTATGGGAGTGGCGGGGTAGGCATCGCCGGCGAGTATGGCGGCGGTGATGACCTTGGCCGAAACGCCGCGCACTTTGTCCTTACGGAAGCGCGGGTCTACGGGCGAGTGGTCTTCGAACCACTGGGCGTTGTCGCTGATGATGTGTGTGCGTTCGCTGGCGGTCTCGTTCTTGAAATTGACGATGGATTCCCACGAGCCTTTCATGCCCAGGGGGTCGCCGTAGCTTTCGATAAATCCGTTGATGAAGTCCACTCTGGAGGCGGTGTCTTCGGTCCACATTATCGAGTATTCGTCGAAGGTGCGGAGGTTGCCGGTGGTATAGTATTCGACGAGCTTGGCAATGACGGCGCGTTGGGCGTCATTTTCGGCGTATTGGGCTGCTTTGGTGAGGTTGGTCACGATGCGCAGGATGGCGTCGGAGTACAGTCCGCCGATGCGGTATGTTTCTTCGGTGAGTTTACCATCCTTGCCTTTTACGAGGCGGCTGTTGAGGCCGTAGGATATGGGCGTGCTGTCGGTAGTGTCCTTGAGTGCGGCGTAATAAGCCTCAACTTCGGGCTGGGTGACGCCTTCGCCGTAGAAGTTGCAGGCCGAGGTCTGTATCAGGTCGGCGCCTTCGGCTTGGTTGACGCGCTTGGCCAGGTATGTCGGGTCAAAGATTACGCGTTCGAGGTAGGCTTTCTTGGCTGTTTCGCCGGGGTAGGCGGCGCTGTATTGTTTCTCGAAGAAGGCTTTTGAGAATTCGGGGACGAATTTGTCCATAGAGTAGTGGTGGTGTATTCCGTTGCCGAACCATACCTGTTTGAGGTATTTCTCGAAGGCGAGGAAGTCCTTGTCTTTGCGGTCGCCGGTGTAAGATGTGTAGATTTTTTCGAGAACGGGGCGCAGTACCAGGTTGGCTTTGCAGTTCTGATCCCAGAGGATGTCGCGTCCGTCGAGGGCTGCCTGTACCAGGTAGTACACGAGCAGTTTTTGGTTGAGTGTCAGTTTTTCGAAATCGGGTACTTTGTAGCGCAGTACTTCGATGTCTGCAAAACGGTCGGCGACGTATTCGAAGGGCTTTTGATCCTGAGTCGTAGTGTTGTTTTTTGCCATAGTAGTGTTGGCGGTCATGCCGGCGATGGCCGATATAGCCAATGCTGCGGCGGTGAGACGTAGTGTTGCCATTGTTTTATGTGCTATGATGTTTATTTATGTGCAATGATGTTATTTCTTTTTTTGTTTCTATGATTTTTCGCGTCGTTCGGGGCTGTGTCTCGGGCCATGAGGGGGCCTCGGGGGCATCCGAAGTAACGTGCTTATTCGATATATAGTACCAGACCTTTGAGGTATTCGCCTTCGGGGTGGTAGATGTTGACGGGGTGGTCGGCCGGCTGGGTCAACTGGTGCAGTATGCGCACGCGGCGACGGCACTGAGCGGCGGCCGAGAATACGGCCAGACGGAATTGTTCGCGCGATACGGCCTGCGAGCACGAGAATGTGAACAATATGCCGCCGGGGGCGATTTTTTCGATGGCGCGTGCGTTGAGACGACGGTAGCCTTGGAGGGCGTTGCGTACGGCGCTGTGGTGCTTGGCAAAGGCCGGAGGGTCGAGGATGATGAGGTCGTAGGCGCTGCCGTCCATGTTTTGCAGGAACTTGAAGGCATCTGTGGCCTCGCTGCGGTGACGGCCCGCTGCGGTGGCATCGCCGCCTTGATTGAGGGCGACGTTGGCGTCGGTGAGGCTTATGGCCTTGGCCGAGGAGTCTACAGAGGTAACGGAGGCGGCGCCGCCGGCAAGTGCGTACACCGAGAATCCACCGGTGTAGCAGAACATATTGAGCACGCGCCGGCCGGTTGCATATTTGCCCAGCAGTGCGCGGTTGTCGCGCTGGTCGACAAAGAATCCGGTTTTTTGGCCGCGAAGCCAGTCGACGTGAAATTTGAGCGAATTTTCGATGGCCACATCCGTGTCGGCGTGCCCTATGAGGTAGTCGTTGACCGGGTCGAGGCGTGCCTTGTAGGGCAGGGTGGTTTCGCTCTTATAGTATATATTGTGTATGCCGGCATCGGGCATCTCGGTCAGGACCTTGGCTATAGTGTGTCGTGCGTAGTGCATACCGGGCGAATGGGCCTGTACCACGGCCGTGTCGCCATAGACATCGACCACGAGACCGGGCAGGAAGTCGCCCTCGCCATGTACCAGACGGAAGGCGTTGTTGTCATCGCGGCGCAGGCCCAGGGCTTGGCGCATACGCAGGGCATCGGCCAGGCGTCCGCGGTAGTATTCTTCGTCTATGGTCGTGGCGGCATCGAAGGACAGCATGCGCACGGCTATACTGCCTATCTGATAGTGCCCTACGCCCATAGGGGTGCCGTCGGCAGCGATGACACTTACGACATCGCCCTCCTCGAGACCGTCGGGCAGCGCGGCGATAGCTCCGGAGAACACCCAGGGGTGGAAGCGCCCGAGTGATTCTTCTTTGCCTCGGCGCAGTTTTATTACGGGGTAGCTCATGTGTCTTTGTGAATGATAGGGGTTATGTCACGCTCTGTAGCGAGTCATCTCACTTTATGAAAAATCTGTAGATGTCGTTGGCGTTGGCGTATATCAGCAGCAACAGCAGGAACATCATACCGGCGTATTGCGCATACGAGAGCACCTTTATTGACGGTTTGCGTCGAGTCACTATTTCCCAGAGGGTGAAGACTACGTGTCCGCCGTCAAGTGCCGGAATGGGCAGGATGTTCATAAATGCGAGGATGACGCTCAGGAAGGCCGTGATTTGCCAGAACGAGTACCAGTCCCATTGGCCGGGATACATGTCGCCTATGGCACCGAAGCCTCCAAGGCTCTGTGCTCCCGTCTTGGTAAAGAGCAGCTTGAGCGATGTGACGTAAGATGCCAGTCGGTCAACGCCCTTGCTGATGCCTACGGGTATGGACTCGAAGAAGCCGTAGGACACGTGCTCGCAGTGATATACCTTGGTCAACTCGGATGCGCCGATACCCAGTTTTCCATCGTCATTGATGTGCGCCGTCAGTGTCAGAGCTTTGCCGTCGCGAGTGACGATTACGGGTACATCCCGGCCCGGATATTTGGCCAAGATGGGGGTGATGTCGTTGAAAGCGGTCACGGTGTCCGAGGCTATGCGCGTGATGACGTCGCCGACCCGTATTCCGGCTTTCTCGGCGCCTTCGCCGGGTGCGACCTTGGCGACAACGGCCGGGATGCGCGGTGCCAGTATTGCTTTTTTGCCTACGCCGGCAGCGGCCTCGAAGGTCCCGGCCGGATTGGTGATGACCGTGTCGCGGCCGTCACGGACGATGCCTACGCGTGCGCCGTCCTGTACCAGGTCCATAATCCACGAGTCGTTGGTCAATGCGTCGATGGCTTTGCCGTCAATGCTCTTGAGTATATCGCCGTCGCGGTATCCGGCTTGGTGCATTACCGTGTCAAATTGGTATCCGGCCGAAACATTTGCCGGTTGGAGTACCACATCGCCCCAGTGCCATGCAATACCTATATATATAGCTATGGCGAGCAGGAAGTTGAAAAGCACGCCGGCCACCATTACCATAAGCCGCGGAACGGGTTTCTTGGCGCGGAATTCCCACGGTTGAGGCTCGGAGGCCAATTGGTCCTTATCGGTGGTCTCGTCTATCATTCCGGCTATGGAGCAGTAGCCGCCCAGCGGCAGCCAGCCAAGGCCGTAGAGGGTGTCGCGCCATGTCGGCTTGGCTCCCGGCTTGGCCGGATGCGGACGACCCACGCGTAGGTCCAGCAGCGCACGGGGTTCTTCGTCCGGCTCGGTACCGAGCATTTGCGGCTCGCCGGAGGCGGCGCCGTCTTTGCCGTCCTTATCGGCGTCTTTGCGGCGGCGCGTCCAGGCTATCAATTGCAGCCGTCCGGCACGCGGATCGTATTTCAGTAGCGAGAAGTACGGGTTGAAGAACAGGTAGAAGCGGTCGACGCGCATTCCGAAGATACGCGCGAAGATGTAGTGCCCCAGTTCGTGCACGGTGACCAAAATCACCAGTGCCAGGATAAGTTGGGCGGCTTTTATCAGAAATGTTTCCATTAATATTTTAGTGGAGTGTATTGTATCGTTTGATGTTTTGTGTAGCTATGGCACGCGCTTCGGCATTGGTGGCGCGCAGATCCTCCAAGGTAGGGCTGTCGATGTGCGCCACGCGTCCCAGGGTGTCTGTCACCGTGCTGTATAGTGCCGTGAAGGGTATGGCATCGTGCAGGAAGGCATCTACGGCCACTTCATTGGCTGCATTGATGACGCATGCGGTATTGCCTCCGGTATCGAGTGCGAGTCGGGCCAGCGTCAGGCACGGGAAGCGCTCGGTGTCCGGCTCTTCGAAGGTCAGAGCCGCCATATCGGCCAGGGACAGACGCGGCGCCACGCGGTCCCAAGGACGTGTCGAGCATGCCAGGGCATAGGCTATGGGCAGGCGCATATCCGGTGTTCCCAGTTGGGCCTTGACTGCTCCGTCCTTGAATTCGACCATCGAATGGACTATAGACTGCGGATGCACTATGGCCTTGATGCGCCGACCCGGCACGTCAAAGAGGTAGTGAGCCTCGATGATTTCGAAGGCCTTGTTCATCATCGAAGCCGAGTCGATGGTGATTTTTGCACCCATACTCCAGTTGGGATGCTTGAGGGCTTGGGCGGCTGTGGCGCCGGCAATACGTGCCGCGCTCCAGTTGCGGAAAGGTCCGCCGCTGGCGGTGATAATAAGACGCCGTACCGTCTCGGGCGACTCGCCTGCCAGACATTGGGCTATCGCCGAATGCTCCGAATCCACGGGATATATGTGCGAGGGCGAGTCGGTCAGCAGTCGACGTATGAGGTCGCCGGCCACGACAAGTGTTTCCTTATTGGCCAAAGCGATGTCCTTGCCGGCGCGTATGGCGGCCACTGTCGGGGCCAGGCCGCTGTATCCTACGGTGGCCGTGACTACAGTGTCGATGTCCTCGCGCGACATGGCATCCTCTATGGCTCGGTTGCCGGCAGCCGTGGCTATGCCGAGTGGCGCGAGTGCATCGTGCAGCTCCGAATACCGCGATTCGTCGGCGATGATGGCCAGGGCGGGGCGCACTTCGCGAGCTTGTTCGATGAGCGCGTCCACTCGGTGCCCGGCAGCTAATACACTGACTGTCAGGTCACCCTCGGAAGCGCGTACCACGTCCAATGTCTGCGTGCCTATCGACCCGGTGGAGCCGAGTACCGCGATGTGCTTATGTATATGACTGTCATTCATAGCAAAGCACAAAGGTACAAAAAAGTTTGCATCCGCCAAAAGCCGAATTTTGTCGGCAGACTTGAAGGGAACCGACCCTCGGGTGAGAGCTATGGGAATAATGGGAGCTACGAGAACAACAAGTACAATATGAACAATAAAGACAATAAGGACAATGAGTACAATGAGAAACAATAGGACGGCGCACTTCCGGCACTCCGACTTCGGCGGTTGCTCAGCCCTTCGACCAAAAGATTACGAGACATCCGAGGGCGCGGGCTTCGCGTACGGCCACCGAGTCTCCTTCACTGGCCGAAGTGACGACCATGGCATCGGCGGCGGCAATTTCGCCATAGGGATTGTCCGGCGCTCCGACCATGGTGATGACTTCCGAGAGTCCCGCTTCGGCATATATACGCGCCAGTGAGCGCCGTTGGCTACCGTCACCGAGAAGACGTATTTCAAGAGGTCCGTTGAGGCTTTCGGCGCGAGCAAAATCGACCAATCGTTCGAATTGCTTGACGGCTTCAAGGCGTCCCACAGCCAAGTATCGGCGCACACCCGGACGTCGTGGCGGCACTGAAGGCGCGGCTTCGGCTGCCAGTGTGCGCAGGCGCGTAACGTTCACCGAATTAGGCCGTATATATATACGTGGCGCTGTCCGGTGCGATGCCTCCGGCTCAAGGAAGTCTCGCAGCGAAGCGGCCACGTGCGGTGCCACGGCTATAATCCCATCGGTGTTACAATAATAACGGCGCTCGCTGACGCCCTCGTCGTCGGGCCAAGGCAGCGCATGGTCGCCCAGATGGGCAAAATCGCTGTGTACCATTGTGTAATGGCGGGTATGCCCCGGGATATCTATGCGCGGCCACAGAGCATCGTGCGCCACCGCAGCCAGGCCCTCGAGCCAGCAGATGACGATGTCGTAACGGCTTTGGCCGACACTTGCGCGTGCCAGGCGCCGTTGCAATGGCTGCATCATGCCGTGTCGTGCCGACCATAGTTGCAAGGCCAGTGACAGACTGCGCTCACCCTTGGCCCATACCGGGGGCAGTACCGTGATATTTTCGGGGAGACTGTCGGCCCAACGTCCTCCGCACAAAGCCAGCACATCAATCTTTTGGAACGAACGAGCGGGGTGCCGGCGCAGACTGTCGATAAGAACTCGTTCGGCTCCGCCCATGTCCAGTGACCGTATAATTATAAGTATGCGCCGCGGTCGCGGAGCAGACGGATGTGGCGAAGACGGACGCTGTGCAGAGCTCTTGACGACCGTTTCGGATGATTCGGCTTGGTGTCGGGCGGTACTTTGTGCAAATAAGACGGCGCAGACGGTGACCGCCGCGTATACCGGGACGATGGCCGCGTATGCCGTATCTGCCGTGTAGTGCTGTGCGGCAATGTACAATGCCGCCGGGGCGCATAGGTATATCGTACCCGAGACAAGCGAATAGGCGCGTATGCGTCCGGTGGCGTGGACGACTGTCGCAAAGACGTTGGTGAGAGCTACGCACACCCCGGCAGCCAAGGCTATACCCAGCAGCGATACCGTCATCGGCGGCATCTGAGAACCAAGCCACAACGGCATCAACGTGCCGGCAAAGACGTATAGGACAGCAGCACAAGCACCGAAGACGCCGCCGCTCCAGAGTAGTGCACGCGTAGTCATGCGCCACATACGGGCGTTGTCGCCGGCGGCACAGGCTTTTATGATCGGCGGAACAAAGGCTGTGAGTATGCTTTGAGCCCAGGTCTGCACCTTGGCGACGACGGCCAGAGCAAGTGTCAGCGCAGCTGTGGCGGCAAGTCCGCCGATGGCATTGAAAACCAGTAGTATACCCTGGTCGCGTATGGCTACAGCCGCATTGCCGTAGAAATCGGCGGCGGCGTAGCGTAGCAGCGCTCTAAGTATAGGCTTCGAAGTTTTGCCCGTCCGACCGATACGCCGCCGAGTGTGGCGCCACAGAGCCAAATAAGTATACAGAGGCATAGCCACGCATACGGCGGCATAAGCGATGAGAGCATAGGGACTGCCGACTTCGATGCCCTCAATCGTTGTCATCCACAACAATACGGCCAGCAGTACAAAACGCCCCGCGGTAGCCGTTATGTCGACTCGTGCCACGATGTCCATTCGTTCGAGTGCCGTCAGAGCACTGCGTGCCGGAGCGGCCAATATGGTCAGGGCCGAAGTTGTCAGGGCCAATTGGAATACCGTCACGGCGACCCATGTCCCGGCGGCGGACACATCATCCAACGACAGGACATACCACAGCCCGGCGGTATCAGCCAAGACGACGACGGCAACGGCTACACGCCCTTGCAAGTGATGAGCTGTCGCCACCATATCGCCGAAACAGGAATTGCAATGCCCAAGTGTATATGCCATATATCGGTCGTAGGCGCCGCCCAGAGTGGCATACAACACCTCGCCCAGAGCGATGACTCCGGCAATAACCGAGTACAGTCCCAGCGAGTAAGCTCCCAGAAGCTGTAAGGCTATGCGCCACGTCAGCAGCCCTACGGCCGTAGAGGCGGCCATGCGTGCTGTCATTGCCAGTGCGTTGCGTGTGATGGTGTGCATATCGCTTGCAAAGTTAACGAATTGTAGCCGCCAACGCAAATTCGCGAGCAGGGTATGGTTCGGGAGCATATGGGGCGGATTGACGCGATAACGGCCTCGGATGATACCTTTATTTCGAATACCATTATTTCGAATATAATCAGACTTGCAAAAAAATATGGGCACCCCGGCCTATTTATTAAAAAAAATGTGTAACTTTGAGGCGACTATATATGCCCGTGACGGTCGGTGTCGAAAGCCTTGCCGTGATATATACCATATGATAAAGTATCGCCGGGCATTTGTAAGTGTAATTAGTAAATAACCGATAACTAAAATATTAACAACCTAACCAAACTAATCGTAATGCGTTTTTCTACATCAACATTACGCAACTTCGTGGTATCTGCCACGTTGGTTGCATGCATGGGTATAGGTACTATGACCGCTGAAGCCGCCGCTCCTACAAAGCCGACAAAATTCGTCTACAACGGTCTGGTATACGCAACTTATGCCAAGAAATACGAGTGTCAGGTGCAAAAAGCCGGCACTAAAGCTGCTGACGGCACTACCGTAGCAGTGTACGAAGGCGATATCGTTATTCCCGAAAAAGCCATCTTCGATAATGAGGAATACACTGTCGTCAATGTCCCCACCGCTGTGTTCAAAGGCAACACCACCGTGACAAGCGTGGCATTTCCCAACACTATCAAAAAGCTCAATGACGGAACATTTGACGGCTGCACGGCTCTGACAGGTGCAACACTGCCCACTTCGGTAAACAAGATTCCGTCCAAATGTTTCCAAAAGTGTACAGCTCTGACGTCCATCACCATTCCCGCGAACATTACCGATTTCGGTGCCGATGTTTTCAACGGTGCTGTCAATCTTGAGAGTATGACCTTCGCCGAGGGTGATGATGCAATTGCCATCCCCGCATCGATATTCAACGGCAGCGGCTTTGACAAGTTCGCCACCCTGACCATCAATCGTCCCATCGACGGCTCAAAGTACACGGCAATGAACGAGAAGCCCTTCCGCGGCAATAAGGTGCTCACCACCGTTGTCCTCGGTTCGAAGGTTACATCACTGCCCACCAGCTACTTCGAAGGCTGTGCCGCTCTTACCAATCTGACACTTCCCGCCGAACTGGCATCCCTGGGTACCAACGTCTTCGCCGGCTGCTCCTCGCTGCCCGAGATCACTTTGCCCGCCGGCATCACCACCATCCCCTCATCGACCTTCCAAGGCTGCAGCAGCCTGGCCAAGGTTCGTTTCGAAGGTGCGGTGACCTCCATCGACGCTATGGCATTCCTCAATGCCAAGGTGAGCGATATCGTACTCCCCGAAAGCCTGACCTCAATCGGTCAAATGGCATTCTCCGGTAGCGCCCTCAAAGGCGACCTCGTTCTTCCCGCAGCAGTTAAGTCCATCGGCATTCAGGCTTTTGCAAACAACGGCGAACTGACCTCCGTAGCCATCCCCGCAGCCACCAACTCCATCGGTGACGGCGCATTTATGGGCTGCACCGCCATCAAGAGCTTCACCGTAGACGCCGCCAACGAAAGCTTCTGTGGCGATGCCGCTGCGCAGATGATTGCCTCCAAAGACGGCAAGACCCTGATAGCTTGGGCTCCCGCATCGGAGGCTAAGGAATTTGCCGGCTTCACCGTATTGCGTCCCTACGCAGCCTACAAGTGCGCCAACCTAACCTCGGCCGTGCTTGACAACTGCACCGAATGGGGCGACTACTCGCTCTATGGCACCAATATCGCCGAGATGGCTGTCCGTGGCAATGTAGGCCGTTATGTATTGGCCGACAACGCCTCTTTGAAGACCCTGACCGTCAGCGGCAGCGAAGTTCCCTTCGGTATCGCCAAGGGTTGCGCCGCATTGACCAAGGTAAACTTCACCGACAAGATCACTATCGTAAAACAAGACGCTTTTGCAGGCTGCACCGCCCTCAAGGAAATTGATCTTGGTACCATCCTCGCCATCCTCGAAGCCGACTGCTTCAAGGGTAGCGGTATCGAAAAAATCACCGTTGCCGCAGCCAACCCCGCCGGTATGGCTGAGGGAGTGTTCAACGAAGGCGACAAAATCACCGTTGTCGTGCCCAACGAACTCGTAGAAACTTACAAAAACGCTGCAGGCTGGAAATACCTCACGATTGTAGGTGACGCCAACCTCGCTGTAGGTCCCAAGGATATGGGTATGCCTCGCGGTATCTACTATGCAGGTACAGACTCCAAGCTGCACGCCGCTTACGACCTCACCGACGGGATCGATACATACGATGTAGGTGAGATACCTCATACCTTCCAACTGGCCGTATTCAAGAATCGTATCTATGGTGCTTGCGCCGGCAAGAAATTCGTATACTCCGCTACAGGCTCGGTAGATGGTGACGGCAAACTGTTCTACATCTCCAAAGTCGGCGGTCAGCTCTTCCAAGCCGTCGTACTTGACAATACCGGCAACAACGCCTACAAAGACCCCTTCGGTCTGTATGTATACGGCGAATACCTCTTTGTAAATGACCGCAACGTATGCGTTCGCAAGATTCCCGCAGACGCTATCGCACTTCCCCAAGACTATCCTTCGTGGATGGAAAACAACTGGATGGGCTTCTACAACAATCCTTGGGTCTATGGTTGTATCAAATCCGGATGGGGCATCACAACCAACAAATACATTGCCAAGGACGGCAAGCTCGTTGAGGACGCCACAGCCGCGAAGACTCCCCGTTATTGGCTGGGTATGAAGTACAATGGCAATGGCATCTACACTTTCCAAGATGAAAACGTCGGTGAAGCCGGAGCAGCCGGAGCCAAGCCGGATGGCTCATCGTTCCTCTGCAACATCAGCCCCATCTTCACCACGTTCTATGTAGACGAGGAACATGACCAAATCTACATCTATATGGAAACAGCCGGCACCCAAGACAAACTGGTCAAAGGTGGCGTATACCGTGTCGATATTGCCAAACTACTTGACAAGGGCGTCGATACACAGAACTTCGCTGACCTTGACCCGGTACTTGTAGACGGCTCGCCCGTTAAATACGAAGGTTCGGGTGCCAACGAACACGTAGGTATCAGCCAGTTCAGCGCCGAAGACGGCTATCTCTACTGGTGTTACCGTGCCCCCACGGCCGAAGAGGCAGCAGCCAACGAAGCTCAGGACTACGCTACACAATGCAATGGCAAGTACTGGTGGGCGGACAAGTATGACGAGGCCAATCCTCTGCATCACAGCGGTATCAAGCGCGTCAAACTCGGCGAAGCCGAGCCTAAGGTCGAAATGGTTATTCCCGGCGTAGAAGGCTATGGCTGCGTTCCCGTAGGTTTCGTAGGCAGCTCCGCAGTCAAGGATATCACCAATCCTACTGTTGAAGTTGCAGCTGCAACCATCAGTGTTGCCGGTGGCATCCTCACCGTCAATGCCGATGCTGTCGTAGCTGTATACGATATGTCCGGACTGATGGTGGCTCGCGTAGCCGCTACCGCCGGTCAAGGCATCGATATTGCCAATCTCCCCACAGGCGCTTACGTAGCAAGTGCCGAACTCGCCAACGGTAAAGTTGCCGTGGCCAAGTTCGTCAAATAAGACTTAGCAATACCACATTAAAAAAAGGGGCCTCCCGAAGTCGGGACGCCCCTTTTTTAATGTAGGATGTGGAATGTAGGATGTGGAATGTAGAATGTGGAATGTAGAATGTGGAGTTGGGCTGCGGCGGCTTTTGTCTGAGGGATCTGGCGGACTCAATTGGCTCGGAAAGCTCGGAAAACTCAATGGGTTTGGAGGGTTTGGAGAAGATGGGGGGGAGAATATGGAGAATACGGAAGGTATGGAGCTTGAGTGATATGGGATGGATAGTATTATTTGGAAAAAATTGGCAAATAAGGCTTGTGATGATGGCCGGGTGATACTACTTTCGGCTAAAATGAGTAATTTTGTGTCCGAAAAAGATATGAATAAGCCTGTTCGATTGTTCTCAAGACTGCTCGCAGCTATACTTGTAGGCGTATGTATGTGCCTGTCGGCACCTCGTACGTCAGCATTTTCGTTGGCCTTGGACTCGGTGGCCGAGTGGGGCAAGTTCCCGCGGTTTTGCGTAAATGTCTATCGTTGGGGCGACCGCTTTTTCAATACATACGACAGCGCTTACGTCAAAGGTCCCGGCACAAAATTCAATGTCAAGTTCAAGTTTGATTCGTGGTTTGACAATTATAATTTTCGGTTCACCAATGATGATGTGCGGATGACAATGATTTCCGACCCCAATACTACGGCCGGAGTATGGCTGACTTATTTGGCGGTATCTGCCGGATATGATATAAATGTGAGCAAGATTTTCGGCGGTGCACAGACTTCGCGTCGGCGTTGGAATTTTCGGCTTAATTGTGCGTTGCTTACTGCCGAGTTGTATTGGATAACCAATGATGTGGACACGCGCATAGTCTCCATGGGCTCGGGTAGCAGTATCCGGCATCCCAATTATCGGTTCTCGGGCTTGGATACTAAGATTTTCGGGCTTGACACATATTATTACTTTAATAATAAGCGCTATTCACGAGCAGCGGCATTCAATTACAGTAAATTGCAGCAGCGGTCTCAGGGTTCTTGGTTTTTGGGATTCTCGTACTGGGTACAGGACTACACCTTTGATTTTGGGCAACTTCCGGAAGATATGCGTTCCCAATTGCCCGAGAGTTGGGCTGCAAACGACTACAACTACTATTTGCGCAACAACAATTATGCCTTGTGCGGCGGTTATGGCTACAACTGGGTACTCAATAAACATTGGACCATAGGCATAAGCGAGTCTCCTCTATTGGGTATAAAGCACGGGCGCGAGAATAAAGGTCCGGCCAAGGTGTCTCTGTCGCTGTACAACCGGGCGCAAGCTTCGGCCATATGGAACAACCGTCGGTGGTTTGCCGGAATTATCCTCAGCGCCGAAAACGGGTTGTTCTATAATAAGGAGCACACCTTAATTTCGGGCGTGTTCACCGCCGAGGCATCCGTCGGCTTTCGTTTCAATATCTGGTAAATGCCATCCTCGCGACCGTATACACTTATCGCCGTTGTGCGCTTGTGAGTGACGTCAGCCGCGTGGTCATACTATGCGCAGGGCAGTGTATTTGCCATCTTTGCCCGGGATGGCGAGTACTGCGATGTCGTTGCCATCGATGATGTCCGGTGTGAGCAGGTGTTGGCCGACATATGCTTTGCCGATGAAGGTGTAGGCCTTGCCGGTGGCGCCTACGCGTCGCTTTACGGTGCCGCTGAATTCTTGGACAAAGGACGGTATGGATTCTGATATGGACGCTTTGAGGACTTTCTTGCCGGCGATGACGGCTTCGATGGCGGTGGCATCGGGAGCTTTGGTCGGTAGGTGGAGACGGTGTGGGTCAAGTATGTAGCAGTTTCCATCGGCGTCCGCAGCTCGCCATAGACGCTTCTTAGTGTCTTTTCGATCTGTTGTTTCGCCCGTTTTGACAAGTGTCACGCGAGTGGTATTGTCATATAGATATATATCGGCATCTTCGGCATGAGTGCGTATGAAGTCTCGGCCGTCGGCTTCGGCCGTTCCGGCCGGTATGCGGGCCGAAACCTTTGCCGCAGTCGGTGGAATATGCCATTTTTGATGCTCGTAGCATTGTCGGACAAGAGCCAATTGCCCGGCAGCGAGGGCATATTCGCCCCGTTCGCACAATTGGTCCGCCAGGTAGATGCGGATTTTGCCTATGAATTCCTCCTTGGTTTTGATGCTCAGGGCCATACATGTCAGGGCCAAGCGAGTGTCCGTGTCATCGACGAGGGCGGCCAACTCGGCCCAAATGTAGTAGCGTGAAGCATTTCGTTTGAGCAACTTGCGGTAGAGGTCTATGGCTTTGTCTTTTTGGTGGAAATGCAGGTATATTTGTGCGCGTTGGCGTGGCAGGTCCGGATTGTTGTCGAAAGTTTCGAGCGCTTTGTCTATCAGAGACATAAAATCATCGGACGGGTCGCGGCCATCGGTCGCTATTTCCTTGACGTATACCTTGATAAGCCTCTCGACAAGTGAAGGCGATGTGCCGTGTTCGCCCCGAAATTGTTTCCAATCCTCGGGACGCAGTTTGACACTACCGCCCCAAAGATCGAAAAAGTTGTGGATGATAAAATCCGGCGTATAGGTCAAAACGGGTG
>DLLT01000001.1:0-307 GCA_002478045.1 Porphyromonadaceae bacterium UBA7555
ATGCCATTATAATGTAGAATGTGGAATGGGCATTTTTTATTCGTAATGCACTTTGAAAATTTTCTAATACACAAAGTTATTGATTTTTAGTGTGTTTGATATGCTTTTAACACCCGTTTTAACCCATAGAATGAGCCTTTCTATTTTTTAGCCGTTAAAAACACCCGTTTAGACCCATAAGTCGGGAATAATGGGATGATGGGAATAGTGGGAAACTGTGGGAATGGTGGAAATGATGGGGAATGATGGGAGAGGTTTGTGATTTTCCACACTTGAGTTCTTAGGATGAAGAGAGGTATTATGGCTA
>DLLT01000001.1:415-5269 GCA_002478045.1 Porphyromonadaceae bacterium UBA7555
GAGAGAGGTATTATGGCTATGGGAGTATGTGTGCTTTTCTTGATTTTTAACATAGGGTGGGTTGTGTGATACTAATAATTATGTATATCTTTGTGAAAGTTTTTAGGTTCAAGCCTATATTAATGTTATGAGTATCTGCGGATATTATGCAGGTTATCTTACAGCGAAAATGAAATTCTACATTTAATCAGAGGTTTATCCATTGGTACAATAATCATTCCTATTCTTTAAATATATATTAATCTATGGTGAAGAAGTTTAGAACAATAGCTCTTGCCACTATTTGTTCGGTAGTGATAGGCGGTTACACAGGCACGGAAGCCTATGCGGCAGATCCGGCGGTGAAGCGCGAGATGCGCTCGGCGTGGGTGGCTACCGTCTGGCAGTTGGACTGGCCGCAGTCTAAGGTTTCGTCGACGGGTAATACGACGCAAATCAATAAGCAGAAGGAACAGCTGACGACGTTGCTTGATTCGTTGGCGCGTAATAATATGAACGCGATATGTTTTCAGGTGCGTTCGCGTAGTGATGCGATGTATAAGTCGAGTTATGAGCCTTGGTCTTCGGATCTGGTATCGAGCCGAGGCCTTGACCCCGGTTATGATCCTCTGGCATTCTGTGTAGAGGAGTGTCATAAGCGTGGTATGGAGTGCCATGCGTGGGTCAATCCGTATCGATATGAGAGCCAGGTGGGACAGTGGACCGGAACACCGCGAGCTTATCGTGACGAGCATCCTGATTGGGTGCTTGACGTAAACGAGGCATCGATACTGAACCCGGCATTGCCGGAGGTGCGTCAGCGTATCTGCGATGTCGTGGACGAGATTGTCCGCAACTATGATATTGACGGCGTGCTCTTTGACGATTACTTCTACCTGCAAGGTATTTCGAATGAGGATGCAGCTCAGTATCGGAGTTATACTGATGGCGGTGGCACGTTGTCCTTGGGCGACTGGCGCCGCGATAATGTTAATAAGATGGTGGCCGATGTGTACTCTACCATCAAAAAGGCTAAGCCGTATGTTCGTTTCGGCATCTCGCCTGCGGGTGTAGCCGCTACGAGTGCTTCGGTGGCCGGGAAATATGGTTTGACGCCCTGTCCGGCCGGAAGCGACTGGCAGTATAACGGCATCTATTCGGACCCATTGGCATGGGTGTCATCGCGTACTCTCGACTTCATTTCTCCGCAGATTTACTGGAAGATAGGTTCGAGTGCCGATTATGACGCTATATGCAAATGGTGGAGTAATGCGGCCAACAAATTCGGTCGTCACTTTTTTTCATCGCAGGGCATCTCGTACAATTACGGACAAGAAGAGTATGCCAAGCAGATACGTCTAAATCGCGAGTACACGCTCAACGATGCGCCCGGGTCGGTGTTCTATTCGGCCAAGTACTTGTATCGTACCACAACGCCGTTGCTGGGCCATTATCTGAAGACGCAGGTGTTCAATACGCCGGCGCTGATACCGGCGATGACGTGGTTCCCGGTAAGTTCGCCGGCCAAGGTGAGCAATGTCAAGCGCAGTGGGTCTACGTTGACGTGGACCGGGGTTGAGGGAATGCGCTATACGGTGTATGCTGTGCCTAACAGCGTGCCCGATGCCAATTTTGACCGCGAACCCGAATACCTTTTGGGCGTGAGCTATTCGACGTCCTATACAATCCCGTCCGACAAAGTGAGCGGATATCGCTGTGCCGTATGTGTTTATGACCGGTACGGCAACGAATACTCGCCCGTCTTCGTAGGTGCAGCCGTGACTACTCTCCCGGCGCCCGTGCTGACTTATCCGGCCGATGGACAGGAAGCTGAGCTGCCGTTTACGTTTAAGTGGAATGCTGTGTCCGGCGCGGCCAATTACTTGCTCGAAATAGGCAAGGACGCTTCGATGAGCGACCTTATAGGCGTCACCGAGGTCTCCGGGACAGAGTGCCTTTCGACCGCCATCGAGGGCATAGAGACCGGGAGCGAGCTGTACTGGCGAGTGCGTGCATGTGCCGCCAATGCCAATGATGGTGTGAGTGTTTCGCGCCGCTTCATTCCCACCAAGTTGAGCATTACATCGCTCAACGATGGTGAGCAGAACGTCAGCCTTACGCCTACTATAACGTGGTCGGTGGCCGACCGCCAGGTACAGGTCCAGGTATCTTCCAGCGGAGCATTCGAAGGCGAAGATATAGTCATAGATGCCACAGCCACAGGCAGCTACACAGTCCCCAAGTATACGCTAAGGGGCTACACTATGTACACTACGCGTCTGAAGTACAATTTCGATGAATACGAGGTGATATCCGATCCGGTGACCTTCACGACACGCGAAGCCGAACAGATTGTACCCGAAGTCATCCCCGCGGCAGATGGAATACTATATGCCAATTCGCATCTGGCAATCAAGCCCCTCGAAGGCGTCAAGAAGCTACGTTTGGAGCTTTCGGCTACGGAGACCTTCAAGTCGTCGCGCAACTCCTATATTTGCACGACTATCGATGCTCCGACCTTCGTCGATGCCAAAGAAGCTCGCGACATCAAGGCCGGTTCTAAGAAATTGGTCAATGGAACAAAATACTATGTACGTGCACGTGCGACTTACGCCACCGCCGACGGTGATAAAGACACGGAATGGTCCGATGTCGTTGCCTTCACGTACAGCAACACCGAAGGCGTCGAAGACATTGAAGCCGACGGTGCATCCCGTGCTATCGTTTGGGACGGCGAGACACTGAAAGTCGCAGATGGTGCGGCCACACTCACGGTGTACAATGCAGCGGGTGCACTTGTTGCGGGTTACGCTCCCGGAGTGACTGAGGTCGAGCTAAATTTGCCTGCCGGAGTGTATGTAGTCAAGGACGGCTGTGGCCATGCGTTGAAAATCCGCGTGCATTGACGCTTGACGAAGGCTGATTTTTTTGCGATAAATACAAGGTTCGCCGGCGGAACGGCTGATTAAGAATGTAATATAAAGTATATACTCAGTAGAAAATGATACGAAAACTGACATCGGGTCTTATCCCGGCTATTGCATCATTGCTTGTTCTGGCGTTTGTAACGACATCGTGCGGCGGACATAATGGAGATTCCAAGAGTGTAGAAAAGGGCGATACCCTGACCCGCGAAAGTGCCATACTGACGATGGTGCAGCACGATGGTTGGATAAGTGCCACCGTAGCCGATCCGTGGAGCAAGGGTAAGACTTTGGCGACGTATTGCCTTGTGCCGCGAGATGTCGAGTTGCCTTCCGATCTGCCCAAAGGCGGAGGCACGGTGGTGGTGCGTACTCCGGTACGCAGTGCCGTGGTCTACTCGAGCGTGTATACCCAAGGCATCGAAGACCTCGGTCATATAAAGAGTGTTGTCGGAGTGGCTGATGCCGAGTACTTTACGCACGGATATGTGCGCAAGCACCTTGACATCGGCGATATTGTCAATATAGGCAACTCATCGTCCCCGTTGATGGAGCGCATCGTTGATCTATCTCCCGATGTGCTCATTCTGTCGCCCTACGAGGCCAATCGCAACGACAGAGTCTTGGACAAAACCGGGGTGGCCGTCATCCGCATGGTCGATTATATGGAAACCACGCCGTTGGGTCGTGCCGAGTGGCTCAAACTTTTGGGCGCAATGTACGGCGACCTGGACAAAGCCACGGCTCAATACGATGCTACGGTCGACAAATATCGTAAAATAAGCCGACGTATGGCGTTGTGCAATGTTCGTCCCATGGTACTTACCGACACCGAAGTCTCCGGGATATGGTATATGCCCGGCGGCGGCAGCTATGCAGCCCGAATGATAAGCGATGCCGGAGGTATGGTGCCGTGGAGCGATGATACGTCCACCGGGTCGTTGCCTTGCGACTACGCCGCTGTGTACGAACGCGCTAGTGATGCTCCGGTATGGATAATGCGCTCCTTCGGTCCGATTACACTTGCCGACTTATGCGAGGCCAATGCGCTGAACTGCAATATCAAAGCCTTCAAAGACGGCAACGTCTATTACACGGACACAAGTACCGGAACATTCTTTGATGATATAGCCTTTCATCCCGACCGGGTACTTGGCGACTACGCCGCCATGATTCATCCCGAGGTCATGAAACCAGCCTTGAAATACTTTGACAAGGTACAATGACGAAATACAGGCTTGCCGATGCCGATATGGTCACGGCGAGACGCGTATTTGGGATATAGAAACGGCTGAGTACTAACCGCCAAGACCTCATGCGCGTTAAAATATAAGCGTGGTAGTCGGACAATAATAAAAAAGTATAAAAATACATAAGCACGTGCGTTTTATGCCGAAATAATCGTACCTTTGTATTGATAAAAATAACAGAAAAGTACTACACACAGAAATCATCCCTACAGACCGCGAGGTCTGAATACGGCGTCCTACGCCTGAGGCGCCAAACATCCAAGACAAAATCTCATATATCAGGCGTGTGAATTAATACATTTTTTATTTTTCAACCACGATTACAGGCTTCACTGCAAAAAAACTTAGAGCCAAAAAAAAGATGGAAAACAACGAAAAAAGACCCAAGCGTCCGCGTATCAGCGAATCGCGTGTGACATTGGAGAGCCAGGACACAAATCGTCCCATGGCGGAAAATGCACAAGCAGAAGACAACGAACAGCGTCCCTATCGCCCTTACAATCGTCCCCAGCAAGGCGGTTACAATCGTCCGTACAACGAAGGATACAATCGTCCGTACAATAATCCCTACAATCGTGTGCAGGATGACGGTGTCGAAGGTCAAGCCGAGGGCGAACGTCCTCAACAGGGCTACACACCGCGTCCGTACAACAACTACCATCCCCAGCAACACTACAACCAGGGCGGTTACGGCAACAACA
>DLLT01000005.1:0-10382 GCA_002478045.1 Porphyromonadaceae bacterium UBA7555
CACCCGTTTTGACCTATACGCCTTTGTTTTATGTGTGCGCATAAGCGATTGGCACAAACCGCCAAAGACAGAATATGCGCCGACACGTATCAATGGTCGGCGTGTATCCTGATGTATGGGGAATGATTACAAAAGTCTAATGGAGATGAGCCTTATTTGGCTTGGTCGAGGTTGCGGATGCCGTGGCGACAGGCTGTAACGGTGAGGTTGTTGCGGAACACTTGCTCGTTGGCTTCGACAAATTCTTTCTGGCGGTGGTATAGGTGGAATTCCACGGCGCGGAATTTGGCGAATTTTTTCTTGAGACCTAGATTGTTGAGGCGAGCGATGATGTCCGTGTCTTCGTATCCGTATCCTTGGATGTCGGCGTCAAAGCCGTTGACGGCGTACAGATCTGTAAGCCAGGCCGCCATATTGCAGCTGCGTCCGTATAGGGGTTTGCTTTTGCGGTATCCGACGGTGAGCGGCCCGAGCCGGGGCAGGTATAGAGCGTTCATACGGCGGCTTACGCCTTTCGAGTACCAGTGCGCGTGTACCGCCCCTCCGGCGAGCATCCGTGCCGTGGCTTTCGCGCTGAATTTGGCACGACTGCCTATGACGTAATATCCCGGCTGAGCCATCTTTGCATGGTCTTCCACGAAGTGTGGATGCAATATGATGTCGCCGTCGATAAATATCACGTATTCGCCTTTGCACAGGCGTAAGGCATTGTTGCGTACTTCGGCGGCACGA
Organism: Porphyromonadaceae bacterium UBA7555; assembly: GCA_002478045.1. GTDB lineage: Bacteria > Bacteroidota > Bacteroidia > Bacteroidales > Muribaculaceae > CAG-873. The sequence continues at coordinate 733 of DLLT01000005.1, forward strand.
AATCCGAGGTCATCCTGCCACGCGTGTACTATAGGGTATGGAAAGCCCGTGCGCATTTTCTCGATAAGTGCGCGTGTGTCGTCTGTCGAGCCGTCGTCCGCGATGATTACCTCAAAGGGTACAAGTGTCTGGCGCCCGATGCTCTCGAGGCATAGCCGGAGAGCGTCGGGCCGGTTGTAAGTGGTTGCTATTAGCGAAATTTTTGGCAAGTGTTGCATATTTTTTCGGGAAATACGCTAATTGTTGCATTGAAAAAGCTTCCTGCAATGTGCGAGTTTGTAGGTATTTAGCCGATGTTTCGGGCGGTGGCGCGTGCGGCCTGTCCCAGCAGTTCGGCCAGGGTGGGGTGAGCATGTATGACGCGAAGTCCGAGTGTCCTGGCGTCCATTTTGACGCCGATGGCTACGGCAGCTGCGTCAATGATGTCCGAGGCATGCGCTCCGATGATATGTACGCCGAGTATACGTCCGTCCGTGGCATCGGCCACCACCTTGACAAAGCCATCGGTGGCGCCCATAGCGCGTGCTTTACCCGAAGATGCATACATAGCCTTGCCGGTGACGATAGCCACTCCGGCATTTTTGCATGCTTCGGAGGTCATACCGACCATCGCCACTTCGGGGTGCGTGAATACAGCCGAAGGTATTACGGAGAGGTCCACGTCTTCGCCTAAGGCGCGATGAGCCTGCGCCGTAGCGGCATGAGCCAACATACACTTGCCGTTGACATCGCCCACGGCGTAGATGCCGTCGCGCGTTGTGCGAAAGTCGTCATCGGTGACTATGCATCCGCGGCGGTCGATGTCTATGCCTGCTTCGACGCATCCTTCCGGAATGACTGCTCGGCGTCCTACGGCCATCAGTACTACCGGGGCACTGACTTCGGCATCGCGGCCTTTGGCGTCAGTGTATTGGACGTGTAGTATGCCTCCATCGGCATCGCGGCATATTGCCGAGACACGAGCGCTTACCACGAATTTGATGCCTCGACGCGACAGGATGTTGCGCAGGCGTTTGGCCACATCGGCTTCGAAAGCCGGCAGGATCTCGGGACAATATTCGAGCACGGTGACGGCCACGCCGAAGGCGCTGAGTATGTCCGCCAATTCGAGCGCTATTACGCCGCCGCCAATGATCGTTATGGCCGGGGGCAGAGACTCGGCGCTGAGGATGTCGTCACTGGATATTGAGAAGGACGCTCCGGGGATATTCAAGGTTGCGGGGACGCTGCCGGTGGCAATGATTATGCGGTCTGCTGAATATTCGGCGCCGTCCACCTCGACGGTTCCTTGCGGTGTGATTTTGGCCGAGCCGTGTGCCACATTGCATCCGCGCAGCAGTGTGTCTACGTCATCGCGCAGCGCACCTACTACCGCGTCGGCGTTGGCGCGTGCCTGTTGCCATAGGTCGTTGTAAGGGCGCGGCATATCCTCGGCCGGAGGCGCTGACAACAGTCGTCCGGCGGCATCGCTGAGGCATTTTGTGGGTATGCATCCGCGGTTGAGGCATGTCCCGCCGCTGCGGTCGCGTTCGATGACGGTAACGCTTTGGCCTTGTGCAGCTTGCTCGGCGGCTATCTCATATCCGCCCGGTCCGGCTCCGATGACGAGTAATTGGCTGTGTATTGTGCTCATACTTATGCTTCTTTGGCGTGGGACATAAGGTCGCTCCAGGTCAGGACGGGTGTGAGTGCGGCCTCTGTGTCGTCCGGATGACTTACGGGCGTGTCGTGCGGCGCATTCTTCACACGATCCGGGTCGTTGGCCGCTTCGTGTGCGATTTGGCGCATGGCTTCGATGAATGCGTCCAGTGTCTCGCGTGTCTCCGTCTCGGTAGGCTCGATCATGAGGCTTTCGTGGAACAGCAATGGGAAGTATATCGTGGGCGCATGGAAGCCGAAGTCCAACAGCCTTTTAGCGATATTGAGGGTGGTGATTCCGGTGCTCTTGTCGCGCAGTCCGTCAAAGACAAACTCGTGTTTGCAGCGGCCTTCGATGGGCAGCAGGTAGAGGTCTTTAAGGCTGTCTTTGATGTAATTGGCGTTGAGTGTGGCCAGCGGTCCCACCTGAGCCAGGTGTTCGGCACCCATACACAGGATGTAAGCCAGCGCTTTGAGTTGCACGGTGTAATTACCCAGCCATCCGGAGATGCGTCCCATGGCGCGGCTGTCGTCGGCGGTGATGCCGTACAGTCCGGTGGCGTTGTCGAGGTATACGTGCGGATTGGGCAGCAGGTGTTCCAGTCCGGCGCGTACGCCTACGGGGCCGCTGCCGGGGCCGCCACCGCCGTGAGGCGTGGCAAAGGTCTTGTGCAAATTGATGTGCATCACGTCAAAGCCCATATCTCCGGGGCGCGCGATGCCCAACATCGGGTTGAGGTTGGCTCCGTCATAGTACATCAGGGCGCCGGCGGCATGGGCCATACGTGCGATTTCGGGGATGTTTTTTTCGAACATTCCCGTGGTGTTCGGGTTGGTCATCATTATGGCCGCCACGGTGTCGTCCAGCTTGGAGGCGAGGTCGTCTACATCAATGGTTCCGTCTTCAAGGCTGCGTACTTCCGTGATGGAGTACCCGGCTACGGCGGCACTTGCGGGATTGGTGCCGTGTGCGCTGTCGGGGACGATGACGCGAGTGCGCTGTTTGTCGCCGCGTTCGTCATGGTAGGCATGTATCACCATCAGTCCGGTGAGCTCGCCGTGCGCTCCCGCAAAGGGGTTGAGCGTGAATTCGGCCATACCGCCGATGGCGCTCAGTGCGCGTTGCAGTTCGTAGTAGGCGTGCAACGCACCTTGGGCGTATCGTGTCGGGGTATACGGGTGCAGTGAGGCGATGCGGCGGTCGGCTGCTATTTCCTCGTTGATTTTGGGGTTATACTTCATGGTGCACGATCCCAGGGGATAGAAACCTGTATCGACGCCGAAGTTGTTGGTGCTTAAATTGGTGTAATGCCGTACTATCGTCGGCTCGTCTACCCGGGGCAGCTCGGGAGTCTGGTCGCGAAGCAGTGTCGCGGGGATATCGTCGGCTTGGGCAAAAGGACAGCGCGGCAGCATATAGCCGTGGCGTCCGTGACGCGAGTACTCGAATATGAGGGGCGAATAAAGCTTGCTGTTCATGGCTCGGGTTTAAAGGAGGTTAAAAGACGTATCAGTGCATCAATGTCTTCGGCTGTGCGCTGTTCGGTGACGGCAATCATCAGTCGGTCTTCGCCTACGGCCACACCGGCGAGTATGCCTTGTTCGGCGCCGCGCTCAATGACTTCGGCGGCCTTGACCCCGCGGGGAAGGCGTACGACAAATTCGTTGAGGAACGGTGTGCCGCTGTGTTCGTGTGTGCCCAGAGCGTTGTCTTCGATTTGGTGCAGCAGAGCCGTGGCGGCGCTATGGCTGTCGCGACATACCCGAGCCAAGCCCTTGGCGCCCATAACGGACAGATATATTGCGGCATACAATGTCATCAGTCCCTGATTGGAGCAGATGTTGGATGTGGCTTTTTCGCGTCGGATGTGTTGTTCGCGCGCCTGCAATGTCAGGACAAATACGCGCTGCCCCTTGCCATCGATGGTGGCTCCCACTATGCGTCCCGGCATCTTGCGCATCAGTGCCTTGCGTACGCACATATATCCAAGACCCGGGCCGCCGTAGTTTAGCGGCATTCCCAGCGATTGGGCATCGCCTACTGCGATGTCGGCGCCCCATTCGCCGGGGCTGCGTAGTATGCCCAGTGCCGAGGCGTGTGTATTGATGACCATCAGCGCTTTGGCATTGTGTATGGCGTCGGCCCATCCATCGAAGTCTTCGAGGCATCCGTATCGATTGGGTGATGCAGCTATAACTCCGGCGATGTCCTTGGCGTTGTCGGCTGTGAGCATAGACGTCAATGCAGCTTTGTCGGTGACGCCTTTGCCCGGCTCTTCGGGTATGGTGTCTATGGTGATGCCGTGGTAGCGTGCATAAGTGTCCACGACGGCGCGTACTGCCGGGGACAGGGTGGCGGAGACGAGTACGCGGTTGCGGCGGCGGGCTGCGGCAACGCACATTATCATTGCCTCGGCCGTGGCTGTGGCGCCGTCGTATAACGAGGCGTTGGAGACGTCAAGCCCGGTAAGCGAGGCCATCATCGACTGGTATTCGAATATATACTGCAATGTGCCTTGCGAAATCTCGGGCTGATACGGGGTGTATGCGGTCAGGAACTCGCTACGACGCACGATGTCGGCACATACGGATGGACAGTAGTGGTCGTAGTAGCCGTTGCCGGCGAAGCATGTCAGCGGTTTGATGTCCGCGAACATTGCATCAAAATGGCGTCGCAATTCGCTTTCGCTCAGCGGTCCCTGGATGTCGTACGGCGATCGCAAGCGCAATTCTCCGGGGATGTCACTGAATAGGTCGTCCAAAGTGGCGGCGCCGCAGCGTTCCAGCATGGCCGAAATATCCTCCGGAGTGTGTGGCAGATATGGGTGGGTACTGCTCATTGTGCGTGGTGTTAGGTTAGGGGTGTATCATACGGATTGCCCGCGCTTATGCGGCTCGGGCGTCCGTATGTATTTGCTGTGTATTCTCGGTGGGTCAGTGCTTTTCGGCGGCGCATAATGCATCGTAGGCTGCCTGGTCGAGGAGATCATCGAGCTCGGCGGGATCGCTGATGCTGACCTTGATAATCCAATTGGCCATGGGGTCTTGGCCTACAAGACGGGGATTGTCCTCAAGCGCATCGTTGGCGGCAAGTACTTCGCCGGAGACGGGCGAGTAGAGGTCCGAGGCGGCTTTGACACTTTCGATGGCACCGAATTCCTCGCCTTTGATCACTTCGTCGCCTTCGAGGGGCATATCTACATATACGATGTTGCCCAGCTGTGCGGCGGCATAGGCAGATATGCCGACGTATCCCACTTGGGGTTCGGCGTCTTCGATGCGGATGTACTCGTGTGACTTGAGATATTTGATCATGGCTGTATGTTTTATTTTGAGTAAATGTTTGTTGTGTAATATATAAGTATGTCCGTGCGCTTACTTGTTGAGGTGTAGCTTCGGCAGACTATTTCTTGTAATTGGGTGTATAGAAGCGTTTTTTGACCACTGTGGCCGGGAATGTCTTGCGGCGTACGCGTACCAGCACGTGTGTGCCCAGTGCGGCATGGTCGCGGTCGATGAAGGCCATAGCGAGGTTGGTACCCAAGGTGATGCTGTGGTATCCGGTGGATATTGTTCCGATTACTTTTTCGGGGTCATCTGTATCAAGGACCTCATATCCGTGGCGTGCTATGGCCGGGCCTTGTATTTCGAGTCCTACGAGCCGACGCTTGACGCCTTCTGCCTTCTGACGTGCTACGGCGTCACGGCCCATAAATCCGCCGTCTTTGTCGATTTTGACAAACATGGACAGTCCGGCCATAATGGGCGAAATGTCATCGCCGAGTTCATCGCCATACAGAGGTAGGCCGGCTTCGAAACGCAGCGTGTCGCGGCATCCCAGCCCGCAAGGCGTCACACCGGCAGCAATAAGACGGTTCCACATATCAATGATGGCGTCTTGCGGTCCGTAGATTTCGAATCCGTCCTCTCCGGTGTATCCGGTGCGGCTTACCAAAATTTCGTGTCCGTTGCGATGAAATTCGCGGCAGGTATAGAAGAGCAGTTCGTTGGCTTCGGCCAAGTCGAGTACTTGGGCCATAATGCGAGGGCTGTCGGGCCCTTGTACGGCCAGCTGTGCAGTGGTGGCGCTGATGTCCTCTATGCGTACGCCGGGAAATTTGGCGGCTTGGACTCGTATGTGCGCTACGTCCTTGTCTATGTTGGAGGCGTTGATTACCAGTAGGTATGCTTCGGCACCTATGCGGTACACCAGAAGATCGTCCACGGTGCCGCCGTCATCGTGCAGCATCATACCATATACGACATCGCCCACGGCAAGGGTGCTGACATCACCTGTGAAGATGTAGTTGACAAAACGCAGAGCGTCCTCGCCTGTGACCATGACTTCGCCCATGTGTGATACATCGAATACGCCGCAGACCGTGCGTACTGCACGATGCTCGCTTTCGATATCGGTGTAATATAACGGCATGTCAAAGCCTCCGAAGGGGACCATTTCGGCGCCCAGAGCGCGGTGTGCGGCGTTGAGGCAGGTGGTTTTGATTTGTTCGCTTTCCATGGGGTTTGCGGGTGTTATGTTGTTTTTGATTGTTTTATCGTTGTCTTTTTATTTTCGTTCTCTGTGCGAGTGGTTGTCTTGTTTATGCTCGGGCTTGGTTCACGCTCGGGTGGTCAGTGCGGTTTGCGAAAGGTCCACTCGTCGGTATACAGCCTTTGGCGTATTTGTTCGATTTGTTCGATTTCGGCATCGGTGATTACGTGAACTTTTCCATCGGCGCCGGGCGCATCAAGGGCGGCGCGCAGGTCGTCAAAAGCCAGATCCGGGTATATAGTACGCAGTCCGGCTACGCGTGATGCCACCGATGCCACGCCGTGGCGTTGCAATTTTTCGGTCGGAGGTGTCAGCACCTGCCGCATTGTGTCCGTGTCTGTGTCCCAGAGCATGGTGCTGTGCGCTACGTATCTTTCGCCGAGGTCGTAGAATGCACCGCCGGAGACTTTGCGCCCGTCAACGCATACATCGTTGCGACCCGAGCCGATGGCGTCTATGCCGAGGGTGTGCAGGCGCGCGCATATATCGTCGGTGTAGCGCGCAAAGGCTTCGGGCACAGAGGTGTCATGTGCATCGGCGATGTAACTGACCATAATGTTATGGGTGTCGGCATATATGGCACCGCCACCGCTGTGACGGCGGCAGATGTCTATGCCGAGCTGACGGCATCGTTCGACATTGACTTCACTGTCAAGGTCTTGGTTGCGCCCTATGACTACGGTAGGGGCTATGACCCATGTAAAGATATAGTCTTGACCCTCAGGGAGGTTGGCGGCCACCCATCTTTCCATTGCCAAATAGAAAGATGCGCGTCGCGGGGTGTCGTGTTCAAGCGTCAAGCGTATCATTGTGCCGGCGTATGTCGTTAGTTCGAGGATAGGACCATGGACGTTGATTTGCGATGTATGTTTGCATCTTCATACAATAATGTCTCGCGGCCATATCCACAGCCCAAAAGTAAGCATTTTCCGCGATACGGCAAAACCGGAAGTCGCATTTCTACCTACTGTAGCTATAAAAAACGAGCGCGCAAACGGCATTGGAGAATATCCGGGGCGATGGACGTGCGTTTGCTAAGGCTTCAAAAGTGCCGTTCGGGAGCAATCTGTACTTTCAAAAAAATAGGAAAGAGCTATCTCGCGACAACTCTTTCCCTTAAACCTTTATCTTAATCTAATACTATGAAAAACACACGTGCAAAAATACGGCATTTTTCTATTTAATTAAAATTTTTAAATTGATATTATAAAATATTAACCTATATAATATCTCTATTAACAAATATTAAACATTTGAAGTGCTTTTTTGCTTGTTGCATTGTACGGCATCAGAAACCGTAGTGCCTTTGGCGATGCGTGAGATACGGCGAGGCTTGTAGTTGGAGATAATGAGTGGAATCGTCTCTACAATGACCGATGATGTGTCCAAGCCCATGGCAGTGCTGTCGCTGACGCCAAGACGGCGCAGACGTTCGTGCCATATCATAAGTCGCCTATCCGTAGGCTTGCAATCGGACGAAGAGGAGAAGACGCGGTGCAGTTCTATGAAGATGAAGTCGCCGGCAATGCCGTGGGCTTTGAGCGATGGATAGGAAGATATAATGGATGTCTTGCCTTGGGAAACCATATCTTCAATGATTTGTCGCAGGTAGACGTTTATTCGTGTATCAGTTTGAAAGCCAAGGTATAGTGTGACAAAGTACATTGCACCCGGAATGAGTTCGGAGATGTCATATTCAAGCCGATGCGGTGTATCGCAGTGCTCGATGTGTATCAGCCAGTAATGGTCGGCACGCTTGGGATGGCGGTTGATGATGGAGTACAGCAATTTGCTTTCGAGGCGTTCGGGGTTGGGGCTACGAGAGAAGTATACGACATTGGAAGCGAACATTGGAATTGTTTTATCCTGACGTATATCGTTGATTATTGGTAGTTTATCGGCAGTATCGATGTATTCGATATAGCGTGACCGCATACGTGTCGATGTGAACCATATAGTCATAATCAAAGCTATGACACAGGCTATGAGTATAGTGTACCAGCCTCCGTGAGCAAATTTAGAGAGGTTGCCGATGAGGAATATACACTCGATGATGCCGAAGAATGCAGCGAAGGCGGCGCATATCCATAGTGGCAGGTGTCGATGCAGGTACAATGTCAGCAGTGCTGTGGTCATCAGCATTGTGACAGTGATGGCAAGGCCGTAGGCGGCTTCCATAGCGGATGAGTCCCTGAATACGAGTACGGTCATGACACAACCGACAAATAATGCCGTGTTTACTACCGGAATGTATGGTTGGCCTTTTGCCGCGCCGGGATATTTGATGCGCAGTGCCGGCCAAAAGTTTAGGTTGACAGCTTCGGCGAACATCGTGAATGTGCCCGAGATGAGCGCTTGACTGGCGATGACGGCGGCTCCGGTGGCCATTAATATGCCGGGAATTATTAGCCATTGTGGCATAATGCCGTAAAAGGGATTGACCGGAATGCTTTCACTCCCCATATTTGCTATAAGCCATGCACCCTGGCCCATATAATTGAGGATAAGTGCGACCTTTACAAAGCACCATGAGATAGTGATGTTGCGACGGCCGCAGTGGCCAAGGTCTGAGTACAAGGCCTCGGCTCCGGTGGTACAAAGGAATATTGCGCCAACGATGACAAACCATTCTGGGTTGGTCCACAGCAGGTGTATCGCATAGTATGGGTTGAAGGCACGAAGGATTTGCCAGGCCATAGGTAAGCAGCATATACCCAGAATGGCAAGCATTGCGAACCATGCCAGCATAAATGGGCCGAAGAACCGTCCTATGCGTCCTGTGCCGAGGTGCTGAGCCGCGAAGAGTAGTGCGATTATAAACAGCACTATCGGAAGAGTCGGAACATTGTCGCCGAAGACTACATTAAGACCTTCGATGGCGGAGGTGACGGTGATGGCCGGGGTGATGACGCCATCGGCGATAAGGGCGGCGGCACCGGCAGCTGCAACGATATACAGCCATCGTCGCGGCAACTTGCGTAGCAGTGCAAACAGTGACAGGATGCCTCCTTCGCCATTGTTGTCGGCGCGTAGGGCGATAATGACGTATTTGAGTGTCGTCTGTAGCGTTAGCGTCCAAATGACGCACGATACCGCCCCGATGATATAGTTGGCGTCAAATTTCGCGTAGGCTCCGATGACGGCTTTCATAACGTACAGCGGCGATGTGCCTATATCGCCGAAGACTATGCCTATGGTGACAAGTAGTCCGAGTGCTGTAATGCGTTTGTGCGTTTCAGAATTCATAAATAGAGTGCGGATAGGTGTGGACATCGGCAGACGATGTACGGCATTGCGCCGTTATTCGGCAGCGAAGTTAGTGTTTTTTTCTGAGATAGCGGTGTGTATTGTGAATATGTTTGTTTTCGGCGTTTCGGATTTGATGTATGTGGTCGTGTGAGTCGCTTCGGGAAGGGTGGAGCCATAGATATGTATGAGTATACAAAAGAAACGCTTCGTT
>DLLT01000005.1:10460-12229 GCA_002478045.1 Porphyromonadaceae bacterium UBA7555
AACGAAGCGTTTCTTTTGTATAAAGAGGTGTGATTGTTAGATTTCGTCCTCTACGTTGTCTTCAAGTGAGGGCGCTGTCTTCACGGTGGGTTTGTCTTGGGTGACGCGCTCAAGCCACTTGACCATAGCGAGCATTGTGCCCATGGATATGAGGCAGACGGCGAGGAATACGGTCCAAGCCACCCAGATGGGGGCGCTGTTGTAGATCAGCGGGCCAATCCACAGCAGCAGATTGCCCACGGCGGTGGCACCGAGCCATAGACCTTGGCAAAGGCCTTGGAGGTTCTTGGGAGCGACTTTGGAGACGAACGACAGTCCCAGAGGCGAGATGAACAACTCGGCAACGGTCATAAAGAAGTAGTATACGATCAGTACCCACCATCCGGCTTTAACAACGGAAGCGTTGCTCGAAATCATTTCGCGGAAGGCTGTTCCCGAAGGATAGTCCATAATCAGCGAGAATATAGTCAGGAACAAATATGCGATGGCGGCGATGCCCATACCGTAAGCAATCTTGCGCGGTGTGGAAATCTGGTGGCCTTTGCGTGCGAGAGCCGAGAAGATGACCATGATTATGGGCGTGAGTACGATCACGAAGAAAGGATTGACGGCCTGCCATATTTCGGGAGCTACGGCGGACGAGTCGACGAAGTCGCGAGCGAACAGCGACATTGAGGTGCCGTTTTGGTGGAATGAGAACCAGAAGAATATGGCAATGCCGAGCACGGCAAAGAGGGCGTACATACGTTGCTTCAGTTCTTTGGCCATAGCAGCTTTTTCGGCTTGGGTGTATTTGACGGCTGCGGCAGCTTCCTTCTTGGCGGGGTTGGGCAGGCCTTTTTTGGTGGTTAGGAAGATGGTCAGCGAAATGAGCATAGCGGCCACGGAGGCGATGAAGGAGAAGTGGATGCCCGAGTTGAATACATCAAGGTATTGTCCACAGAATTCTTTGAGCGATTCGGCGCCGGTATATCCCACTTGGGTGGCAAATGCGGTGATATTGGCGATATTGTCAACGCTGCCGCCGATAACCTGATGGCACATTTCGGGGAAGCTGGCGTTGTATACCATACCGTTGGTGCTGAGCCACCATTCGCGCAGGTAGGGCGCTACGAAGGGGGCGATGAGGCCGCCGATGTTGATGAATACGTAGAAGATTTGGAAGCCGGAGTCACGCTTGTCTGCGTATTTGGGGTTGTCATACAGCTGACCTACTATGGCTTGGAGATTGCCTTTGAACAGGCCGTTGCCGAAAGCAATCAGGAACAACGCCACGCATGTCAGCGTCAGCAGCCAGGAGGTGTTCTCGGCGGTGGCAAGGATTGGAATAGCCAGAAGGGCGTATCCCAAGGTCATGATTATAAGGCCCTTGATGATGGTGCCTTTGTAGTTTTGTGTCTTGTCGGCGATGATGCCGCCGACCAGCGAGAGGATGTAGATTCCGGCATAGAAGCACGAGTAGATGATGCCGGATGATTCCTCGGACAGCCCGAATTTGGAGCACAGGAACAGCACGAGTACGGCGTTCATGATGTAGTATCCGAAACGTTCGCCCATATTGGATAATGCGGCGGGAATCAGACCTTTGGGTTGGTTGCTAAACATTGTTTTCGTGGTTTATGGTTGGTGTTATAGTAAGTTGCGGTGTATGTGCCGTCACCGAGGTGCCTTAGGCGTTTGCGGATAAAACGGCGGATAAAGTTAGGCATTTTTTGCTAATACGCCAAATAGCGGCTGATATAATATTTTGTGTAGAGTCAAGTGGCAAG
>DLLT01000007.1 GCA_002478045.1 Porphyromonadaceae bacterium UBA7555
GTAACCATCCGAAAAGGGCCGACTTGTGCATAGAAGTTTAGATGGCGAACTTTGCGGCAAAAAAGCCATGTTTAATTTAAACGAGAACAATCGGATAGTTATGGCGCAACATCCGAGTGATATGCGCATAGGTGTCAATGGAATGTGTGGACAGGTTCGCGCAGCAGGGCTTAATCCATCAAATGGTGATGTCTATATATTTGTGGGTAAAAGCCGCAAAATCATGAAACTGCTCCACTGGGAACGCGGCGGATATGTGATGTACTATAAGCGGCTGGAGTGCGGACGTTTTCATCCGCGAATATTCCTGCGTCAAGGCTTCGGGTTTCGTTCGATGCGCTGGGACGAATTGGTGCTTCTTATGGAGGGAATATCGCCAAAAGTAGCACGTCGACGGCGGTATGAAATGCTCAAATCGGCAGACAAAAAAAGTGCTTCCAAAAGCGAAAATAATGTCCGAAAAAGTTGGTTAACTCGCTGATTGTTCGTATCTTTGTATATGCAAAAGATGCCGACATACGAACAATTACTCGCCGAAAATGCAGAGCTGAAAGAGAAGAATCAGCGACAGCTTGAGCGTATCGCATACCTCGAGCGTGAGCTTTACGGCCCAAAATCCGACCGCCGCTCTTTCCGGTATCCGGTCGACCAACCAAGCCTATTTGACGAGGTGTTCAATAAGGCTATGGACGAGAAAGCTGCACAGATCGAGCAAGCTGTCTCCGAAATAGAAAAGGAGGCGGAGACACGCCGCGCGATGGCAAAGTCGGCAAAGCGCAAGAAAGCCGCGCGCCCCACCAATTACCTATATCATGGACTGGAAGAACGCACAACCGTGCTTATGCCCGAGGGCGTCAATCCCGATGAATATGATGTTATAGGTAAAGACGTGACGCGCATCCTGCATCGAGAGCCGGCCAAAGTCTGGGTAGAAGTAGTTGTAACCCCGATACTCCGCCATAAGTCAGACAAAAACCTGCCGTCACCTCGTATCTATCAAGCCCCCACTCCGGCAGCAATCATTGGAGGTAATCATGTCGGTGCGGACATGCTTGCGCAAATCATAATCGATAAATATCGCTATCATTTGCCGGAATATCGTCAGGCTAAGCAGTACGCCGACCTTGGCGTCACTCTACCGACATCGACAATAAACGATTGGGTACACGCCGTTGCCGCCAAACTCAATCCGTTATACGAAGCGCTGCGAAAGGATATCCGAACCGGAGACTATCTCCAGATAGACGAAGTGCCCTGGCGCATAGCCGATGTCAAAGACAAAAGTCGTAAAGGCTATGCTTGGCAGTTCAGGGACAATCGACCGCGAAGTCACGGGCTTTACTTCTTGTACATAAAAGGTTCGCGAGCAGGTGCAATACCGCGAGCCGAGCTACGCAACTTCCAAGGCGCAATACAGACCGACGGCTATGGAGTCTACGACTATTTTGAGACACAAGAAAATGTGACCCTACTGAGTTGCATGGCTCATGTACGTCGTAAGTTTACCGATGCACAGAAAGCGCATCCCCAATTGGCTGCGCAAGCCCTCAAGTGGATCGAAGTACTCTACAAGCTCGAAGCCAATCTCCAAGAGAATGAAGCCTCGGAAGATATAATCGCAGCCGAACGACAAGAAAAAGCCATACCGATTATGGAGGCTATGGAGAAATGGATGATGGCCATACACCCACAGTGTATGCCCCAAGACCCTATGGGCAAAGCCTTAGACTACGCCTATAAACTATGGCCAAGACTACGCCGCTATGCGTTGGACGGTCGATACGCAATCGACAACAACCCTGTCGAACGAGGTCAACGGCCAACGGTACTCGGACGCAAAAACTACTTATTCAGCAAAAGCAACTCCGGCGCCGTAGACAACGCAATCTTCTATTCACTAATCGGTAGTTGTGATGTTGTCGGCATCAATCCGCTGGAGTGGTTAATCTACGTCTTGAATAACCTCCACGATGACACTCCGCCGGAACAGATAAAACAAATGCTGCCCTTCTACTACAAAAAAACTCGCGAGTAATCTCGCGAGTTTTTTTGTCCTAACAAGTCGGCTTATTTCGGATGCTTACACGGATGCCGCTTACGCTATTGTTTGTGTCGTACCTTGTTATGACCAGTAAATGAGGTCGGAGGTGTCTCCGGCAGTGACTTTGAGTGTCACTTGTGCGCCTTCGACTACCGGGACATTGTGCTGTACGTGTCCTATGGGGACATTGAAGGCCACGGGGAAGTTGTAGGGCGACACCATATCGGCGATCATATCGTTCATGTCTGAGTATGAGGCATCAGCCTTGTACTCGGTGAATTGTCCTACCATAAGGCCACGCAACGATGGTAGTATGCCGGAGATACGAAGCTGATACATAATGCGTTCGATCTTGTAAATGGGCTCGGAAACATCCTCGATGAAAAGGATGCTGTCGCGGCGCAGCAAGTCGAAACGGGTGTCCAGCAGGTCGGCAAGTACGGCGAGATTGCCGCCGTAGAGCGTGCCGCTGGCTATGCCGGGGCGGTCGTGTCGCGGATCGGTGGCGAAGGATACCGGGTTGCGTCGGCCTTGCAGCAGGTCAAAGAGCCGGGCATTGTCCTCATCATCGGCTCCGCGGCGTATGGCATCGGTCATTGAACCGTGTATTGAGGCTATGCCGTGGCGTATCATCAGTGCGTGCAGGGCCGAAATATCACTGAAGCCCACCACCCATTTGGGGTCGGCGGCGAGGTCTAATTTGTCGAGACTGTCAAGCAGGTGCACTACGCCGTATCCGCCGCGGCTGCATATTATGGCGCGTACTTCCGGGTCGGTAAGCGCGGCGGCCAGGTCGTCATAACGTTCGCTGTCCTTGCCCGAGTAATTGCCGTATCGGCCGAGGGTGTGGGGCATAATTCGTACTTTCCAACCAAAGTCGCGGAGTACGGCGGCAGCGCCGTTGACTTTGTCCTCGCTTATTGGTCCGGCCGGGCTGCATATTGCTATCGTATCGCCATGCCTGAGCGGCTGTGGCATCTTGGCCTTTGTTTCTGTTAAGTCAGTCATAGATATATCCGTTTACAATATAAATAAGTGAATATGAGTAAGTATGATTTGTATGTAATGTTTTTTGTCGAGACGATTGGTCAATCGAGTTTAAGTTCGAGAGTATCTATAAGGTCGCGCACGCCGGGATGTTTGTCTATGATATGAGCCAACACTTCGCGCTGATTCCAGGACATGGGCGAGTCTTTGGCGTCCTTGACCGAGAAGTCTATGGCGATATTGTCGTTGGCAAGCGCATCGTGCAGATGCTTCAGCAGCGAGGGCATCACGTCTTTCATCTGGTCTTCTTGCAGGGTGTTTTCGACGTTCATAGTATAATGTGTCGAAGTGGCATCCTTGCGCATAGGAGGACAGGCGCGCATAGTGTTGATGACGATATGCTGCGTGGGGTTGGCATCGATGAAAGCCTTCCAGACTTTTTCGAAGGCTTCATCGGAGAAAGGCTCGTTACGTAAAGCTGTCGAACTCGGTGTATCAACGTATTTCTCCTCGGCCGGGCGCTCAATGCCGTGTCTGAGGCTCACTCCGGGGGTTTGCAGATTGGTGCGTAGCCCGTGTATCACTGCGCCGTTGAATGCCGGGGCATGCGGTGTGGTACCTGTCGCCATCGCTGCTGCCCGAGCCGCGGGTGCAGCCGTCCGGGCCACGGCTGCGGGAGCTGTGGCTCGGGGCGCGGCCGAGGTGGCCGGCGCGGCCGTGTGCATTGCGGCTATTTGGTCGAGAGGCCCCCCGAAGTCGCCGTCGAGTTCGAGGGGCTCAGTAGTTGGCACAGTCGGATGAGCGACAGCTCAACCAGGAACTGTTTGTTTGATGCCGTGCGGTAGTTAAGATCCGCGTAGTTGCATATCGCCATAGCCCGGTAGAAGAATTCGGGGGGTAGGCCGGCGGCGCGTTTGGCCATAGCCTGGCGGATGTCGTCCGTGGCTTCGATGAGCGGTAATGTCACCGGATTGGCGGCGCACATCAGGTCACGCAGATATGCGCCGAGGCCGTTGATGAAGAACAGCGAATCGAAGCCGTGAGCCCTGACCTCGTTGTACACCAGCAGCGCGGCTGACACGTCTTGATTGGCAAAAGCATCTACGAGGCGCTCGAAGTAGCTGTTGTCTAAGACGTTGAGGTTGGCTATGGTGGAAGCATAGGTGATGTTTCCGCGTGACGATGCGGCCACTTGGTCAAATATGGACAGTGCATCGCGCATGGCGCCATCGGCGTGGTGGGCGATGACGCTCAGTGCTGCCGGCTCGGCGGTGATGCCTTCGTTTTGTGCCACATATTGCAGATGTGCCACCATATCGGATATTGTAATGCGGTTGAAATCATAGATTTGGCAGCGCGACAATATCGTGGGTATGATTTTGTGCTTCTCGGTGGTGGCCAGAATAAATATGGCATGTGCCGGCGGTTCCTCAAGGGTCTTGAGGAAAGCGTTGAACGCGGCGGTGGACAGCATGTGCACCTCATCGATGATGAATACACGGTATCGGCCCATGGTCGGTGGTACAAGCACTTGGTCGATAAGGGCTTTCATATCGTCGATGCCGTTGTGCGAGGCGGCGTCCAATTCTATGATATTGAGCGAGCGGCCTTCGTTGAAGCTGCGGCACGAATCGCACTCGTTGCATGCTTCGCCATCGGGCGTGCGGTGGGTGCAGTTGATGGTTTTGGCAAATATGCGGGCGCACGAGGTCTTGCCTACGCCTCGGCTGCCGCAAAACAGATAGGCGTGGGCAAGGCGGTCACTTGCGATGGCGTTTTTCAGTGTCACCGTCAGCGCCTTTTGCCCGACGACGCTGTCAAACGTCGAGGGACGATACTTGCGTGCAGATACTACGTAATGTTCCATGTAGGTGAGGTATGGGAACTGTGAGAATATGGGGAGATGGCGACTGTGGCTATATTAGCATTATTGCCATAATAGGCCGGGGCTTACAGCTCCAAGTCTTCGCCGATGATTTCGTGCCAGGGTAAGCCTTGTTTGTTCAGCTGTTCCATAAACGGATCGGGATCGAATTCTTCGACATTGAACACTCCGGCGCGACGCCATTTGCCCGTGAGGAACATCATTGCGCCGATCATCGCCGGAACGCCGGTGGTGTAGCTGACGGCCTGCATACCGGTCTCGAGGTACGAAGCGTGATGGCTGCAGTTGTTGTATATATAATATGTGAGAGGTTTACCGTCCTTGCCTATGCCGCTGATGCGACATCCGATACTGGTCTCGCCGGTGTAGTTTTCACCCAGGTCCTGCGGATTGGGAAGTACGGCCTTGAGAAATTGCAACGGTATGATTTCCTGTCCGTTGTACATTACCGGGTCGATGCGAGCCATGCCTATGTCTTGGATTACGCGTAGATGGGTCAGGTACTCCTGTCCGAAGGTCATCCAGAAGCGAGCGCGGCGTATTGTGGGGAAATTGAGCACGAGGCTCTCCAGCTCCTCATGATACATAAGATAGCTGTCGCGCGGCCCTATATTGGGATATGTCAGCGACTTGTGTATCTCCAGCGGGCCGGTGGTAATCCACCGGCCGTCTTGCCAGTAACGTCCGTTTTGGGTGATTTCGCGGATGTTGATTTCGGGGTTGAAATTGGTGGCAAAGGCCTTGCCGTGGTTTCCGGCGTTGCAGTCGACGATATCCAGGGTCTCCATAGCCTTGAAGTAGTGCTTGGCGGCGTATGCGGTGAATATCCCGCTGACGCCCGGGTCGAATCCGCAGCCGAGTATGGCCGTAAGGCCGGCATCGGCAAAGCGCTGACGGTAAGCCCATTGCCACGAATACTCGAAGTGAGCCTCGTCGCGCGGTTCGTAGTTGGCCGTATCCATATAATTGACGCCGCATTGCAGGCATGCCTCCATAATGGTAAGATCCTGATATGGCAAGGCGACATTAATTACAAGCTCGGGCTTGTGGCGGCGCAGCAGCTCGCACAACTGAGCCACGTCGTCGGCATCAACGCTGTCGGCCTTGATGCTTTTGTGATTGTACTTTTCGGAGAGTAACTTGGCCAGGGCTTGGCACTTGGAGAGTGTGCGTGTGGCGATGACGATGTCGGTGAAGACTTCGGGATTTTGGGCGCATTTGTGGGCGACAACTGTACCTACGCCGCCGGCGCCGATGATGAGGACTTTTGACATTATGCTATGTTTTTGTTTTTGTCTGAAATGAGGATTTAGTTATTGCCCTTGGATGACTTCTTGTCAATGGCGATGCATACAAAGGTGAAAATACCCAAAAGTATGAGTAGCGCTGTCTGCGCTCCCATTACGAGGTTGGCAAAAGCTGTTGCCGGACCTTTGGCCAGACCGTAAATACCTAAGGCAAAGATTATGGACCATTGCCACGGACCTATGCCGCCGTTTGACGGTACTCCCATGCTCAGGCTGGAGAATACAAAGGCGACAAGCACGGCCAGTGCGGTGTGCTGTGACACGATGTCGGCCGTGAAGTCGAATGCAAAGAATGCTATGTATAATTGTAAGAAATAGCAGCCCCAGATGCATACGGTGAGTATTAGCCAGCGCACTTTGCCGGGCATGGTAAATATGGCTGCAAAGCCGTTCCATAGTCCGCGCACAAAGTCTCGGAAGCGTCGCAAACTCTTATTCTCGGTTTTGCGCGCCAACATCCACCACAATATGGCGACAAATACCACGAAGGCCACCCAAAGCCATGGCGAGGCCAGCATACGGCCGATGCCTTCGAGACCGTGCGTGGTCGAGAGGTACTGCGAGAGCGCTCCGGCGGCCAGAATAAAGGTCACGATGGTGAGCAACAGGACGGTGACGGTGTCGGCAAGGCGATCGGCGACCATACTGCCGAATACCTTGGAGAACGGGGCGTCCTGACGTCGTGCGATATATCCCGAGCGCCAAATTTCGCCCAATCGCGGAAGTACGAGGTTGACGGCGTATGTGCCGAAAATGCTCAATACCAGGGCAAACAAAGGCGGGTTGACGCCGATTGCGCGCAGCTGTATGCGCCAGCGCATGGCGCGGAAGATATGACTGAAGATGCTGATAAATAACGCTAATGCTATCCATTGGAAATGGCATTGTTCGCGGATGATTTGTACCATCTCGTCCCAGTCCATTCCGTCGAAGAGCAGTTTGCACAGCAGTACGCTCACCACCAGCGGGATGCCGTATCGCAGGATGATGCCGAATGCACGTTTGGCCTTATTCGGCGCGGCGGCTGTCGGTGTCGTTTCGGTGCTCATTATTCTACCGGTATTACTTTGAGCCGATCGCCCTGTTCGTTGACTATGGAGCGGTAGTAGCGCTCGTTATATCCACCGTAGGCGGGCTTGTCGGCAAGCCCGTAGGGGGTGCGGCTGAAGGTGCCGTCTTCGTTTTGCTTTTTGATGTTTCCATCCAAGTATTTGACAAAGAGCATATCGCCCAAAGCGCGGTAATCCTTGGTGCATTTTTCGGCCCAATAATTGGTGACTTCGGCGAGGTACTTGGCTGCATCGTCATAGGACAGGGTGCTGCACATTTCCTCGGCTTTACCGGCGCTGACGGTCATTTGGGTTTCGAGGTCATCCTGAACTTTGCGGATGTCGCCAATCATTTGGCTGTAACGGTTGTAGGCTTGATTGGCTACGTAATTGGTGACCCAGAACATCGAGTCCCAGGAGAGTGTGAGCAGGTCGCCGTTGTCGTGTGCAAGCTGGTAGGGCGGCATCTTCAGGCTGTTGAATACGGGTATGTATACGCAGGTGTTGGCATCATCAACGCCGAACCACAGAATGCCGCGCATAGCGGCGGGGCGAGCGTTGTTGATGTCAGCCACGAATGAGAATGCTGTCTGTTGAGTGGCAATGGCTCGCTCGTGTGTGTATTCGACGCCGTCCACTTTGTAGGTCAACGGACGCCAACGATAGGGAACGTCAAATGGTCCGGCACCTATGTCTTTGGTCATATCCATAGGTGTGCCTTCGAAGTGGTCGCGCATCATATCCTTGAGGTCTTGCGCCGTCAATTGTCGCTCGGGGCGCACCCATAGCGGCATAGGCTCGCCTTGTCCGCGCAGTATCCAGGGCAGATAGGCGTCCATGCTGCCTTTGGCGGTAAATCGATTGAAGTAGCTCCAAACGCGTCCATCGCAGCCGCGCATGGACAGCATATCGTACACCGAATATGCACGCGAAAAGTCAAAGTCTTCGTCCTTGCCCTTGTAGTATCCGCATTTTCGGGCAAAGGAAATGACGTCCCGGCTGTACAGCGTTTCCGGGTCTTTGAGCGGGAAGGTGTGTATGCGCGCGTTGTTGGCGTGTCCGCTGATGTATCCGTCGGGTACACGACGAGCCACCCATACGGCGCCTTTGTCGTGCTTGCCCTTGCCAATGAGTTCCATAATCCATACTTCATCGGCATCGGCGATGCTGAAGCTTTCGCCGCTTGAAGCATAACCGTATTTATCAACGAGCGAGGTCATTACGGCAATGGCTTCGCGAGCGGTGCGTGCACGTTCCAAGGTGATGTATATCAACGAGCCGTAGTCTATGAGGCCTGTGCCGGACAGCTCGGGACGTCCGCCCCATGTAGTCTCGGAAATGGTCAGGCCGAACTCGTTCATATTGCCTATCGTCGAATAGGTGTGAGGCACTTCATCAATTTCGCCCAGCGGCTTTTGTGTGTCCCATTCGATGATGGCACGTTTGGTACCGGGGGCGTGGTCGCCTCCTATGTGCGAGTATAGCTCGCCGTAAAGCTCATGGCTGTCGGCGGCGTACGTAATCATGGAGCTGCCGGTGAAAGTGGCGCCAGGAGTTGCTATAAGGCTTGTGCACGCCTCGGTGGGGGTGGCGGCAAATGTCATGGCAAAGGCGGCTGCCATGACGGTTATGGTCTTGATATTCAAAATGGTACTTTTAGGTGGTTATGAATTAATCTATCGGGAGCGCGTGGTTGCTTCCCTCCGAAAGTGCAAATATACGATTTTTTTGTGAGAATACCCTCGGCTGTCGCGTCGTAAGAGTGTGAAAATGCGCCCGCACTTCCGTTGTTTTTTTGAATACGCGGGTGTTGTGGATGCGGTGCATTTTTCGTACCTTTGTGCCGCAATGAAATCCCCGGCCGACACAGACGATACGCGTACGCAGGGCTTGGAGCCGTCGACGGCACGTGTCGCCGCATCGGTTCGTGCCCCGGCGTTGTATCTTATTCCCGTGCCTCTGTCCGATGGTCCGGTGGAGGATGTATTGCCGGCACGCAATATTGAGATTGTTAAGTCGATACACTACTTTATTGTGGAAAACGTCCGGTCGGCACGTCGCTTTCTCAAGCGTTGCTGCCGTGACATTGATATTGACAGCCTCGAATTTGTCGAGCTGAGCGAGCATACTGATGCAGCGGCGGTGGCGCCGATGCTTGAGCCGTTGCGTTGTGGTCATAATATGGGCGTCATCAGCGAAGCCGGGTGCCCGGCCGTAGCCGATCCGGGCGCTGATGCGGTGGCTGTAGCCCAGCGCGAAGGCCTGCGTGTGGTTCCTCTTGTTGGACCGTCAAGCATCCTGATGGCGTTGATGGCCAGTGGTATGAACGGCCAAAGCTTTGCTTTTCACGGCTATCTGCCCATAGATGCATCGGCACGTACGCGCGCTTTACATCGACTGGTACAGGCGATACAGCGCGAACGGCAGACCCAGATATTTATCGAGACGCCGTATCGCAACGACCGCCTCATTGCCACCCTGATTCAGACACTGCCGGCGCAGATGCGCTTGTGCGTGGCTGCCGACATTTCAGGCGCCTCGGAAAATATCATCACCGATACACTTGCAGGATGGCGTCGTCGCAAATACTGCTATAACAAAATACCCACCATATTTCTATTGTTCGAATAAATCATGTCACCTATGCCAAAACGCCGTCGCCGCTTGTCACGCGCCCTGGACGATATGCCGGGGCTGTTTGATAATGTGGATATCGATTTGACCGAAGCGGATAACCGTGCGGCTGTTGCGGCGCCCAAGGCTCCGGTTTCGCCCGATGCATCCAATCAAGACATTCTGATAAATACTTCGGCTCTTGAACGTCCGCAAAAGTTGCTGTTTATATCCTTCGGAAGCGGCAGCAGCGGTAATTGTGCGTATATAGGAGCACCGGGAGGACGCGGCGTACTCATAGATGCCGGCGTGGACTCCAAGAAAGTGACTGCGGCACTGGAGGCCAACGGCTTGGATATAAAGAAGATTGCGGGTATTATTCTGACGCATGATCACAGCGACCACGTGCGGTATGCGTATTCGTTGCTGCGTAACAATCGCCACATGCTGTTGTATTGTACGCCGCGTTGCCTTTCGGGCATATTGCGTCGCAGCAGTCTGTCGCGTCGCATCAAGGA
The DNA here is from genome assembly GCA_002478045.1 of Porphyromonadaceae bacterium UBA7555. Lineage (GTDB taxonomy): Bacteria > Bacteroidota > Bacteroidia > Bacteroidales > Muribaculaceae > CAG-873. The sequence goes on from DLLT01000007.1 coordinate 10,401, forward strand.
CTATCATAAGCCTATATACAAGGAATTTGCTTTTGAGGCTGCCGGACTGAGTATCACGCCCTTCGAGACCAGCCATGATGGTACCGACAATGTCGGGTTCGATATTGACACCGGTCTGCGCCACTTTGTGGTGGTGACGGACACGGGCTATCTTACCGAGCGTGCAGAGACGTATGTGCGCCGAGCTAATTACTTGATGATAGAATCGAATTACGATCTCGAGATGTTGCACAATGGTACTTATCCGCCGTATTTGCAGGCTCGTATCGAAAGCGAATGCGGTCATATGGATAACCGCCAGGCTGCGGCTGCCGTGGCTTCGGTGGCCGTTGAACATCCCGAAGCGCATCTAAGTCATGTCTTTCTGTGCCATCTGTCGCACGACAATAATACGCCTGAGACGGCTACGAGGACTATGCGTAAGGCACTCGAAGAAGTCGGACGCAAGGTGATGTCGGCGGATTATGCAGTCATGCCGGCTCCCGGAACTTCGGATGTACTGTTGGCTGCTTTGCCTCGCTTCGAGTCCAGTCCGCTGTACGTGTTGCGCTGACGGCCCATGCAGGTGGATGTTTGCTCGAGGCATTCATCTTTTATTTCCTATTTTGTGCTCTTCGCGAGTTTAGATATTTGCGATCGTTTTGTTGTGTATGTCTATGCTGTCGCGTATGCGTTCTTTTGTAGTATTCGCACCTAAGTCGTTGAATTTGCTGAAAAATCACGGTATTAAAGAAAAATAGAGGAGGGTGTCCCATATCGGGATACCCTCCTCTATTATAGGAGTTTGACGAGTGTCAGTGCTGCAGCTTAGAGCTGAGGACCGGCAGCAACGAGTGCCTTACCGGCAGCGTTGTTCTCGTATTTGTTGAAGTTCTTGATGAAGCGAGCTGCGAGGTCTTTGGCCTTGACGTTCCAGTCTTCAACGTTGGTGTAGGTGTCGCGCGGGTCGAGGATCTTGGGATCTACGCCGGGCAGTTCGGTGGGCACTTCGAAGTCGAAGATGGGGAGCTTCTTGGTGGGAGCTTTGAGAATTGAGCCGTCGAGGATGGCATCGATGATGCCGCGGGTGTCGCGGATGGAGATACGCTTGCCGGTACCGTTCCAGCCGGTGTTGACCAAGTATGCCTTAGCACCGGATTTTGTCATCTTCTTAACGAGTTCCTCTGCATATTTGGTGGGATGCAGTTCCAAGAAGGCCTGACCGAAGCATGCCGAGAAGGTGGGGGTGGGTTCGGTGATACCGCGTTCTGTTCCGGCGAGTTTGGCAGTGAAGCCGCTCAGGAAGTAGTACTTGGTCTGTTCAGGTGTCAGGATGGATACAGGAGGCAGAACTCCGAATGCATCGGCGCTTAGGAAGATGACGTTCTTAGCGGCGGGACCGGCGCTGATGGGGCGTACAATCTTCTCGATGTGGTAGATGGGATAGGATACGCGGGTGTTCTCGGTGACGCTCTTGTCGGCGAAGTCTATCTTGCCGTTTTCGTCAACGGTTACGTTTTCGAGAAGGGCATCGCGACGGATGGCGTTGTAGATGTCGGGTTCGCTGTCTTTGTCGAGGTTGATAACCTTGGCGTAGCAGCCGCCTTCGAAATTGAAGACGCCGTTGTCGTCCCAGCCGTGTTCGTCATCGCCGATGAGCAGACGCTTGGGGTCGGTCGAAAGTGTGGTTTTGCCTGTTCCGCTGAGGCCGAAGAAGATGGCGGTGTTTTTGCCTTCCATATCGGTGTTGGCGCTGCAGTGCATCGAAGCGATGCCGCGCAGAGGCAGGAAGTAGTTCATCATCGAGAACATACCTTTCTTCATTTCGCCACCATACCAGGTGTTGATGATTACCTGCTCGCGGCTGGTAATGTTGAATACAACGGCGGTTTCGCTGTTCAGACCCAGCTCCTTGTAGTTCGTAACTTTGGCCTTGGAGGCATTGTATACGATGAAGTCGGGGGTGAAGTCGGCGAGTTCGTCAGCGGTGGGGCGGATGAACATATTGGTTACGAAGTGAGCCTGCCATGCAACTTCCATAATGAAGCGCACTGCCATGCGAGTGTCTTTGTTTGCACCGCAGAAGCCGTCAACGACGTAGAGTTTCTTGTTGCAGAGCTCATTGACTGCGATCTCTTTGACAGCTTTCCAAGCTTCTTGGCTTGCGGGCTTGTTGTCGTTTTTGTATCCCTCGGTTGTCCACCAAACGGTGTCCTTGGAGTTCTCGTCCATTACGATGAATTTGTCTTTGGGCGAGCGGCCGGTGTAGACGCCGGTCATTACGTCTACAGCACCAAGTTCGGTGACTTTGCCTTTCTCGTAGCCTTCAAGCGAGGGTTTGGTCTCTTCGTTAAAAAGCTCATCGTAGGTGGGGTTGTACACGACTTCGGTGGTGCCGTTGATACCATACTTGGCAAGCGCGGCCTTGATCTCGGGCAGACGTTGCTGTTTGATTTCTTCGAGTTTGCTCATTGTTGTTGATATTAATCTTGTTTTACCTTAGTTTCAGTGCGTTAGCCTTTATTTGGCCTTGTTTTTCAAGTGCAAAGTTAGCAACTTTTTTTGTTATGTAATATATATATGTATGTATTATGGAAATTTTTCCGTATTAAATAATCTTAATGTGGCATATATGGCTAATGACAGCCTTCGTTTTCATTATATGACAGAGGCAAACGGCGTGCCAAATATGCAGTTGGCATGGGTTGCAGACAGTAAAATATAATATTCGTATCTTTGTGTCCGAAAACAATGATGATTATTACTAAACGACCAATTTCCAAAAATATGCAACGACAAATCACCTTACGGGCTGTCACTACAGACAATCCGGATTATACAGCTATTGAGGCTCTGTTCGTACGAGCTTTTCCCGAAAGCGAACGCCGTGACTTGGATGCTCAGGCGTATAATGTGGATAGTGAGTCTGTTCCAATGACGTGCTATGCTGCGTATTGCGATGATTCGGGCGAATTTGCCGGGTTTATAACTGTTTGGCTGCTTGATGGATATAGATATGTAGAGCATTTTGCCACGTCCGAAAGCATACGCAACGGCGGCATTGGCGGAGCAATCATCGATGCCATTACGGCCATAAATCCGGATGTACCCATGGTCTTAGAAGTCGAGCCTGAAAGTTTCGGCGAGATGGCGTGTCGCCGCATCGGCTTTTATGAGCGCCACGGTCTGCGGCTTTGGCGCGGGTACGAATACATACAGCCCCCATATCGTCCCGGCGGCGAGAGAGTTTGTCTAATGATTATGGCTACGGAAGGGCTGGATGCCGAGCGCGACTATGATCGCGTGGTGGGTGGCATTATCTCGCGAGTTTACCCGAAATAATATGGATTGTGGAATGTCGAATTTGGAATTGCTTGATTGGATTTTGGGTCTTTAATAGACATAAGGATTCTGTCTCGCGGCTCTTTTATATTAATGTATAAAGGTCGGGTGGCGGCGGCGCTAATTGAAAAAAAGTTTGTAACTTTGCAAGTCATAAGAACGCAAACATATTTACATCCATGAATATATCGTACTCCTGGCTGAAAGATTATGTCGATTTTGACTTATCGGCCGAACAATTGGCAGCGGCGTTGACCTCCATAGGTCTTGAATGTGAAGGCATTCATACAGTGGAGACTATCCGTGGCGGCCTTCGTGGTATCGTCATAGGCAAGGTCTTGACCTGCATCGAGCATCCGAATAGCGACCACTTGCACATCACCACCGTTGACCTTGGCGGCGAAAATCCCGAACAAATAGTCTGTGGGGCACCAAACGTTGCAGCCGGACAGACTGTCGTAGTAGCTACCGTCGGCACGGTGCTTTATGACGGCGACAAGGAGTTTACCATTAAAAAATCCAAGATTCGCGGTGTTGAATCCATGGGCATGATTTGCGCCGAAGACGAGATTGGCGTCGGTACATCGCATGATGGTATTATCGTCATTTCCGGTGACAATCTACCGGCTCCGGGCACTCCCGCCGCCGAGTATTTCGGCGTGCAAGACGAGGATGTCGTGGAAGTGGACATTACGCCCAACCGCATAGATGCAGCTTCGCATTACGGCGTGGCTCGCGACTTGGCTGCATACTTGACGGCCAATGCCGAGGGCTTTGCTCCCGTGCGCGCTCGACGTCCGGCGGTGGATGATTTCGCCATAGACGCCCCATCAACCAAGGGCGTGATCGTCCGCGTAGATGCACCGCAAGCATGTCCGCGCTATTGCGGAGTCACCATCGAAGGCGTCAAGGTAGCGCCCAGTCCCGAATGGCTGCAGAAGCGCCTCCGCCTTATCGGCCTGCATCCCATCAATAATGTCGTAGATATCACCAATTATATACTCCACGGACTGGGTCAACCGCTGCACTGCTTCGACCGCGCACATATCGGCGGCGATGCCATAGTCGTGCGCACATGCGAACAGGGCACCAAATTTACGACCTTGGACGGCGTCGAACGCACGCTGGATGCAGCCGACTTGATGATTTGCGACGGTAATTTGCGACCCATGTGTATTGCCGGCGTTTTCGGCGGCCTTGACAGTGGCGTCACCGAGCAGACCACCTCGGTATTCCTCGAAAGCGCATGTTTCAATGCCACCAGCGTTCGACGCACGGCACGTCGCCATGGCCTGAGCACCGATGCATCTTTCCGCTACGAACGCGGACTTGACGCCAACGGCTGCATTTATATACTCAAAGTTGCTGCGCTTATGGTTAAAGCTCTTGCCGGAGGTTCCATCGTAGGCGAAATACAGGATGTATATCCCGAAAAAGTGCATCGTCCACGTGTGCTCCTCGAAACAGCATATATGGATAGCCTTGTAGGACAAAAAGTGCCGTCAGCCGCTGTAGATGCCATACTCGAAGCCCTCGAAGTTGAGACACTCGAGCGCCACGGCGATGCCTCCGACCCGACAACACGCCTGCTGGCAGTGCCCACCTATCGCGTGGACGTCACTCGCCCGTGCGATGTGGTCGAAGATATTCTTCGTATATATGGATACAACAAGATAAAGATGCCGCTTCAAGTGCGCTCGTCCTTGTCCTATAAAAGCAACACTGACGCTGCTACCGATATGCAGCGCATCATTGCCAATCAATTGAGCGGCGCCGGTTTCCGCGAAATTCTCAATAATTCGCTTACCGCCGTATCGTACTATCAGGACGACGAATCTGAACGCTGCGTGCGCTTGCTCAATCCCTTGAGCCAAGACTTGGCTGTGATGCGGCGTACATTGCTCTATGGCGGACTTGAAAGCATTGCGCACAACGTTAACCGCAAGTCCAAAGACCTTGCTATGTACGAGTTTGGCAATGTGTACTTCTTTGACGGTAGCCGCGAAAGCACTTCCGAAGCACCACTGCGACCCTTCAGTCAGGGAGCTCGCTTGGCTCTGTGGCTTACCGGTGACAGCCGTATCGCATCGTGGCAGGCTCCGGCACTCGAGGCTTCGTTCTATGATCTGCGTGCGTACGTGGATAATATTCTGCGTCACCTCGGATTTGATGTCGATCACGACATTGTGTATACCATGGCCGAACCTACCAAGCTCTTTTCTGCAGCAATGACCGTAAGTACGCGCAAAGGCAAAACTCTCGGAACACTCGGCATAGTTAGCCGTGTTGCATCGGCCAAATGCGACCTCAAAGTCTCGGTATTCTTTGCCGAGCTGGATTGGGACGCACTGACAAATGCCGCACAGAAGCTCGCAATTACATATTACGACCTGCCCAAGACACAAGCCGTCAAACGCGACCTTGCATTGCTTATTGACACAACGGTTACTATGGCCGACATCGAGAAAGTAGTCAAAGATAGCGAAAAAAAGATACTGCGAGATGTGACACTCTTCGATGTATACGAAGGCGATAAGCTGCCCGAAGGCAAGAAATCATACGCCATCACCATCACCTTGCGTGACGACGAAAAGACACTACAAGACAAGTATATTGACAATGTGATGAACCGCATCATTGCCAATCTACACAATCGTCTGGGCGCCGAGTTGCGATAAACAATCGAATAGACAATCAACATAACAACAACGATATAACTAAAACAGCACACCCATGGGAAGAGCTTTTGAATACCGCAAAGCCCGCAAACTGAAACGCTGGGGCAATATGTCCCGTACCTTTACACGCATAGGTAAAGAAATCACCATAGCCGCCAAGGCCGGCGGCCCCGATCCGGACACCAATCCGCGTCTGCGCCAGCTGATGCAGAACGCCAAAGCCGCAAATATGCCCAAAGACACCGTAGAACGTGCCATCAAGAAGGCCACCGATAAGGATGCCGGCGACTACAAAGAAATCTCGTACGAAGGCTACGGCCCTTACGGCATCGCTATCTTCGTCGAAGCCGCTACGGACAACAATACACGTACCGTGGCCAACGTCCGCTCTTATTTTACCAAACATGGCGGCAGTCTGGGTACACAAGGTTCGCTCACGTTCTTGTTTGATCATAAAGCCGTGTTCAAGGTAGTGCCAAAGGAAGGTGTATCGCTTGAAGACCTCGAGCTGGAACTGATCGACTACGGCGTAGACGAACTGGAGCACGATGACGAAGGCAACATTATCCTATATGCAGCCTTCGAGGAGTCCTCAAATGTGCAGAAATACCTCGAGGATAACGGCTACGAGATTATTTCCACCGAGTTCGAGCGCATTCCCAAAGACGTCAAGGATGTTACGCCCGAGCAGCGCGAAAAAATCGAGAAACTACTCGAGAAGCTCGAAGAAGACGAAGACGTGCAGAATGTATTCCACAATATGCGCGAGCTTGACGACGAAGACGAGGAGTAATATCCTCCTGCATATTTGTAATAAATAACCAAGAGCCGCGGCTGTCAACAACAGTCGCGGCTCTTGATGTATTGTGTATGTGAATGGTAGTTCGGATAGCGAAGTGGTTCTCTGCTATGGCATCAGTGCGTCCAGCGATGGGATTAGAGCCGGATCCGAGGCATGGTCCTCGGCAGCGGTCCATCCGCGACCTTTGATCCATGCGGTTCGGCAGCCTATTGAGCGTGCCGGATATATGTCCTTGGAGAGCGAATCGCCTACTACGAGGACACTCTCGGGGCGCAGCCATACGCCGCTTTTGTGACCGAAGATGTCGCAGGTGTCGCCTGCGGCGCGAGCCTCCTCGGTTATGGGCAATGCCATTACGCCTAAGGCGTATATGCGTGCATCGGGCTTGCGTATGCCTACAACGGCACTTTCGATGATGCCGGCAAAATACTGCCGTATGTCCATGCCGCGCAGGACGGCGTCCACATTGCCGTAGAAGTTGCTGACCAGTACCATAGGATAGTGTGTTGCCAATGCTTCGAGTACGGGACGCGCCTCGTTGATGCATGCGCGTGCATAGTCGTTGCAATATATGGCTATGCGTTCGGCAGCGTCTTTGAGCGCGTCGTCGGCCGCATCAAGTGCGCGGTTATATACGCCTGCTTCCTTGGGGTCCTCGGGCAGCTTTCCGGCGTAGCAGCTTAGTTCGATAAGGACCTTCTTGCGCAGCAGCGTCAGAAAATCGTCCTCGGGTGTGATGATACGGTGAGCCGCCAATGCTCGTTCGGCGTATACGTAGGCTTGGCGGAATTGCTCCATGTCGGCCTTGATGCCGCAGTGTTCCCAGCCTTGACGCAAGATATGGCTCCAATGGTCGCCGCGTGTGTCAAGGGTGCCTCCGTAGTCGAAGATGATACCGCGAATACCCGTCAATAGCGCGTTCTTCATTGAGCGTCATCGTATTTGCCGGCGGCGAGGTCGGCGGTGAGACGGCGGCACAATGACTCGTGACGGCACATCATATATATGAGCAGTGCGTTGAGCACTACCAGCTCGAAGGCGAAGTACAGCCACGGCATTTGGGCAAAGAGCGAGGCAAAGAGTACGATGGTGCGCCAATTGAAGGATAGGATATTGGTATACTTCATCAGCGGCAGTGACAATGCGCGGAAGTCATCGCGGAAGGATTGCGGTATTTTGCCTCCCCATTTGTCCGCCAGAGCGGCACGCAGGCGCTGCATTGCCGGGGTCCAAGCCTCTTGGTTTTCGGTATACCGGGTGTAGAAGGCCAGTACGAGTTTGCTCCAGAAATTGCGGCCCCAAGATAGGGCGGCCAGACGCTCGCGCAGGTGCGAGGCGCGTTCCAGCTCGCTGCCGTCCTCGCCTTTGAGGAAGTACAGATGGAACTGACGGTAGTAGTCCGCCATTGCGGCCTGCTTGGCATGGCACAGTCCGGTGACAACGGCCACGGTCCATATCACCCAATTGTGCTGCATAAAGAACTCGGAGGTCACGACCTCGCGCAGACAGATGGCCACGTATATTGTGGCGAACCATACATCTCCGGCCATGCCATCGAGAATGCGGCCTATGCGGCTGTAATTGTGCGTCATACGAGCCAATTGTCCATCGGCGCTGTCAAAAGAATTGGCCCAGATGAGCAGCAACATTCCTATGATGTTGATGACCATATCGTTGAAATAGAACGCCACGCCGGCGCCTATGCCCAGGAATATGGATGCAATTGTGATGGCATTGGGCGTGACGCCGAGACGTCGAGCCAGACACGCCCAAGCATAGCCTATGGGGCGGTAAAATGCCAGGTCAATATGTTCTTCTGTGTCCGCGCTTTTGAGCGTGGCACGATATGCTGAGTTGTCAGTCATATTTCTTGCTTTGTTTGTATTGCTAAATAATAGAGCGACAGGTGTTTGGCGGTGAGATTTCTGTTTGTACGCCAAACATCGGTGCGTGCTCAGTGCACGCGGTGTTCCTTGATGGCCTGCATCACGCACTTGGCGATATACGGCCCGGCCTCATCGCGGCAGGGGGCAAATGAGGGCCAGTCGTTGAAGTCGATGATGCGTATGGTGCCGTCTTCGTCGACGATGCAGTCGCCGCCGTATATGCGGACGTCCAATTCCTTGGCGGCACGTGCACAGATGTCGCGCAGATATGTCTCGTCAAAGGTCAGGCCGCGAGCGGCGCCATTGATAGCTTCGTATCCGTATTTGCTGTGCCCGGCCTCGAAGGGGTAGAACCAGTAGAAGAAGTCCGTTCCGGCCACGCCGTAGAACTTGAGTAGATCGCCTTCGAGGTGGCGGTTGATGACGGCGCGCTTGATGCCGCGCAGGAAGTATTCTTGCAGTACCTCTTGGGCTTCTTGCGGATGGCGCACAAAGGATACGTCCTCCTTGTGCATGGCATGAAAGTCTCCGCGCTTTATCCAACATTGTTCGATGCCGGCCTTTTCGAGGGCATCAATGACACTCTCATCCGTATTGACCATAAGCGATTCGGGATAAGGGATGCCGTTACCGATAAGTATGCGAGTCATACGTTCGCGCGTGCAGTTTTCGATGCCGTAGCCACTATTGATGACCAGGTCACCGGCGTCTTCGCGCTTTTGCAGCAAGTCTATGGACCGACGTTCGCGGCACATATTCAGGATAATGTGGTAGTCGTTCGTGGCACCGGAGGCCAATTGTTCCTCCGAAAATATTGTGACTTCGCAGCCGCGTTTGCGCAACTGGTCGGCGGCGATGTTGAATATTGCGGCATCGTTGCCTATATGGTTGGGCGAATACGCTCCGGCACGCATCACGCCCGCGATCTTAATTTCTGCCATTGTCTGTGTTCTATTTGTGGTTAGGCACAGCAAAGGTACAAACTTTTTTCCAAACCTCACCGCCTTGACCGTCCTATAATGGTTTGTCGCAATGGGGCTGTCGTGTTGGGGCTGTCGCCTTAGCCGCTTCAAATGAATTTTTCGAGAAATCTTATTATTTTCAAAAAAAACGCGTATATTTGCCGATTGATGGGATTGCTATGCAATCTTCCAACTTACAACCGATTACCCCACCGCGAAACCGGCCATGCCGTACCACGAAAAATATTCAAGGATAATAAAAAGCTCCATATCGGGCTTATGGCTTGTATGTGCAGCACTCGCGGTGTGCCTCGTCTGGACTGTGCCGGGCTTTGCGCAGCATAACCGGGTGACGGTGACGACGTATGGGGATGCGGCGG
>DLLT01000059.1 GCA_002478045.1 Porphyromonadaceae bacterium UBA7555
GGAACTACGCCGCTGCCCCATTATTTCTTTATTTCACCGCCCGCTCATCCGCCACTTCCGCACTCCCCGCAGCCCCGAACACAGACAATGCGCCGAAATGCGCCCGAATATTTGTTTGTCAAAAGCAAATAAATGTGTAACTTTGCAGCGCAGGCCGCATCGCAGAAGCCCGGTCACGGGCAAAGTGGGTGGGTCGGCAAACATTTTTATATGAAAGCGTTTATCCGCGCCGATTCTTGACGAACAGGAAATCTCTCCTCCGTTCGCCGGGCGGCAAACGATACAGACGTCCACGCTTTTTTGCATACCAACATCCGGATAGGACGTTATCCGGGCCCCAAAGCCCAAAAGTTGCTTTATGACACTACTCACACCCCTCAAAAATGAAAAATCGGCACATGCCGAGACCCCGGCGATGCAGCACTCCACATCCCGCCCCGAATCCCATCCCTCATTTGCCGGCCTCCTTAACCGCTCAATCTTCCGCCCGGCACTTCTGCTAATCCTACTGGCCCTCTCCTCCTTCTCCGCCCTCGCCGGCGACTGCGTAATTGACGGGATACACTATAATCTTAATACAACCGATAAAACAGCGGAAGTGACACGCGATAGTTATAGCGGTGACGTGATTATACCCGAAACTATAACATACAACGACAAGACGTATTCCGTCACTTCTATCGGCGAATACGCCTTCTACAAATCCGGGATTACTTCCGTGACTATCCCCAACTCCGTCACTACCATCGGCCAAACAGCCTTTTTTAAATGTTCCGGACTCACTTCCGTGACCATCCCCAACTCCGTCACTTCAATCGGCTACGATGCCTTCTACGGCTGCTCCGGACTCACTTCATTGACATTCAATGCCGAAAAGTGCACCGAAATGACTCATCCTTTTAGTAACTGTACAAATCTCACTTCATTGACTATTGGCGATAAAGTCACCATAATTCCTGACTACGCCTTCTACGGCTGCTCCGGACTCTCTTCATTGACATTCAATGCCGAGAATTGCACCGATATGAAGGCTCCTTTTAGTGACTGTACAAATCTCACTTCATTGACTATTGGCGAAAAAGTCACTATAATTCCCAACTCAGCCTTCGCCCTCTGCTCCAAGCTCACTTCCGTAACCATCCCCAACTCCGTCACGTCAATCGGCGACCGCGTCTTCTACAGCTGCTCCGGACTCACTTCCGTGACCATCGGCAACTCCGTCACGTCAATCGGCGACTCCGCCTTCTCCGGCTGTTCCAGCCTCACTTCATTGACTATTGGCGAAAAAGTCTCTAAAATTCCCGGCTCATCCTTCTCCGGCTGCTCCAAGCTCACATCATTGACATTCAATGCCGAAAATTGCACCGATTTTTCTTTTAAGGACTATACAAATCTCGCATCATTGACTATTGGCGAAAAAGTCACTACAATTCCAAGCTCGGCCTTCTCCGGCTGCTCCGGGCTCACTTCATTGACATTCAATGCCGAAAAGTGCACCGAAATGGACTCTCCTTTTAGTGACTGTACAAATCTCACTTCATTGACTATTGGCGATAAAGTCACCATAATTCCTGACTACGCCTTCTCCGGCTGCTCCGGCCTCTCTTCATTGACATTCAATGCCGAAAAGTGCACCGAAATAAAATTTCCTTTTAAGGACTGTAAAAAACTCACTTCACTGACTATTGGCGATAAAGTCACTATAATTCCCGACAACGCCTTCTTCCGCTGCTACGGGCTCACCTCCGTGACCATCCCCAACTCCGTCACTTCAATCGGCAGCTCAGCCTTCTACGAGTGCACCGGGCTCACTTCCGTGACCATCGGCAACTCTGTCACTACCATCGACAAAAACGCCTTCGTCGGCTGCACCGGGCTCACTTCCGTGACCATCCCCAATTCCGTCACTACCATCGGCCAAACAGCCTTTTTTAAATGTTCCGGACTCACTTCCGTGACCATCCCCAACTCCGTCACTTCAATCGGCATCTCCGCCTTCGTCAGCTGTTCCGGGCTCACTTCCGTGATATTCAATGCCGAAAAGTGCACCGAGATGTATAACGCTTTTAGTTACTGTACAAATCTCACCTCATTGACTATTGGCGATAAAGTCACTATAATTCCACGCTCAGCCTTCGAGGGCTGCTCCGGCCTAACTTCATTGACATTCAATGCCGAAAAGTGCACCGAAATGAATAACGCTTTTAATTACTGTACAAATCTCACTACATTGACTATTGGCGATAAAGTCACTATAATTCCACGCTCAGCCTTCGCCGGCTGCTCCGGGCTCACTTCTGTGACCATCCCCAACTCCGTCACCTCTATCGACTACTCAGCCTTCTCCGACTGCTCCGGATTGACTTCCGTAATCATCGGCAATTCCGTCACCTCCATCGGCTCCTACGCCTTCTCCGGCTGCACAGGGCTGAGAAAACTGGTCTCTCTGGCCGTTGCGCCGCCCTCATGTGGCTATAAGGTATTTGAAGAAGTTGACAAAACAGCTTGCCGGTTGACCGTCCCGGACGAATCTATCAATAGGTACAAGGATGCAGACCAGTGGAAGGATTTTATGGATATATCAGGGACTAGCGGCGTGGACGATGTGAGCTTGGACACGCAGAACGCGGTCTATGAGGTATATAACCTGCAAGGCGTGCGCGTGGCCGGCGGTATGCGCGAAGCGGAAATCACCGCCGATGCCCTGCCCCACGGCATCTACATCCTTGTATCGCCGCAAGGCCGTAAGAAACTGAAAATCTAAACTGATTCACTTATCATACTCACCTGAAAAGGCGCGGATGTCGGCGGCGATTGCCACCCGATATCCGCGCCTGCTCTGTATATCTGTTATATGCTAATTCGCATTGCCATAGCACGTGGGAAAAGCAGTACCGGACGGACTCGGCCTTACGATGAGTGTTCACCCACTCCTACGATAATAGACGTGCTTACACTTGTTACATTATTAAATAAGGCTAAAACGGTGGGGGCGGATGCGGTGATGGCGGAATTTTTCGTATATTTGCACGATATTTTGCGCCGTCGGCATGGCGGTGCTCACCAATTGCAAATAAAACAGCTAATTAAATATAGATATGGCACAACAAGAAGATGTCTTCAAGAAGATAGTTTCGCACGCCAAAGAGTACGGATTCGTATTCCCCTCCAGCGAAATTTACGACGGCCTGGCCGCAGTGTATGACTACGGCCAAAACGGCGTCGAGCTCAAAAACAATATCAAACGTTACTGGTGGGAAGCGATGACCCTGCTGCACGAGAATATCGTAGGCTTGGATTCGGCCATCTTTATGCACCCGACCATCTGGAAAGCTTCGGGTCACGTGGATGCCTTCAACGATCCCCTGATTGACAACCGCGACTCCAAGAAGCGCTATCGCGCCGACGTGCTCATCGAAGACCAGATAGCCAAATACGACGACAAGATTGACAAAGAAGTCAAGAAAGCCGCCAAACGCTTCGGCGAGGGCTTTGACGAAGCACTGTTCCGTCAGACCAACGCCCGCGTACTCGAGCATCAGGCCCGCCGCGACGCGCTGCACAAGCGCTATACCAAGGCTATGAACGACAACGACCTGGCCGAGTTGCGCCAAATCATCATCGACGAAGAAATCGTCTGCCCCATATCCGGCACCAAGAACTGGACGGACGTACGTCAGTTCAACCTGATGTTCCGCACCGAAATGGGCAGCACCTCCGACGGTGCCATGACCGTATACCTGCGTCCCGAGACCGCTCAGGGCATCTTTGTCAACTACCTCAACGTCCAAAAGACCGGCCGTATGCGCATACCCTTCGGCATCGCACAGATAGGCAAGGCCTTCCGCAACGAGATTGTCGCACGCCAATTCATCTTCCGTATGCGCGAGTTCGAGCAGATGGAAATGCAATTCTTTGTACGCCCCGGCGAAGAACTCAAGTGGTTCGAGCAGTGGAAACAATGGCGTCTGGCATGGCACAAGGCCCTCGGCATGGGCGATGACAAATATCGCTTCCACGACCACGAAAAACTGGCACACTACGCCAACGCCGCCACCGACATCGAATTCCGTATGCCCTTCGGATTCAAGGAAGTCGAAGGCATCCACTCGCGTACCAACTTCGACCTGTCGCAGCACGAGAAATTCTCCGGCAAGAAGATCCAATACTTCGACCCCGAGCTCAACGAAAGCTACACGCCCTACGTCATCGAGACATCCATCGGCGTCGACCGTATGTTCCTGAGCGTATTGTGCTCCTCATACGAAGAGCAGGCACTCGAGAACGGCGAGACACGCGTGGTGCTGCACCTGCCCGAGCCTTTGGCTCCCGTCAAATGCGCCGTCATGCCCCTGGTCCGCAAAGACGGGCTGCCCGAAAAGGCACGCGAGATTGTCAATGACCTCAAATTCGACTTCGCCACACACTACGACGAAAAAGACTCCATCGGCAAGCGCTACCGTCGCCAAGATGCCATAGGCACCCCCTTCTGCATCACCGTCGACCACCAGACACTCGAAGACAATACCGTCACCCTGCGCGAGCGCGATTCCATGGCTCAGACACGCGTCAACATCGCCGACCTGCACAGCCTTATCCACGACCGCGTAAGCCTCAACGGGCTGCTCCGTTGCCTCGGATAATCCGGCGACAGCATATATCCGCGCCGACGCACACGACACAAGATGCAAGGCACGACACACCACACCGATACACATTATTAAATAACAAAAAATAAATACCGACAATGGCATTTAGCTTCACCTCCCCCTCATCCGGCACCCCTGTCAAAAAATCCAACATCATCTGGGGCGTCGTCATCTTCGTCCTCCTCGTACTTGTACTGGGCGGCGGATGCACCTACAACTCCATGGTTACCAAACAGGAAACCGTAGACCAGGCATGGAACGACGTCCAGACCTCGTACCAGCGCCGCTTCGACCTCATACCCAACCTCGTGAACACCGTCAAAGGCTACGCCAAGCACGAAAGCAGCACCTTGACCAACGTCACCGGAGTACGTACCGGCACTCTGGCACCCGCCGTACAGCAGGCCCAAGACTCGCTGATGGCCGCACAAGATGCCGCACAAGCCTTCGGCGGACCCCACAGCCAAGGACCCGATATGGCCAAGATTGAAGCCGCCAACCGCGCACTCGGCCTGTATGTCAACGCCGTACACGAGGCATATCCCGACCTCAAAGCCAACGAGAACTTCAAGGACCTGCAAGTGCAACTCGAAGGCACCGAAAACCGCATCAACACCGCGCGCACACGCTACAACGAGGCCGTAAAGACCTACAACGTCGCCATCCGCCGCTTCCCGGCCAATATATTTGCCGGACTCTTCGGATTTGAAAAGATGCAAGGCTTCCAAGCCGATGCAGGCGCCCAGAAAGCCGTAACGGTCAACTTTGACGAGTAAACAGCGACGCCGGTATCGCGACACACAACGTACACACAAGACACTATCAATGAAACGCATACATTCAACACTTCTCATAGCTCTCGCCTGCGGAGCCGCCGTATTCCAGACCGCATGCAGCGACAACGACAACGAGCAACTTTGGGAACAATACGCCGAGTGGCGCAACGCCAACATCGCGTGGATCGAAGCTCAGGCCAAGCGCACCAACGCCGACGGAACGCCCTACTATACCAAGGTGGTAGCCCCGTGGGACGTAACCGCCTACGTTCTGATGCACACCATCGACGGGCCGCACACGGACAATCTCGTACCCCTGTCCACCTCAACCACCGATGTCCGCTATCACCTCCATTTATATGACGGCACACCCGTAGACTCGTCCACAAACATCAAGACCTACGGAGACGGCCTCTTCCG
The DNA here is from genome assembly GCA_002478045.1 of Porphyromonadaceae bacterium UBA7555. Lineage (GTDB taxonomy): Bacteria > Bacteroidota > Bacteroidia > Bacteroidales > Muribaculaceae > CAG-873. Next base: position 5,846 of record DLLT01000059.1, read on the forward strand.
CACACGCCTCAACGATGACGGTATAATTGCCGGATGGAAACTTGCCGTACAGAATATGCACGTAGGCGACAGCGTAGAAGTTCTCATACCATACGCCCAAGCCTACGGTACACAGAGCAGCGGCGTCATCAAGCCCTATACGGCACTGCGCTTCAACCTCCGTCTGGTAGACATCCCCTACTACGAACTGCCCGACTTCGACGAATAATACCCCCCTCGAAGCAAAAGTCTCGCCAAGGCTTAACGACACCGACCACACAATTCGGAGACCGATCCGATGCACAATACGGCGGCAGGCACACTCGGACACACAACCGATGCGCCTGCCGCCGTCAATTTACACACATCGCGCCAAGCCCATTATTCACGCCCCGACAACGCCTACTTCGGCATCACGGCATCACTGATGACAAAGCCGCAGACACACGCCGTGAACGTGAAAATAGCTTACGTAGTCTGAAAGAACTTGAAAAGAACAAAAAAGTTATCTACACCCTACGGCATTTTATCAACATTAGAGGCCCGCGGCGTTTGTACTTGTCCGATTTTTAACTACATTTGCGGTGCAAAAACGTGGAACATCGCGTTCCACGCACGATGCACCGATAGCCGAGTCCTCGTGCATGGCTCATTTTTCGACACACGATAGGGATGCAAAGGCGTCCAATAGACAAGTGCGGCAACCGATGCACAATATATTCCAAGGTATCCGAGAGCGGCGACTGAAGAATATATGCCATACATTTTTTCAGGACATATCACATAGTAAATATATGGGTAAAATCATTGCAATAGCAAACCAAAAAGGCGGAGTGGGCAAGACCACTACGACCATCAACCTCGCTGCCGGTCTCGCCGCCGAAGGCAAGAAGATACTCATCATCGATGCCGACCCCCAGGCCAACGCCACCAGCGGCTACGGCATCGACCCCGCATCGATGACATCGTCCATATACGAATGCCTGGTAGACGGCTATCCGTTGGACGGTTCGCAGGTAAAGACCTGTGTCGAAGGCCTCGAACTTATAGGCAGTCGCATCGACCTGGCCGGTGCCGAATTGGAGCTCATCAACCAACCCGAGCGCGAGCGCGTGCTCTCCAAACTTCTCGAGCCGATACGCGCCAAGTACGACTACATACTCATAGACTGCTCACCGTCACTGGGACTGATAACGGTCAATGCGCTCACCGCAGCCGACAGCGTCATCATCCCCGTGCAGGCCGAATACTTCGCCCTCGAAGGCATCTCCAAGCTTCTCAACACGATACGCATCATCAAGAAGCGGCTCAATCCCGAGTTGGAAATCGAAGGCTTCCTACTGACAATGTACGACTCGCGCCTGCGCTTGGCCAATCAAATCTACGAAGAACTGAAGACCTACTTCGCCGATATGATATTTGACACGGTAATACCGCGCAACATCAAGCTCAGCGAAGCGCCCAGCCACGGACTGCCCGTGCTGTTGTATGATCCCGAGAGCCGCGGCGCGACATCTCACGTAGCCCTGGCCAAAGAAATCATTGCCAAGCACGCCGCCAAGCAGTCTTAAACACCGAACATCTATTCGAAAACACCATTATGACACAGAAACATAGCGCCTTAGGCCGTGGATTAGGATCGCTCATCACTATGGACGATGTCCCCGCGCGTGGGTCCTCGGCCATCAACGACATACCACTGTCCCAAATCCAGCCCAATCCCGACCAGCCTCGCAGAACCTTTGACGAAGAAGCTCTGGACGAACTGGCCGCCAGCATACGCGAATTAGGCATAATTCAGCCCCTGTCGCTGCGCAAGACCGGGGCAGACAGCTACCAGATTATCGCCGGCGAGCGTCGTTTTCGTGCCGCCAAGCGCGCCGGGCTCACCCATGTGCCGGCATACATACGCACCGCCAACGAAGCCGAGCTCACCGAGATGGCCCTGATTGAGAACATCCAACGCGAGGACCTCAACGCCATCGAAATAGCACTGACCTTCAAGAAATTGCTGGACCAGTACAACCTGACACAAGAAAGGCTGAGTGAGCGCATAGGCAAGAAACGCGCCACCATCGCCAACTTCCTGCGCCTGCTGCGTCTGCCCGCCGAGGTCCAACTCGGATTGCGCGACAAGCGAGTAGACATGGGACACGCGCGCGCACTGCTCACCATAGACAAGCCCGCACTGCAGCTCAAGCTGTACAACGAGATACTGCGCAAAGGTCTGTCAGTGCGCCGCGTCGAAGAACTCGCGCGCCAATACCAAGAAAACGATTCCGCCGCCAAGTCCGGCGAAGAGGCACACAAAGGCGCCTCACGCTACTCGGCCGGCGACTTCGACGTCCTGGGCAAACAGCTATCCTCGACCTTCAACACGAAGGTCAAATTCACCTGCAACCGCTCAGGCAAAGGACAAATATCCTTCCCCTTTGCCAACGACGACGAGCTGGAACGCCTCATCACAATGTTCGACTCGCTAAAACCCACAGCAAATTGAGCCGCCGGGTCGACATATTATTACGACTGACAGCCGTTGCCGTCTTAACGTTTATAGCCGCCGCCCCCGCCAAAGCCGGCAATCAGACGCCGACCGAGAGCGACACCCTGCGCATCACGGTCATGGAAAAGCCGATGACCGTCGAAGCGCCCGTAGCCCTCGGCGACAGCAGCATCCTGGGCACAGACACCCTCAGCGTAGTAGGTGAGTTTGACCCCTTCGGCGACTACGACATATGGGAAGAGCGCGAAGTGGCCTTCAATCCCTCGCCCACACGAGCCGTCTGGATGTCGGCGCTGTTCCCCGGACTGGGCCAAATCTACAACCGGCGATGGTGGAAACTGCCACTCGTGGCCGGCGGATTTATGGGCCTTGGCTACGGCGTATCCTGGAACAACAAGATGCTCAAGGACTACCAGCAAGCCTATCGCGACATTATGGACAACGATCCTACCACTCGGTCGTACATGAATTTCTTCCCGCCCACCACCACCGAAGATTCGCTGGACAAGCAATGGCTCACCAACCTGCTCAAAAGCCGCAAAGACTACTACCGTCGCAACCGCGACCTCTGCATCATATCCATGGTCGGAGTATACCTGCTGGCGATGCTCGATGCCTACGTCGATGCCTCGCTGTCGCATTTTGACATCACACCAGACCTATCCATGGACGTACACCCGGCCGTAATACCCGATGCACGATCACGACTTCCGGGATTCGGACTCTGCTGGGCCATAAGTTTTTGACATACAACAGCAAGTCCACATCTCCACACATCCTAACCAACCATTACAGCAAAAAAACATTCCCTCGCCAATGTCCAAAATAAAGACACGCCTCATATCCGCCGCCGTTGCCGCCATCCTTGGCACCACGGCATCCTCTGCCGCACTGACAGTACGCTCCATAGCCGCCGACACCCTCAGCGCCGACAATATCGTCGTTCCCGAAAGTTTCGAGATCGATACGCACAAGATGATGCAGAACTGGTATCTGACCAACTACGCCGTACTCGACCGAAACGCCGACCAACGCGCCAACGTCCCCACCACAGACCAGGAATATATCGACCGTTTGCAACGGATGCCCACCGTCATGGAAATGCCCTACAACAAGATTGTACGCGCTTTCATAAATATGTACGTCGAGCGCAAGAAATCATTGGTCGAGTCGATGCTCGGTATGAGCCTCTACTATATGCCCATCTTCGAACAGGCCCTGGACAAATACGGCATGCCATTGGAGCTCAAGTATCTGCCCGTCATCGAATCGGCGCTCAACCCCACGGCAGTATCGCGCGCAGGTGCTACCGGACTATGGCAATTCATGCTGGATACGGCCAAAGGCATGGGACTCGAAATCAACTCGCTGGTAGACCAACGTCGCGATCCCTACCTATCCTCGGACGCTGCAGCACGCTACCTCAAACAACTATACAACAGCTACGGCGATTGGTCACTGGCCATAGCCGCCTACAACTGCGGCCCCGGCAACGTCAATAAGGCATTGCGACGCGCCGGCGGAGGCAAAAAAGACTTCTGGGAAATATACCCCTTCCTGCCTCGCGAAACACGCGACTACATCCCGGCATTCATAGCCGCCAATTACGCGATGACCTATTACAACCACCACAACATCTCTCCGGCACTGGCATCGCGCCCCATAGTCACCGACACCGTACACGTCAATAAGCGCGTTCACTTCCAGCAAATTTCGGACGTCATGGGCATATCCATGGACGAATTGCGTATACTCAACCCCCAGTATCGCACCGACGTCATCCCCGGAGACATCCATCCCTACGCACTCGTGCTCCCCAACATCCAAGCCTACTGCTACATAGCCAACGAAGACTCCATCGTCAACCATAATGCCGAGCTGTACGCACGTCGCGATGTCGTCGAGCCCTCCACCGGCGCCACCGTCACCTCCGGAGACGGCGGCCAATATGTCGAAGAAGTCATCGTCAAATACCATAAAGTACGTCGCGGCGAAAATCTGGCATCCATAGCACGTCGCTACGGTGTCAGTCAGAAATCCATACGACGCACCAACGGCATAGGCCGCCGCGTCCGCAGAGGCCAGACACTGCGCATCAACACCATAAAGCGTCGCTACGTACCCGCACCCGCTCAGGCCGACAGCACCGCCACAGCCGACAATAAGCCGCAAGTAGCCGCAACCGAGGCAAAGGACAGTATCATACCAGAAACCAAGGCCAACGAAACAGCCGAGCCCACGGCACAGACACGCCAAGTGACCGACGCAATGTCCAACGCCAAAGACAAAGACAAGAAGAAAGAACGTAAGAACTCGCGCAAAAAAGCCGAGAGCAAACCCGTCAAACACAAAGTGAAATCGGGCGAAAACCTCACCAAGATAGCCAAGCGCTACGGCGTCACCGTAGACCAACTGCGCAGCGCCAACAACATCTCCGGAGACGACATTCGAGCAGGACAAACACTCACCATACCCTCCAAGTCCGCCAAGTCCGGCAAAAAGACATACAAGAAAAAGCGTCGTCGCCGTCGCTAATGATAAGCCATATCACAATCGCACATACACACCTTAGTCCCATATAATATTATGAGTACAAAAGTCCCGGCATCCGACCCCGATGCCATCTTCGAGCAAAAGACACAACCGCTTTCCAACCCGGCGGAATCCATTTCTGCGGCGGATGTCGACCCCGTAGACCTGCCCGAAAACGCCTTCCGCGAACTGGGCAAAGACGAGAGCTATCGTCCCGTGATGCACCCCGCGCGCCAATACGCCGAGGTCACACCCTACTCCGTCATCATGGGTTTGGTATTGGCCGTAATATTCAGCGCCGCTGCCGCATACCTCGGTCTCAAAGTCGGTCAGGTATTCGAAGCCGCCATTCCTATCGCCATCATCGCCGTAGGCTTCAGCAACTGGCGTAAAGTACAAAATCCTCTGGGCCAGAACGTCATCATCCAGTCCATCGGCGCCTGTTCGGGCGTCATCGTTGCCGGCGCCATCTTCACCCTGCCGGCACTGTACATCCTGCAAGCAAAGTTCCCCGAGATTTCGGTCAACTTCCTACAGATATTCTTGAGCTCGCTCTTCGGCGGCATCTTGGGCATTCTCTTCTTCATCCCCTTCCGGCGCTACTTCGTCAAAGATATGCACGGCAAGTACCCCTTCCCCGAAGCGACGGCCACCACGCAAGTGCTCATCAGCGGCAACGCCTCCGGCGCTCAGTCGCAGTCGCGACTACTGATTGTCGCAGCCCTCATCGGCGGCCTGTATGACTACATCGTTGCCACCTTCGGCGTATGGTCCGAGACCATCACCACCACAGCCTACACCTGGGGACACGCCATAGCCGACAAATTCAAATTTGTATTCTCATGCAACACCGGCGCCGCCGTCCTCGGTCTGGGATATATTGTAGGCCTCAAATATGCCTTCGTCATCTTTGCCGGCAGTATCTTCGTTTGGTGGTTTATCATTCCGCTGATGGGCAGCGAGTTCGGCTCGGCCCAATTTGCCGGGATGATGCCCGACGAAATATTTAAGCAAGTACGCGGCATCGGCATCGGCGGTATAGCCATGGCCGGCATCATCGGCATCATCAAATCCTGGGGTGTCATCCGCGAGGCCGTGGGTCTGGCCTCCAAGGAATTCAAGGGCAAGACAGCTGCTCAGAAGCCCGTACGCTGGCAGTTGGATATTTCGATGAAACACATCACTTATTTCATCGCGTTGGCCCTGGTAGCCGTGCTGCTATTCTTCTGGCTCGGCGTCATACACACCTTCTGGCAGGCCGTCATTGCATGGTTGGTGGTTACGGTTATCGCCTTCCTGTTTACGACAGTAGCAGCCAACGCCATAGCCATCGTCGGCAGTAACCCCGTAAGCGGTATGACCCTGATGACGCTCATCATCGCCTCCGCCGTATTTGTCGCCATCGGCCTCAACGGCACCGGCGGCATCGTAGCCGCTATGGTACTCGGCGGCGTGGTATGTACCGCACTGTCCATGGCCGGCGGCTTTGTCACCGACCTCAAAATCGGCTACTGGCTCGGCTCGACACCCCGCAAGCAAGAAAGCTGGAAATTCCTGGGCACACTGGTGAGCGCAGCCACTGTCGGCGGCGTCATCCTGATGCTAAGCAAAGTCTACGGCTTTGGCGAAAACGGCCTGGCCGCACCTCAGGCAAGTGCCATGGCCAGTGTCATCGAACCCATGATGATGGGCGGCTCGACACCCTGGATACTATACATCGTCGGCGCCATACTCGCCATACTACTCAACTGGTTAGGCGTTCCGGCTCTGGCATTCTGCCTTGGCATGTTCCTGCCGCTACACCTCAACACCCCGATGCTTGTCGGTGGCTTAATCTCGTGGTTTGTAGGGCGTTCGTCCAAAGACAAAGAAGTCTGCCGTCGTCGCAGCGACCGCGGCACACTGATATCCTCCGGACTTATCGCCGGCGGCGCCCTCTTCGGCGTATTCTCGGCCATCACCGTCCTGTGCGGACACGAAGCGCCCACCAACGGCGGCGAGGTCCTGCCCCAGGTACTCGGCATCATTGCCTACGCCTGCATCATCGCCTACCTGTATATATCCTCGCGCAAAGCCAAGTAACTGACGGACAAACGCACACAGCATAATACAACCTCCATGTCCCGGCGCATCCTGGCGCTGGCATGGCCATCCATAGCCACCAACGTCACCACGCCGTTGATGGCTATGGTTGATTTGGCCATCGTGGGACACCTCGGCGGTATGACATCCATCGGTGCCGTGGCTATGGGCGGCGCAATGTTCAATATGCTGTACTGGCTCACCAATTTCCTGCGCATGGGCACCTCGGGCTTCACGGCACAAGCCCACGGCAGCGGCGACAAAGACGCTATGTCCGGAACACTGGCTCGTGCATTGGCAGTGGCTCTGGCGCTATCGCTACCCATGATTGCCTTTTCGGGTCTTATTGCCGACGGGATGCAAGTATTTATGGCTCCCGAAGGCGGCAAAACCATCGAGCAGGCACGTCGATACTTCGGCACAGCCATTTGGGGCGCTCCTGCGGTATTGGCCACCTACTCGCTGTCCGGATGGTTCACCGGAATGCAGGACACGCGACCCGTGCTATTGATGGCCGTGGTGCAAAATGTGCTCAACGTCATACTGTCACTTGCGCTGGTCTATGCCCTGGATATGGATATCGAGGGTGTTGCCCTGGGTACCGCCGTGTCGCAATGGATAGGCGCAGCCACCGGGCTGGTCGTCAGTGCAAGGCTGCGACGGCGAGCAGTCTTGCCTCCGCTACGCAAAGCCATAAGCCGCGCCGGAGTTTCGCTCGGACGCTTTTTCCGCGTCAACGGCGACATCTTCCTGCGCACGTTATGCCTGGTGTGCGTCACCCTATGGTTTACGCGTCAAGGTGCACGCATCGGTGCCGATGTATTGGCGGCCAACGCCCTGCTTATGCAGCTGTTCATGCTTTTTTCGTTCTTTATGGACGGCTTTGCCTTTGCGGGCGAGGCTCTGGCCGGGCATTTCTACGGAGCCGGCGATGAAAATTCGCTGCGCCGCTGCGTACGTGCGCTACTACTTTGTGGCATAACGCTTTCGGCTGTTGTATCACTACTATATGCCGTTGGCGGCAACGTCATACTCGGACTACTGACCGATGATGCCACGGTCAGTGCCGCGGCAGCCGAATATCTTCCATGGGCCGCAGCCGTACCTATTTGCGGATTTATGGCCTTTGTCTGGGACGGAGTATTCGTAGGGCTGACCCTGACCCGGCAGATGCTGGCATCCATGGCCATCGCCATGCTGGTATTCTTTGCCATAGACGCCGGAATACCGATGCTTGGCCACACCGACACAACCAGGGCTCACAACGACTTGCTATGGATGGCCTTCAACGCCTACCTATTGTGCCGAGGCTTAGTCCAGGCCGTATTATTTGCTCGCAAATGTAACGAGCGATGCCACCGAGCTTAACCACAGACACAGTCATACATAATAGTAGGTATGCCGGCGCTTAGGAACTAATCGGGAAAGACCGAAAAATACCGACATATAACGATTGTACGTTTTACGGAGTATGCTTAACTTTGCAATCGGCAAAAAGGCTCATATGCCTTGTTATGCCGCCTTTCTACGAACCAAACGGCACATCGCCACACAACATAAATATGAGCGCTACCACAATCAGACGCATATTTGCGATAATACTTGTCCTGACAACCGTAATACCCGCCGCATTAGCCGTGCGCCTGAGCGGCCGCGTTGTCGATAAAGCCGATGGCGAGCCGCTGGCCTTCGCCTCCATAGAAGTCAATCCCGGCAAGCATGCCATGGCCACCGATGCCGACGGACGTTGGAATATGGATATTCCCGGCGGCAAATACACCGTCACGGCATCCTACGTTGGCTACGCCACCAAGAGCCAGACCGTTACGCTCAGCGATGCCGTCGCACTGGACATCCGGCTGGAGACCTCCACCACCGTCTTGGGACAAGTGACCGTCACCGCACGCGAAAATCGCGGTATGACCACCTCATCGCGTATCGATCGCTCGGCCATGGAGCACCTTCAGCCCACCAGCTTCACCGATATACTCGAGCTGCTGCCCGGCGGAATATCCAAGAACCCCGATATGAGTTCGGCCAACACCATTACGCTACGCGAAACCGGTGCCGTCAGCGCCACCGGCGAGCGCAGCTCGCTGTCTTCACAATACGCCACGACATCTATGGGTACCGCATTTGTGGTAGACGGAGCACCCATCAATACCGATGCAAATATCCAGGGCATACCCGGGTCTACAACCTCCGACCCAGAGAGTCAACGCGATGTCACCAACCGCGGCGTCGATATGCGTACAATATCCACGGACAACATCGAAAGCGTTGAGATTGTGCGAGGTATACCCTCGGCCGAATACGGCAACCTCACCTCCGGCGTGGTCAATATCAAGCGCATAGCACGCGCCACGCCGTTCACGGCACGTCTGAAAGTGGACGAGTACTCCAAGCTCTTCTCCTTCGGCAAAGGTCTGGCCCTGGGTAAACACGTGCTCAATATCGATGCCGGATGGCTGGACAGCAAAACCGACCCGCGCGACAACCTCGAGAACTACAAGCGAGCCAACGCCTCGGTGCGCTCGCACCTGCACTGGGACGCCTCGGCCGTCACCACGCTGTGGAACATCAGCGCCGACTACACCGGCAGCTTCGACAACGCCAAAGTTGACCCCGACATCAACTACAACCGCGTAGACGATTACAAGACACGCTACAATCGTATTGCACTGACCTCAAATCTCAACTTCAATTTCAAGAAAACATTGTGGTTGAGTGCAGTACACCTTTCCACGGCATTTTCTTACCAGCACGACCGCCTCGAACGCACACTATTGGTATCGCCGCGCCGCGCCGCCGTGGCCCCCACATCATACGCCGCCGGAGTGCATGACGGCAAACTGCTGCTGGGCGAATACGTCGCAGATTACGTCAACGACGGTCAGCCGTTGAGTCTCTACCTCAAAGCACGTGCCGGCGGCGCCCTCGGTCCGGACGCGGCACGCCACGCTTGGAAATTAGGCGTCGAATACACTCTCTCGAAAAACATCGGCGACGGACAGGTCTATGACCTCGAGCGTCCCCTCTCGGCATCATGGCAGACACGTCCGCGCGCATTCAAGGACATCCCGGCATTGCACGTGGTCTCAATGTTCCTTGAAGACAACTTCACCGCCATGATAGGGCACAACACCCTTGAACTGCAAGGCGGTCTGCGCACCATCCAACTGGCCGGACTGCCCGGCGAACGCTATCTGAGCGGGCGTATATACCTCGACCCGCGCGTCAATGCCGTATGGCGTTTCGCGGCCAACGACAACGACTTCAAACCCTGGGTCGGCGGCGGATGGGGTCTGACAACACGTATGCCTACCGCTGACCAGTTGTATCCCCAGGACGTCTATCTGGACTTTATGCAACTGAACTATTACAACGCCACCGACCCGGCTCGATTGAGTCGCATCAATCTGCGCACATACATCGAATCACCCGTCAACAACGACCTGCGCGCCGCACGCAATCGCAAATGGGAAGTACGCACCGGCTTCAACTGGCGCGGCAACGAGTTCTCCATCACCTATTTTGATGAACACATGTCTTCGGGCTTCCGCTACTCGCCCCATTACAGCGCCTACGCTTACCGCCTATACGATGCCACGGCCATAGATCCGTCCACGCTCACGGCACCGCCCGTCCTCGAAGACCTGCCCTACACCGACACAAGCATCCTCGGCGGGTATTCGCGCGTCACCAACGGCAGCCGCATCGACAAACGAGGCATCGAGTTCCAGCTAAACACAGTACGATGGAAGCCCCTCGAGACCTCGCTTATAATCACCGGCGCATGGTTCCGCACACGATACAGCAACTCGCAAGATATGATGACGCCCGTATCCGCCACCATAGGCAATGTCGCCGTGAGCGACAAGTATATCGGCGTATATCCCACCGATGACGGACGCATCAACGAGCAATTCAGTACCAACTTCATGTTTGACACCCAGATACGCCGCTGGGGGCTGATATTCACCACCACTATCCAATGTCAATGGTGGCTCAAGACACGCCGACTGCGCCAAAACGGTGTTCCCTCAAAGTATCTCAGCGCCTACGACGGTCAATACCATACGTTCACCGAAGCCGATGCACAAGACCCGATGCTGCGCACGCTCATCATCAGCTATAATGACGACAGCTTCCGCACACAGACCGTAGCTCCGGCGATATACGTCAATCTCAAAGCCACCAAGAAGATAGGCAATTGGATGAAGATCTCGGCCTTCGTAAACCGCATCATCGATTACCTGCCCTCGTACCACAGCAACGGCATATTGCTGCGCCGATACTCGTCGGCATACTTCGGAATGGAGGCCAATCTGACATTCTAAACGACGCATATCAGCAAAAACACAGGCGTAAATCACTAATAAGCAACACATACTACAACAAACACACTAACTATATGAAACTGATAAAAATCCTCACACTGCTGTGGCTCGCCATTGCCACGCCCGTACTTACATCCTGCGATGATGATCCCGGAGCACAAAATGTCGGGGTGTCCGTAATGCTCACTCTTCCGTCAGACGTGGACGCATCCGCACTGACGGACGCCACCTACACCTTCCACAACGTCTCCACCGGTGCGGACTACACCTTCGGCAAAGACGAAGCTCTGAACGTCCTGCCCGGATTGTATGACATATCCTTCGAGGCACACTACACCCTGCCAAACGGCAATACGGCCACCTTGCGTGCCAACGCCCAAAGCGTCAACATCAACGCCGGACAATCGTCCATAACGCTGACTACATACTCCAATATAGAGACCGACGACCTGATAATCTCCGAAATATTCTACACCGGCACGGTCACCTCCACCGGCAAACAATACCTCGGAGACCAGTACGTCAAACTCTACAACAACACCGACCACGTAATATACGCCGACGGTCTTACATTCTTCGAAAGCAAATTTCTGACCACCCAAAAGTTCAATTATGATCCGGACATCATGGGCGAAGCCATCACCGTAGATGCACTCTACACCGTTCCGGGCAGCGGCAAAGACCACCCCGTACAACCCGGCGAATACTTCATCCTCGCCGATGCCGGCATGGATCACCGCAGCGGCAACCCACTGAGCTTCGACCTCTCGCACGCCGATTTCGAGTGGTACGACCTCTCCACAAGCCCCTCGAATATGGATATCGACACCCCCACGCCCAACCTTGACAAATGGTACTGCTACACCAAGAGCTACTTCCTGCTGCACAACCGCGGATTTAAGGCTTACGGCATCGCACGCATACCCGTGGACAAGGAGACGTACCTCAAAGATTACTATTACACCTACAACTACGACAATGTGACCTCGGCCGGCACATTCCCGATGAGCCAGTCGGCCTACCGTCTGCCCAACGAATGGGTGGTAGATGTCGTCAACCTCAGCATCGAGTCCAACTACAAGTGGACCGTAACCGCTCCCGCACTGGATAGCGGATGGACGTACTGCGGCACCATCGACAAGGACAAGACACGCTACTTCCACGCCGTACGACGCAAACTGCTGCACCTCACCGAGGACGGTCGTGCCATATTCCAAGACACCAACAACAGCAGCGCCGACTTCAACGGACATGTTACACCCAGCGAAATCGAGAACCAAGGCACCGCCGTGGACGTCAGCGGCAAGACAGCCACGACACGCACTTATGACGGAATTAACCCCATAAAATGATCCGAATAAACACCTTTGCACTGGCGGCGCTGGCGACACTATCCGTGTCGGCGGCGCCTGCCGCCAAGAACGATGCCGTAACCTCCTGGGTGGGCGACAGCGTCCCGATGCTATATGCCACCGGCGGCAACAACCCGGCTCTGCGAGGATTTGCTCATCCCTACGGGCTGACGATACTCGGCATCGATTACGGCACCATGCGCCGCGACAGCATCATTGCCCCGCAACAGGGACGCGGCTTCGACCGATACGGCATAGGAGCCTCCACATACACACGCGTCGGCACCGATATGGTGCTCGAAGGTCACGCCTCGTACCACCGCGGCACCGCGCGCAAGGTGGTATGGAACGAAACGGCAGATCTGTATATGGTCTATCCGTATATGGCGGCGGACAGCGTCGGCGGAGACATACAGGACGAGACCTACGACTTCGGAGGATCGTACAGCGACCGTCGCGAGCAACTGCTTTGGGGCGCCTCGCTGGACTATACCGCCGGGCTGCATTGGCGCAGCCGTGACCCTCGTCCGCGCAACGTCACCGCCAACCTGCGCGCCCGTGCCGGCATTGCCTGGGCGCTGTCGCCCAAGGCCGTAGCCGGATTTGCCGCACGATACACGCGCTACAAGCAGACCTCGTCCATAAAGTTCGAGAGCGAAATGGGCCAGGACAAAATATACCATCTCACCGGCTTGGGCACACAATATCAACGCTTTGCCGGCACGGGGCTGTCCACGCACTACAACGCCGACCTCTGGGGCGTCAGCATCGACTTGCGCCCGGACAGCATAGGCGGAACCGGGCCCTCGGCATCGTTCTCATACGACGGCATGGACATGAGAGTCCTGCTCATCGACCTCAACAAACTGCCTATGGCAGAAATCACAAGCTACGCCTTGGATGCTCGCGCCGGGTATGGATGGCGCCGCGGGTCAGACACTTGGAGCGTCATAGCCTTTGCCTCAACAAGCCTGCGTAAAGGCTCCGAGAATATCTTCGGCGACCCGGCCTCGGGCATATACCCACAAATAGGCTCCCTATCGATGTACCGACATCGCTTATACAACGCAGGCGCCGAGATGCTGTGGGTGATGCAGCGCGGGGCATTGTCCGTATTCAGTGCTCGTCTTACATCTCAGTACCAACGCTCTATGCAGCTGTATATCAGCCCGCGGCAAAAGATGGAGACCGAGCGCTGGCTTACCTCGGCAGACCTGAGCGCCACCGTGCCGCTGAAAGGCCGCATACTGGGGCATCTCAATATCGGGGCAAGTGTCGCTCCGGTGCTGTCGCACCATCTCGAGTATACGGCCGCCAATGCACCCCACAGCCTGCACATGCTCACAATGTCGCAGTATGACGTTCTCGCCGCCGGCACCTCGTCCTTTGACGCGGCCGTAGCCGTGACAATCCCCGTAGGACGCATAGCACTGCGTCCGCAGGTTCGATATGCACACGGACATTATAATGGTATACGCGCCGACAGCGACGCTGTCGAAGCAGCCGTGACCATCGCTTTCTGACGGACAGACAACAACGCGACATCTTGCTCCTCTAAGCGACACCTCATTCCTCCCCAAGGCAACGAAACTTACAAGCACCTAATCTCATACATACGTAATTATGAACATCCTTTCAAAAAAAATCCTGATGTCGGCCACCGCCGTGCTTATGGCCTCGGCGTCCGCATGGGCCGCCCTGCGCCCGCTGCCCCTTGATACAGCGGTACACCGCGGCACTCTGCCCAACGGCCTGACATACTACGTCCGCGCAAACAACGAACCGGCCGGACAGGTAGACTTCTACATAGCCCAACGCGTCGGCTCGGTCAACGAGACCGAATCACAACGCGGCCTTGCCCACTTCCTGGAGCATATGTGCTTCAACGGCACTCGCCACTTCCCCGGCAATTCGCTCATCGAATACCTGCAAGGCCTCGGCGTCAAATTCGGCGCCAACCTCAACGCATACACCTCGACGGACGAGACTGTATACAACATCTGCGCCGTACCCTCGCAGCGCACATCCGCTCTGGATTCGTGCCTTCTGATACTGCGCGATTGGAGCCGCGACGTCACCCTCGACGATAAAGACATCAACGAGGAACGCGGCGTCATCGTCGGCGAATGGCGCCAACGCCACTCTCAGGCCTCCAACCGCCTGATTGAGCGTGCAGCTCCGCGCATTCTTGCCGGAAGCAAATACGGCAACCGCTTGCCTATCGGACTGATGTCCGTCGTCGAAAATTTCCCGACAGACACACTGCGCGCCTTCTACAATCGCTGGTACTATCCGGTCAATCAATGCGTCATCGTCGTGGGCGACATCAATCCCCAACACGTCATATCCGAAATCAAACGTCTGTGGGCCGATGTACCCCTGCGCGAAGACGCCCGCTTCACGCCCACAACGCTGCCCTCCAATCCCAAGCCCATAGCCGTGGCCGTCAATGACGGCGAGCAGCCCACTCCGATGCTGATGCTGTACGTCAAGCACAGCGACCTGTCGGCCGACAGTGCACTCACCATCGCCGGACTGCGCCGCGAAGTGGTGTCCTCGCTGATGACCTCGATGCTCGCCGACCGTCTCGACGAAATCGAAAGCCGACCCAACGCCCCGTTCACCAACCTCGGCATCGGCGACAACTCAATGATGCTGGTACGCAGCACCCCGGCGCTGCTGATGCGCGCCGTAGCTCGTCCCGGACGCCAAGCCGAAGCCATGAGCCAATGGGCCACCGAGCTGAAACGTGCAGCTCGTCTGGGCTTTGCCAAGTCGGAATTGGAACGCGCCAAGACGGACTTCCGCGCCGACGAGGACTCGCGCTTCGCCACACGCAACAAGGTTACAAATACCGAGTATGCCCGTCGATATGTACGCAACTACCTTGACGGAGGCTCGATGCCCGATGCCGTTGCACGCCACAAGATGCTGCGCGGCGTTCTCGCTTCCATCACCACCGACGAAGTGACAGCATACCTACGCAGCATCATACGCGATGACAATGCCAATGTCACCATGCTGGCTTACATCCCCGGAACGGACAGTACCGCCAACGCATCCACTGAACAAAGCCTTGTAGACGCCTGGAGCGGAGTGGACACAGCCGCCCTCACCCCTTGGGTAGACAAGGTGGTGGACGCCCCGCTGCTGGCCAAGCAGCCCAAAGCCGGCAAAATCGTCAAGGACTCCGCCGGCCCGTACAACAGCCGTCGTTGGAAGCTGTCCAACGGCATCAACGTGGTACTCATGCCCACAGACTACAACCCCGACCGCGTAACCATACAAGGCTACAGCACCGGCGGTTTCGCAGCCAAGTATGACCCGGCAATGTTCGCCAACTACAAGATGGCCAACGAAATCATCGGCGCCGGCGCCTTCGGCGAATTCAACGCCCCGGCACTGCGCAAACGTCTCGCCGGAACCAATATCAAGAGCGTCATCGCCATCGACAAAAACGAGGAAACCCTCGGCGTGGGCACTACCCCGGCATCCCTCGAGACAGCCTTCCAAGTGCTGTACCTCAAGGCCACGGGCGCTCGCAAGGACAGCGCCGCTTTCACCGCCGCTATTGACAATCAGCGCATCAAGCTCGAAGGCAACCGCAACAACATCACCTATGCCATGGGCGACTCGATACACTCCAATGTATTCCGCGACCATCCGCTCGAGCGCAAACTACGCGCCGCCGACCTCAAGGACGTGGACTACGACAAAATTATGCAATTGTACCACGAGCGCTTCGATGATATGGGAGACTTCACCTTCTACATCGTAGGCAAGTTCGACATCGACAGCATTCGGCCGCTGGTATGCCAATACCTGGCCTCACTGCCCTCGGGCGAACGCGCCAAGCACCCCGAAAAGGAAGGCGATGTAGGCCTGGGATACATCCAAGGTCAAGTTACGAAGGTACTGCACCACCCGGCCGAAGTCAAGCAGGCTATATGCTACACATTCTATAATAACGACTCGCACTGGAACATCAATACAATGGTGGCCAGCCGCGCTTTGGGCTCCGTAGCCGGAAATCTTCTGCGCAAGGAACTACGCGAAAAACGCAGTTGGACTTACGGCGTCAGGACACACATTGGCATTCCCTCGCACCTCAACGGCGATGGCCGCGAGTATTTCATAATGCCGGTATACGTCCGCGTAGCGCCCGAAAACGCCAAGGAGACTATGGACATCGTAGACAGAATCGTCAAGAGCCTTTGCGATCCGGCCAACATCTCGCAAGAAGCCGTAGACCAGGCCCGCAGCTATATGTTCAAAAACTGGGACGAAGCCCAACGCGACAACGGATATTGGATGAGCGTCCTTCGCGGCATCGACTTCTATGGCCAAGACCTCAACGCCGATTTCCCGGCAACGGTTAAGGCTATGACACCGCAAAGCCTTGCCGAATTTGCCAAGAGCGTCATACCCGGTGCAAATCGTCTGCAACTGACAATGATGCCGGACTAATCTTCCGACACATCCCGATACGGCACGAGGCCGGCGCCACAAGGCGTCGGCCTCATTTTTTTCCGCTAAACATAAATTCTAAGGTATTCGTTAGCGGAAAAACAGGTATGTTTTTTGTCTGACAAAAACCATACCTGACAATATTTGGCGGCATCGCACGGCTCTTACTATCTTTGTCTCGGCATTTGCAGGATGCATCTTGCTCCACAGATGACGCCTCCTTAAGGTTACGCAATTACTCACAAATAAAAAAGTACTAAACGTGTATGAGATTTAGAACGCTACTCGCAGTTTCCACTTTCGCGGCAATGCTATCGTCCGTCCCGGCTTACGCCATAACCCCGGCTTCGGGATATTGTGGCGATGGTACCGGTACCAGCAATGAAAAAAACAGTGTCATGGAGCGTCGATGCCAATGGGGTGTTGACTCTTTCCGGCCAATGGACCCCGGGCGCCAAAGGGTCCATAGGATATACGCAAAACTTCCTCCGCGAACCATACGGCCCCTGGAGCAAGGATATTGTCAAGATTGTCATCAAGAAAGGCGTAAGAAGGATTGGCTCATCGGCCTTTCGAGGCTGTTCAAAGGTGAAAGAGGTGGTCTTCGAAGACAAGGATAACCCTATAGAATTCAGCTATGACGTTTTCTATGGATGCGAGTCTCTGGAAAGCTTTACATTCCCGGAAAAAACCGACTACGTTGGCACCGGCATGTTCGAAAAATGCTACAGCTTGAAATCGGTCAAACTGCATCCGGGCATCAAGTGGATACCCCAGCGCTTTTTCAAAGATTGTTCAAGCTTAGGACCGGAGTTTATCCTTCCCGAAACAAACACATCTATCGGCCTCATGGCCTTTGAACTCTGTTCCAGCCTCAAAAAGGTAGCAATCAACGATGCATGCGAAGACATCGACAACCTCGCTTTCCGTGCATGCTACAACCTCGCCGACATAACCATCGGCAAGTCTGTCGCCGAATTCGGCGAGGGCGCATTCTGGAATACAGCCTACTTTAGCCAACGAGACATTGTCATACGCGATATGGCGACATTCGTCCAGGCCAAATTTAAGACATCCGAAACGGCCGGCTACTGGCCCACCTCGTCTCCCACATGCTACTACTCCAAGATCTATATAGGCGACAAAGACCACCCGGTCACACATATCGACATCCCAGAAGGCGCGACCATAATCCGCTCGGCGCACGCGCTCTTCAACATCCCCGAAGTCAAGTCTATCACCCTACCCTCGACAATGAAGACGCTAAACGGCCAGGCACTCCTCAGCAATGAAAAGACCTGGGACTTCATTGAATGTTGGGCAACCACGCCCCCGGATGTCGAAGACAGCGGCTTCGTGACCACCGCCACATACAACCGCTCCACACTATACGTTCCCACCGGCTCTGTGTCCGCATACAAGAGCCACAAAAACTGGGGAAGGTTCAAGAACATCGTAGGCAAAAACCGCAGTGAAGGCGTCGAGGACGTCACCGACAACGACACCAAGGTATATGCATCCAACGGCCAAATCATCGTCATAGGCGCCAAGGACGGCACGCCAGTGGAGGTCTATTCCATAGACGGCAAAAGCATCTACACAGGCGAAGACACCGCCATAGACGCACCCGCACGCGGCATATACATCGTAAGCGTAGCCGGCAAGACCACCAAATTAGCCGTCAATTAGTCTTAGTGACGACAATTTCACTTCTGTCGAAGCCTTACGACTGAATACAATATTAATTAGACTTCATATCAGAAGCATCACCCCCAAACACATCCTTTATGAAAAAGCTTCACTCCTTAGCTATGGCGACAACCATATTGGCATCCGCATTCGATGCCAATGCATACGATTTTTCCTCGGGCGGACTATTCTATAATGTGCTTTCCGAAACGGATGGCACGGTCGAAATCGCCCAAAACGAAAGCGGCATATATTCCGGCGACATCATCATCCCGGATGTCAAAGCCTATAACGGCAAAACATACAAGGTCACCCGTATAGGAGACTCGGCCTTCAAGCAGAGCGACATCACCTCGCTGCGCTGCGGCAACAACCTGACACATCTCGGTGCTTGGAGCCTTAGCAGCTGCACAAAACTCAAATCTTTATATATCACCAAAAGCGTGACCAATATCGAAGCTGACGCCGCCGCCGGGTGCTCTGTACTGAGAAACCTTGTCTTCGAACCGGGCTGTATGGCCGTAATCGGGTCGCGTGCCTTTGCCGACTGTCCCAAATTTACATGCCTGCTTTTGCCGCCTACCGTGACCTGCGAGAGTCGAGCATTCAACAGTTCGGCTTGTGCCGTAGAGTTTGTCGGTGACCTCAAATCCCTCAACAACGGCGTGTTTGCCAATGTCTTTCCGGCCTACGTTATGCTCGGCGCAGCCAATCCTCCGACAATCGGAAAGGAAAAGCCGTTTGATAGCAAGGCCAAATACTTCTCCACGCTGTACGTACCACGCGGAAGCCTGGACGCATACAAGGCCGACTCCTACTGGGGCACATTCTCCGAGATATACGAAAAACCTTTCGAATTGACAGTCAACGGCTCGGCCGAACGCGTAATCTCGACAAAAGTGAACGCCGCTCTCACAACGCACCTCACCTTCGATGCACGACAGGACGACTTCAACCCCTCAAAGCTGGGAGTGTACACCGATGATACCGACATCGTCGAAATCGAATACGTTTCCACCGATGATGACGGCAACATAAATTACAAAATTACGGGCCTCAAAGACGGCATCGCAAAAGTCTGCTTCCTCTACTACAACACAAACGGACTTACAGTCACATACATCTGCTACGTTTGTGTAGGCCATTTCGCCGCCGTACACGATGTTACAGCCGACACCCCTGAACCGACTGTATACGGCGTCTACAATCTCAGCGGAGTTAAGGTAGCCGATGGTGTATCCAAGAACAATGTCAACTCCTTGCCGCGCGGTTTATATATCCTTGTATCGTCACAAGGCGCCACCAAGCATATAGTGCGCTAATCCTCGGCGAAGACAACGGTCATATCTTCCGGCCGCACAACCTATGTGATAAAGGTGACACTATAATAATATACACCCGCCGTATTTACCCAGACAATCGTAAAAGCGGCCTATATGTGACACGCTACAGACATTTGAAGCGCGGCCGTAATTCAGGTAACAAACAGACATAAGACTGTATCGTAATTTTATTTATGGTACAGTCCTCTGTTATTTACATCAAGCCCGGAATAGTTCTCAAGCGATAAGCTTCATATCTCAACGAAAGTTACGCTAAAAATCAAATAGATACGGCAAAGGATCCTCTACAATTTAGCTGTGATATAGTCTGTGACTATCAAATGCGCCCCCATTATCCTAACAAAAAAATAGTTGCCTGCAAACGTCTTGCAAGCAACTATTGTCGGGGTGAGAAGACTCGAACTTCCGACCTCCACGTCCCGAACGTGGCGCGCTGCCAACTGTGCTACACCCCGAGCGTGTATTCTTGGAATTCAGGTCAACCATACGGCTCCGCCTTCCTTCCCGTTGGTGGCTGCAAAGGTACGCACTTTTTGCCGAATAAGCAAGATTTGGGACAACTAATTTCGTACGCTTCGCAAGAATGTGTCCGCTCGGGCACTGCTATCAATGGCGACCGGTCTTGTCGGCAATAAAGCGTTGCAGCAATCGTGCCCACGGAGCATCGTTACAGGACGAAATATTCTCCAAAATGCTCACCAATTGCTGGAAGCACATGTACGAGGCGGCGATGCCGGCTATATTTCCGGGCGTCACCCACGTGTCTATGGCATGGCACAGCACTATCACCATAGCCGCATATCCGAAGGTGCGTACAGCCTTACCCAGCCGATGCGATGACAAGCGGGCTTGCGTGCCGCGTACACGCCGGCTCAGCATATATGCCGTGACGACATCGGTGCATACCAAGACGGCAAAGACGCCCAGCACCGGGGCTATAGGCGCCAGCCATGAGGCCACAGCGCTCATTATCAATAGTATTGTATCTTTCATAGTTATTCGATAGATTTATTGTATTGTTTCGTTAGTCGATATTAGTTTCCGATTGAATTGTACTCTTCTTTGATTGGAGACATCAATTGTCTGCAGCTCCGGCCTTTGTCTTCTTTACGTATTTCAATGCTACGATTACGGCGACAACACCGAGGGCTACTGTAAGCAGCCACCATGGGCACCGCCGGGGGCGCGAAACTTTCTTTTGCGTCCTGACGGCAGTATGAATCACGGACGAGGTGTCGGACATCTCGATTTGTCGTACTTGTCGCCGATTGCGTCCTACGCGTGCATTGACTTTGGCTGCCGAAGCCGTGAGCGTTGCCGACCCAACTCGCAGGTTGACATCTTTAAGGCGCAGTTCAAGGTCGATAGAAATTGTATCACGTACGCTGTCTCGTATGGCTACATGCTCGACTTTCTCGGCGTGGTAGGCGTCCTGCTCTGTAACGGTCTCATGCTTGGTCCGACATGCGACATTGGCAAGCACAAGGGTCGCTATGGCGATATAAGGGATATGACGTCTCATAGCTCGGCATATTCTTTGGTGGCATCGAAACACGGGCACGCCTTGGGCGCAAAGTCGCGATGTCCGTATATACGAGCATCGGGGTAGCGGCGGCGCAATTCGCTCAATAAATGCCGCAGGGCAGTGCGTTGCGCGGCTGTGCGCGTATCCTTGGGATGGCCGGCGGCATCAACGCCACCGACATAACATACGCCTATGGAGCACCGATTGAGGCCGCGGCAATGAGCGCCGACAAGCGATTCGCTGCGTCCGCGCTCCACCGGTCCGTCTCGGCGTACCACCCAATGATAGCCTATGCAGGCAAAACCACGGCTACGATGATAGCGGTCGATATCGGCAGCGCTCACGTCACGGCCCTCCGGCGTTGCCGAGCAATGCACTATAATGTGCGTAACCTTGTCCAAAAGCTTCATCTCGGCACTTGCGCATCCATATCCTTCGGCCGGAATTGTGCATTTCTGCATTTCTACATTCTCAGGCAGTGCCGAACCCGTTTCGACCTTTTGCGTTGCGCCTTTTACGGCATCTTGTGTTGTGTCTTTCATTGTATTATGTATTTTGGTGATTAATAACGGAGCGACAAAAATTCTGCCCCTATTGTCGTTGCAAAGTTAGCATCCGAAGCGCCTCACGATACTGCCGATGACGCCTGCACCGCCTCATCGCGTCATCCCCCATAAGCCATCTCCCACCATACAGCAGCCTCAAAAAAGAAGGCCTATAGCAGTCTCTAAGGCCCTAAAGGCCCCATCCCTAAAGACCCAAAGGTCCCTAAAGTCTCTAATTTCCTTAAAGACCCTCAATCCGCCAACACGTCGGATTTATCGTCACAAAACCGGATAAAACGCCCTCCGCCCCCGGAAAAAGCATGAGGGCGGCGCCCGCTGACGGGTGCCGCCCTCACAAGTTATGGCGGAAGGATTATGCCCGCAAGGGGCAAATCACGGTATCAGTCTTTGACTGCATCGGAGGTCACGGGGGCTACTTCGTCGCCTTCGGTGCCTTCGATTTCGGCTTTGATGATTTCCTGTTCCTCTGGGGTGTCGTCCAGCGAGTTGACGATAAGGGTTTCGTATTCGCGAAGACCTGTACCGGCGGGGATGAGGTGTCCGCAGATGACGTTCTCCTTCATACCCTCGAGATTATCTGTCTTGCCGTTGATGGCTGCCTCGTTGAGCACCTTGGTGGTTTCCTGGAAGGATGCTGCCGAGATGAAGCTCGAGGTTTGAAGTGCGGCACGGGTGATACCCTGCAGGATTTGTTCGGAGGTGGCGGGCACGGCGTCACGCACGGTGACAGTGCGCAGGTCGCGACGCTTGAGTGCGGAATTCTCGTCACGCAGCTTGCGTGCGGTGATAATCATACCGGGCTTGACATTCTCGCTGTCGCCGGCGTCGATGACCACTTTCTTGCCCCAGATACGATCATTCTCGTCCATGAAGTCGCGCTTGTCCACGATTTGCTGCTCCAGGAAGCCGGTATCGCCGGGATCGAGGATATTGACTTTGCGCATCATCTGGCGGACGATGACTTCGAAGTGTTTATCGTTGATCTTCACACCCTGCATACGGTATACGTCTTGTACCTCGTTGACAATGTATTCCTGCACGGCTGTCGGGCCCATGATATTGAGGATATCGGAAGGTGTGATGGCACCGTCGGACAGGGGCGTACCGGCACGTACATAGTCGTTGTCTTGTACAAGGATTTGCTTGGACAGAGGTACAAGGTATTTCTTGACTTCTCCGAGTTTGCTGGTGACGGAGATTTCGCGATTACCGCGACGGGTCTTGCCCAGATGGACTTCGCCGTCGATTTCGCTGACGATGGCGGGGTTGGACGGGTTGCGGGCTTCGAAGAGCTCGGTGACACGAGGCAGACCGCCGGTGATATCGCCGGCGCCACCGGTTGCGCGAGGCAGTTTGACAAAGATGTCGCCGGGTTTGATTTCCTTGCCGTCCTCGAAGATGAGGTGGGCACCCACGGGCAATGCGTATGTCTTGAGGATTTCGCCGGAAGCATCAACGATGTTTGCTTCGGGCACCTTGTTACGATCCTTAGGCTCGATGATGATGCGGTCTTCCATACCGGACTGTTCATCGACATCCACACGGAAGGTGACATTCTCTTCGAGGTTGGCGTACTTGATGGTACCGCCGACTTCGCTGACAATTACGGCGTTGAAGGGGTCCCATTCGCAGATTACATCGCCTTTGTGTACGGCATCGCCGTTGGAGAAGAACAGTTTCGAGCCGTAGGGGATGTTGGCGCTGGTAAGCATCATACCCGTATTGGGATCCATGATGCGCATTTCGGCCAGACGACCGACAACGACTTCGACGGGACGACCTTTGGCGTCTTTTTCATCGGTGGTGACGGTGCGAAGTTCTTCTATTTCGAGTGTGCCGTCATAGCGGGATGTTACGTTGGAAATGGCTGCGATATTGGATGCCACACCACCAACGTGGAACGTACGCAGTGTCAGCTGTGTACCGGGCTCGCCGATAGACTGGGCGGCAATCACGCCGACAGCTTCGCCCTTTTGTACGAGGCGGTTGTTGGAAAGGTTGCGGCCATAGCACTTGGCGCAGACGCCTTTCTTGCTTTCGCAGGTGAGGACGGAACGTATCTCGACGCTTTCGATGGGCGATGCATCGATACGGTCGGCAGCGGCATCGTTGATTTCTTCGCCGGCATGTACGATAATTTCGCCGGTAGTGGGATCGACTACATCGTGTACGGATACGCGGCCGAGGATGCGCTCGCCCAGCGAGGCAACAACTTCGTCGTTGTTCTTGATCTCGCGGCAAACGAGTCCGCGCAGTGTTCCGCAGTCTTCTTCGGTGATGATGACATCGTGCGCCACATCGACAAGACGACGGGTGAGGTAACCGGCATCGGCGGTCTTGAGTGCCGTATCGGCCAAACCTTTACGGGCACCGTGCGTGGAGATGAAGTACTCGAGCACGGAGAGGCCTTCCTTGAAGTTGGCCAAAATCGGGTTCTCGATAATCTGACCGCCTTCGGCACCGGCTTTCTGCGGCTTGGCCATAAGGCCACGCATACCGGCCAGCTGACGGATCTGGTCCTTGGAACCACGGGCGCCGGAGTCGAGCATCATGAATACGGAGTTGAAGCCCTGGTTGGCCTCGGTCATTTGTTTCATGAGCACGTCGGTGAGGCGGGTATTGACGTGTGTCCAGATATCAATTATCTGGTTGTAACGTTCGGTATTGGTGATAAAGCCCATCGAGTAGTTGTTCATCACCTCTTCAACGTGGGCGTAACCTTCGGCCACAATCGCTTTCTTTTCTTCGGGAATGATAACATCGCCCAAGTTGAAGGACAGACCGCCCTTGAAGGCCATATAGTATCCGAGGTTCTTGATGTCGTCCAGGAACTGAGCCGAACGGGGAATACCGCAGCGCTTGATGACGCGCGAGATGATGTTACGCAACGATTTCTTGGAAATCAACTCGTTGACATAGCCTATTTCTTTGGGCACATACTCGTTGACAAGCACTCGACCTACGGAAGTATTCTCTACCAGGTGCTGGATGGGGTTGCCGTCGGCATCGATGTCATCCACCATAATGGTGACGGGGGCGTGCAGTGTAACCTTGCCTTCGTTGTATGCGATTTGGGCTTCTTCGGGTCCGTAGAATATGGTGCCTTCGCCCTTGTCGCCGGGACGCAGTTTGGAGATGTAGTACAGACCGAGTACCATATCCTGCGAGGGCACGGTGATAGGTGCGCCGTTGGCGGGGTTGAGGATGTTGTGTGCGCCCAGCATCAGGATTTGTGCTTCAAGAACGGCCTCATTGCCCAGAGGCAAGTGCACGGCCATTTGGTCACCGTCGAAGTCGGCATTGAACGCGGTACATGCCAGCGGGTGAAGCTGGATGGCCTTGCCTTCGATCAGCTTGGGCTGGAAGGCCTGAATACCGAGACGGTGAAGTGTCGGGGCGCGGTTGAGCAGTACGGGGTGACCTTTCATCACATATTCGAGGATGTCCCATACGACGGGTTCCTTACGGTCGACAATCTTCTTGGCGGACTTGACGGTCTTGACAATGCCGCGCTCGATAAGTTTGCGAATGATAAAGGGTTTGTATAGCTCGGCGGCCATATACTTGGGCAGACCGCATTCGTGCATCTTCAGCTCGGGGCCGACCACGATGACCGAACGAGCGGAGTAGTCGACACGTTTACCGAGAAGGTTTTGGCGGAAACGGCCTTGTTTGCCTTTGAGGGCATCGCTGAGGGACTTCAACGGACGGTTGGCATCGGACTTGACGGCCGAGGAGCGGCGCGAGTTGTCAAGCAGCGAGTCAACGGCCTCCTGAAGCATACGCTTTTCGTTGCGCAGGATGACATCGGGAGCCTTGATTTCAATTAGTCGTTTCAGACGATTGTTGCGGATGATTACGCGGCGATAGAGGTCGTTGAGGTCACTGGTGGCAAAACGACCGCCGTCCAGGGGTACCAGGGGTCGCAATTCGGGCGGAATTACGGGCACGGCCTGAAGTATCATCCATTCGGGCTTGTTGCGACCGCGTGATTGACGGAAGGATTCGACAACCTGAAGGCGCTTCAGAGCCTCGGTTTTGCGTTGCTGGCTGCCATCGGTATCGGCCTGATGACGCAGTTGAGCGGCCAGGTCATCAAGATCTATGTCCTTGAGCAGATCGTAGATGGCTTCGGCGCCCATCTTGGCCACGAACTTGTTGGGATCGTCGTCTTCGAGGTTTTGGTTGTCGGCGGGCAGGTTGTCCATGATAGCAAAATACTCGTCTTCGGTCAGCAAATCAAGGCGCTGTACGTATACCGGCTCGCCGTTGCGGTCGCGTACGTCCTCGCCGGGCACCACTACTTCGTGGCCGGGATTGATGACAATGTATTTCTCGTAATATATCACCTGGTCAAGCTTCTTGGAGGGAAGGCCCAGGAGGTAACCTATTTTGTTGGGCAGCGAGCGGAAGTACCAGATATGTGCCACGGGCACTACCAACTTGATGTGACCCATGCGTTCGCGGCGCACTTTTTTCTCGGTGACTTCGACACCGCAGCGGTCGCACACGATGCCCTTGTAGCGGATGCGCTTGTATTTGCCGCAGTGGCATTCGTAGTCCTTGACAGGACCGAAGATGCGCTCGCAGAACAGACCGTCGCGTTCGGGCTTGTAGGTGCGGTAGTTAATGGTTTCGGGCTTGAGCACCTCGCCGGAGGACTTCTCCAGAATTTCCTCGGGGGAAGCCAGGCCTATAGTAATCTTCGAGAACCCTTGTTTGGTGGGTTTGTCTTTTCTGAAAGCCATATATGGTTGTATCTTATTTTCGGTGTATGGATGTTGTGCTGAGGAGCGAATTTTGTTGCCGGACCGGGCTTCCGGCCCGGCAACTTATATGACGTGTGTCAGAGGACGTGTTACGGTTCGAGGTTGACACTCAGGCCCAGACCGCGAAGCTCGTGCAGAAGCACATTGAGCGATTCGGGGATGCCGGGCGTGGGCATCGGCTCGCCTTTGACGATGGCTTCGTAGGCTTTGGAGCGGCCGTTGACATCGTCGGACTTGATAGTCAGGATCTCTTGTAGGATGTGGGAGGCGCCGAAGGCTTCGAGCGCCCAGACTTCCATCTCGCCGAAACGCTGACCGCCGAACTGGGCTTTACCACCCAGAGGCTGCTGGGTAATCAGCGAGTACGGACCTATGGAGCGAGCGTGCATCTTGTCTTCGACCATGTGGCCGAGTTTGAGCATATAAATGACACCTACGGTGGCGGGCTGGTCAAAGCGCTCGCCGGTGCCGCCGTCATAGAGGTAGGTCTTGCCGTAGCGCGGCAGACCGGCCTTATCGGTCCATTCGTTGAGGTCGTCGAGGGAGGCGCCGTCAAATATAGGCGTCGCAAATTTCTCGTCGAGCACACGGCCGGCCCAGCCTAAGACGGTTTCGAAAATCTGACCCAAGTTCATACGCGAAGGTACGCCCAGAGGGTTCAGGCAGATATCTACCGGAGTACCATCCTCAAGGAAGGGCATATCTTCCTGGCGCACGATGCGCGATACGATACCCTTATTACCGTGACGGCCGGCCATCTTATCACCTACGCTGATTTTGCGTTTCTTGGCGATGTAGACCTTGGCGATTTGCATGATGCCGGAGGGCAGGTCGTCGCCGATGGTGAGGTCAAACTTGCGACGGCGCAACTGGGTATCCAACTCCTTGGCTTTGCGCAGGTAGTTGACGATAGTGCGACGTATCAGGTCGTTCTTGTGTGCATCGGTGGTCCATTTGCTCAGGTTGACGGTATCGAAGTTGATTTCGCGAAGAACTCCGGCGGTGAATTTCTCGCCCTTAGGGATGATGTCCACTCCGAGGAAGTCCTTGACACCCTGGCTAGTACGATTGCCGATAAGCGAAGTAAGCTTATTGATAAGCACGGTCTTCAGTTCTTCGGCCTTGGCGTTATATTCTTCGTCAAGCTTGGGCATGAGCGCTGCTGCGGCACGTGCTTGTTTCTTGCTGGCTTTGCTGAAGAGGTTGGTGCCGATTACGACGCCCTTTAGCGATGGGGTGGCTTTGAGCGAGGCATCCTTGACATCTCCGGCCTTGTCGCCGAATATGGCACGAAGCAGTTTCTCTTCGGGTGTGGGGTCGGACTCACCCTTAGGCGTAATCTTACCTATCATAATGTCGCCGGGGATGACATGTGCACCCACGCGGATGATACCGCGTTCGTCGAGGTCCTTAGTGGCATCCTCGCTGACATTGGGTATATCGTTGGTCAGTTCCTCAAGACCGCGCTTTGTTTCGCGTACTTCCAACGAGTATTCGTCTACGTGTACGCTCGTGAGGATATCCTCGCGTACGACGCGCTCGTTGAGCACGATGGCGTCCTCGTAGTTGTAACCCTTCCAAGGCATGAATGCCACCTTAAGGTTGCGTCCGAGTGCCAATTCGCCGTTTTCGCTGGAATAGCCTTCGGTGAGTATATCGCCCTTCTCGACGCGCTGTCCCTTGGTGCAGATGGGACGCAGGTCGATGGTGGTGCTTTGGTTGGTCTTGCGGAATTTGGGAAGATGATATTCCTTGACTGCATCATCAAAGGACACAAATTCTTCGTCCGGTGTGCGCTCGTAGCGGATGCGGATGGTGGTGGCATCGACAAATTCGACGACACCGGGGCCCTCGGCTGCTATCTGCGTACGGCTGTCGCGTACCAATTGACCTTCGATACCGGTACCTACTATAGGCGACTCGCTACGCATCAGCGGCACTGCCTGGCGCATCATATTCGATCCCATAAGAGCACGGTTGGCATCATCGTGCTCCAGGAACGGAATCAACGAGGCGGCAATAGATGCTATCTGCGTAGGCGATACGTCCATAAGATCGACTTGGTCGGGCGATACCACGGGGAAGTCGGCGTCCAGACGGGCCTTGATTTTGTCGTTCTTGAATGTTCCATCTTCGTTGACGGGAGCATTGCCTTGGGCTATAATCTTGCCTTCTTCGATTTCGGCCGTCATATAGACAACTTCATCGTTGTTCAGATTGACGTGTCCGTTTTCGACCTTGCGATACGGAGTTTCGATAAAACCGAGGTCGTTGATCTTGGCATATACACACAACGAACTGATAAGACCAATATTAGGTCCTTCAGGCGTCTCAATGGGGCACAGACGACCGTAGTGGGTGTAGTGCACGTCACGCACCTCGAAGCCGGCACGCTCGCGCGACAGACCGCCGGGACCCAACGCGGACATACGACGCTTGTGCGTAATCTCGGCCAGAGGATTGGTCTGATCCATAAATTGCGACAAGGCGTTGGTGCCGAAGAAAGTATTGATGACGGACGAAATAGTCTTGGCGTTGATCAAGTCGATAGGCGTGAACGTCTCGTTGTCACGGACATTCATACGCTCGCGAATGGTGCGAGCCATACGTGCCAGGCCGACGCCGAATTGGTTGTAGAGCTGCTCGCCCACGGTGCGTACGCGGCGGTTGCTCAAGTGGTCGATATCATCGACATCTGTCTTGCTGTTGATCAGCTCAATCAGATATTTTATGATGGCTACGATGTCTTCTTTGGTCAGTACTTTGACATCGATAGGTATGCTCAGGTTGAGTTTCTTATTGATGCGATAGCGACCCACATCACCGAGATCATAACGCTTCTCGCTGAAGAAGAGGTTGGTAATCACCTCACGTGCGGTAGCGTCATCCGGAGCTTCGGCATTACGCAACTGACGATAGATATGGCGTATAGCCTCAGCCTCCGTATTGGTGGGGTCTTTGTGCAACGTATTGAAGATGATAGCATAGTCGCTGGGCGATACGTCGGCACGCTGCAGCATGATGGTGGACACACCGGCATCAAGAATCATATCTATATGTTCCTCGGTGAGCTCTGTCTCACGATCTATTACCGGATCGGTACGCTCCAGCGAAGTCAACTCGCCGGTATCGGGGTCTACCATATCCTCGGTCCATTTCTTCAGGACTACGGCAGCCAGACGACGATGCTCGGCCACGGCTTTCTTGAGGTTGGTCTTATTGACCTTCACTTCTTCGGCCGGAGCAAAGATTTCGATGATGTCTTTTTCGTTTTCAAAGCCTATGGCACGCAGAAGTGTGGTTACGGGCAACTTCTTCTTGCGATCGATATAGGCGTACATCACATTATTGATGTCAGTAGCAAACTCTATCCACGAACCGCGGAATGGGATAATACGTGCACTATAGAGTTTGGTACCATTGGCATGGGTGCTCTGTCCGAAGAACACACCCGGCGAACGGTGCAACTGCGACACCACAACGCGTTCGGCACCATTGATGACAAAGGTGCCCTTCTCGGTCATATAAGGAATGGGGCCGAGATACACGTCTTGTATCACGGTGTCAAAATCCTCGTGGTCGGGGTCGGTACAGTAAAGTTTAAGCTTGGCTTTCAAAGGCACACTATAGGTCAAACCACGCTCAAGGCACTCATCTATAGAGTAACGCGGCGGGTCAATGTAGTAGTCCAAGAACTCGAGCACAAAGCTGTTGCGCGTATCCACGATGGGAAAGTTCTCGGAAAACACCTTATACAGGCCTTCGTTATTTCGTTTTTCAGGAGGGGTGTCCAGCTGCAAAAAGTCTTGAAAGGACTTCAGCTGTACCTCCAAAAAGTCGGGATAAGGAAGAGGATTCTTTACCGACGCAAAATTAACACGGGGTTTTGTTGTTGGTACTGACATCTATGGTTGGTGATAATTAGGAGGAACTCAGATTACATGTAACTCGCCGCTGTATTGTGACTATAATTTTTATGCCTTCACTGTGGCATTGACCATCTGCTGCCTGCCGACTTCTACGGATATGTACATACACACCATATTATGCCCTGACGCATCAGCTTCGGGACATAATACTGCCGCGTTATGTATGGTCAGCCTTGTCGTAGTATTTACAGGCACTGACACGATCTTCTGAATCATCTTGTCGATTCGACGTGGCGAGTTGAGCTTCTGTTTAAATTCGTGCCGACTTTGTGCTACGGCTATTACATCCGTGACATCCTGTCTGTTATATTTGGTAGCAGAAGACTCTCAAACAAATATTTGCTTATGTGGAGTGTTTTGCTTCTGCTCCGATCTTTTAGACAGGCCCCTGCGCGTACCCCCGAGGGTCTAAACCCCCGGGAGGCGGTACGCAAGGACTGTCACTGCTGTACCCGTTTGCACGGCTATCGGCATTATGTGACCAGTCTCTAAATAAATTAGACACAAAAGGTTAAGAACCTACCCTTAACGGGGATTCTTAACCTATTTACCTGATAGTCAGGTGTATTATTTCAGTTCAACTTCGGCGCCGGCCTCTTCGAGCTGCTTCTTCATGCCCTCGGCATCAGCCTTGGCAAGACCTTCCTTAACTGTGGAAGGAGCGTTGTCTACGAGTTCCTTGGCTTCCTTCAGACCCAGGCCGGTGAGCTCTTTCACGAGCTTAACCACCTGCAGCTTGGCTGCACCTGCGGCTTTGAGGACTACATCGAAGTTGGTCTTTTCTTCTGCGGCTTCTGCGCCGGCACCGGGAGCGGCGGCTACGGCTACAGCTGCAGCTGCGGGTTCGATACCGTATTCCTCTTTGAGGATCTGAGCGAGTTCGTTTACTTCCTTAACGGTAAGGTTAACAAGTTGTTCAGCAAAAGCTTTTAAATCTGCCATTGTATTTGTGTATTTAGATGTTTTGTATTTCTGTTTTGATTTATTCTTTGTTGGAGAGCGTCTCTAAGATGCCATGGAGCTTGGTCGCACCGGACTGCAAAGCAGATACGACATTCTTGGCGGGCGATTGCAGCAGTGCCACAACGTCGGCGATGAGTTCGTTCTTGCTCTTGATAGCGCAAAGTGCTTCCAGTTGATCGGCACCCATATATACGGTCTCCTCAACGTAGGCTGCCTTCAGGGCAGGAAGAGTATCACCCTTCTTTACAAAGTCTTTAAGCAACTTGGCGGGAACATTGCCGGTGTTGCAGCACATCAGCGATGTGCTTCCCTTGAGCGCACCGTATAGTTCGGTGTAGTCACCTTCAAGCGACTCAAGTGCTTTATGAAGAAGCGTGTTCTTGACAACCATCAGCTTGACTTCTTTGCCGAAGCAGGCACGACGCAGTGCGCTGGTCTTCTCGGCATCCAAGCCGGCTGTCTCCACGAGATAGAAGCAGCTGTATTCCTTGATTGTATTAGCTATCTTCTCGATTACTATAGCCTTATCTTCTTTTTTCATAGTGTGTACTGTTTTAGAAAGATTATGCCTCCATTGACTTGGGGTCAATCTTGACACCCGGGCTCATAGTGCTCGAAAGGAATATACTCTTCAGATACGTGCCCTTAGCGGTGGCGGGCTTCAGCTTGATAAGAGTGTTGACAAACTCGCGGGCGTTCTCGGCAATCTGCGCCGGTGTGAAAGACACCTTGCCTATCGACGAGTGTACGATACCGTTCTTGTCTACCTTGAAGTCTATCTTGCCTTTCTTGACCTCTTCCACAGCCTTGGCTACGTCCATAGTCACCGTTCCGCTCTTGGGGTTAGGCATAAGTCCACGAGGACCGAGTACACGGCCAAGCGCACCTATCTTACCCATAATTGCGGGCTGAGTGATGATGACGTCCACGTCTGTCCAACCACCTTTGATCTTTTCGATGTACTCGTCAAGACCTACGTAGTCGGCGCCGGCTGCCTTGGCGGCCGCTTCGGCATCAGGGGTGCAAAGCACCAATACTTTCACTTGTTTGCCAGTGCCGTGCGGAAGCGTTACTACGCCACGCACCATCTGGTTAGCCTTTCGGGGATCTACGCCGAGACGTACGTCGATGTCCAACGATGCGTCAAACTTGGTAAAGGTAACTTCCTTAACCTTTTCGGCAGCTTCCGCTAACGTGTAGGTCTTCCCGGCTTCAATCTTCGATAAAGCTAACTTTTGGTTTTTTGTAAGTTTACTCATTGCGATTGAATTTTATTAGTTGTTGGCGGGGAATTCTCCGGTAACGGTGATACCCATACTTCTGGCTGTACCGGCAACCATTCGCATTGCCGATTCAATAGTAAAACAGTTCAAATCCGGCATCTTGTCGGCGGCAATTGTCTTTACCTGTTCCCAGCTGATCTGACCTACCTTGGTACGGTTGGGCTGTGCCGAACCGCTCTTCAGCTTGGTGGCTTCCTTCAGTTGTACCGCTACCGGCGGAGTCTTAACTACGAAGTCAAAGCTCTTGTCCGTATAGTAGGTGATAACCACGGGAAGTACCTTTCCGGCCTTATCCTGGGTGCGGGCATTGAATTGCTTGCAAAACTCCATGATGTTGATGCCCTTCGAACCCAGTGCGGGACCTACGGGAGGGGAGGGGTTTGCTGCGCCACCCTTAATTTGCAGTTTGATCTGTCCAGCAATTTCTTTAGCCATTGTTTCTAAATTATTTTATTTATAAACATAAACAGCACGTGCATCACACCTCTTCCGCCTTAGCCGATATGCTTTCGCTTTCTCGGCCAAAAGCCTCTAAGGCCACTTGTTATGCCTCCCTGTATTTCGAAGCTACGAATGCGTAACCAATCGTCTCAACTCAATACCGACCGACTATCACAAGCCTGTGATTCACTCGCGCTCTACCTGCGAATTGTCTAACGTAAGCTGTGTCTTGCGACCAAAAATCTTTACACCTACGGTAATCTTCTTCTTCTCGGGATTTACAGACTCAATGATGGCGGAAAATCCATTGAACGGACCTTCGATAACTTTGACGGTCTCGCCGACGATGTAATCGTTGGCGCTTTCGTCTACGTTCTCAATCTCATCAATCACGCCAAGCATACGACGTACTTCAGACTCCCGAAGACATTCGGGCGCCGACGAACGATCTCGTCCGCGAAGAAAATCGATGACATTGCTCGTGTTTGTAAGAGTTGCCACTGTTTCACCGGTCAGCTCTGCCTCGACAAAGACATAGCCGCTGTAAAGGTTGCGCTCTTTCACAACCTTCTTGCCGCTACGTACGGTCAGTACCTTTTCTGTCGGAATCAGCACCTGAAACAAGTGCTTGCCAAGATCAGTATTCTTGATCTGTGCATCAAGAATTTCTTTAACCTTGGCTTCCTTGCCGGAAATGGCACGAAGTACAAACCATCCGCGTTGCACTTTGGGGCGCTTTACGGATACTTCCTCCGCTTTCGAAACTGTCTTCTTTGCTGTTCCTGCCATTGTTCTCGTCTTACGAAAAGGTGATTACTGACTTATTGACCAAAGCTGTAAATAAGGTGCATGAGCCTATCCACAACCTGATCCATCAAAAAGATAATCAATGCGATTATCACGGAAGCTATCATGACGATCACGGCTGATTTGATAAGCTGCTTCTTTGTAGGCCAAGAAGTCTTATAACGAAGCTCGTCAAAAGACTCCTCAATATTCGTAAGTAGTTTTAATTTCTTCATCTGTGTTGTATTTTTAGCACGGGACGAGAGACTCGAACTCCCGACACCCGGTTTTGGAGACCGGTGCTCTACCAACTGAGCTAGTCCCGTATATATGTCCGGCCGGATTACTTGCGATCTTCCGACCGGACTTATATTCTGGCGATGCTTGTGGACCGAGGCGGCTAATGCCTCCCTTGTCCTCTACATCAGGTATTACTCAATGATCTGGGTGATCTGACCCGAACCTACGGTGCGGCCACCTTCACGGATAGCGAAACGCAGACCTTGATCGCATGCTACCGGAGTAATCAGCTTCACGGTGATTTCTACGTGGTCACCGGGCATTACCATATCAACGCCTTCGGGAAGTGTGATTTCGCCGGTAACGTCAAGCGTACGGATGTAGAACTGAGGACGATAGTGGTTGTGGAACGGAGTGTGACGGCCACCTTCTTCTTTCTTGAGGATGTAGACCGAAGCCTTGAACTCGTCGTGGGGTTTGATGACACCCGGGTGGCAGATTACCATACCACGCTTGATGTCTTTCTTGTCGATACCACGGAGGAGCAGACCTACGTTATCACCGGCTTCACCTTCGTCAAGAATCTTACGGAACATCTCAACACCGGTAACGGTGGATTTGAGGTTAGCACCAAGACCCATGATTTGTACTTCGTCACCCACTTTTACAACGCCGGTTTCGATACGGCCGGTAGCAACTGTACCACGACCTGTGATCGAGAATACGTCTTCGACGGGCATCAGGAAGGGTTTGTCCACATCGCGCGGAGGCAGAGGAATCCAAGTGTCGACTGCGTCCATAAGTTCCATGATTTTCTCTTCCCATTTGGGTTCGCCGTTGAGGGCGCCGAGTGCCGAACCACGGATGATGGGGGTGTGTTCGCCATCATAGTCGTACTGGTCGAGAAGTTCGCGCATATCCATTTCCACGAGTTCGAGCATTTCCTCGTCGTCTACCATATCGCATTTGTTCAGGAACACTACGATGCGGGGAACGTTCACCTGGCGAGCCAGAAGGATGTGCTCACGTGTCTGGGGCATAGGACCGTCGGTAGCGGCTACTACAATGATAGCGCCGTCCATCTGGGCAGCACCTGTTACCATGTTCTTTACGTAGTCGGCGTGTCCGGGGCAGTCTACGTGTGCATAGTGACGATTCTTGGTTTCGTATTCTACGTGTGCGGTGTTGATGGTGATACCACGCTCTTTTTCCTCGGGAGCATTGTCGATCTGATCGAAGGACTTAACCTCGGAGAGACCTGCTTTTGCCAACACGGTGGTGATGGCGGCAGTCAGGGTAGTTTTGCCGTGGTCCACGTGACCAATGGTACCGATGTTAACATGCGGTTTGGTTCTTTCGAATTTCTCTTTTGCCATAACTTGGTGTTTTGTATTTGTTATAAATGTTTTTGTCCTTAACAATAGGCCACGATAATGCAAGGCATTACCGGGGCTGTCAGATGGCTTTATGCCAACTTTAGAGCCGATGGCGGGATTTGAACCCGCGACCTCTTCCTTACCAAGGAAGTGCTCTACCCCTGAGCTACATAGGCAATCTGTATGTCTGTCTTTTTAGTTTCAGTTGGAGCGGAAGACGAGGCTCAAACTCGCGACCCTCAGCTTGGAAGGCTGATGCTCTATCAACTGAGCTACTTCCGCAAACAGTCTCCTTTCTCTTTTATGAGTGAAGTTTTGTGGGCGAAGATGGATTCGAACCACCGAAGGTATAAACCAGCAGATTTACAGTCTGCCCCATTTGGCCACTCTGGTATTCGCCCTTATGTCCTTAGCCTGGTTGCTTTCGTTTTCTGAGCCTCTTGTCGGATTCGAACCAACGACCCCGAGATTACAAATCACGTGCTCTGGCCAACTGAGCTAAAGAGGCAATGTCAATTTTCGCTGTGCTTACGTTCCGGATGGCCTTGGCTAACCGGCTTCCGTCCCGTTTGCGGATGCA
The DNA here is from genome assembly GCA_002478045.1 of Porphyromonadaceae bacterium UBA7555. Taxonomy (GTDB): domain Bacteria; phylum Bacteroidota; class Bacteroidia; order Bacteroidales; family Muribaculaceae; genus CAG-873. The sequence continues at coordinate 42,591 of DLLT01000059.1, forward strand.
AAGTTACGAACCTTTTTCGACATACCAAAACATTTGGCACTTTTTTTATCAAAAAAAATTCCTTACCCATCATCAAGGCTGCTTTCGATAAGTCAGCACAGCCACTAAACCATTGAAAACAGTAAATATAGCCAATACCGACAACGACCATGCCACACGCCTATGGTAGCGCCTTTCAGGTATACGGCACGCATAATTTCTATAAAATAGCGCGGCGGAACAAAGGCGGCGATATCCTGAGCCCAATCAGGCATCGAATATACGGGCATCATCAGCCCGCTCATAAGCTGAAATATGACGATGAAGAAGAACATCACATACACACTTTGCTGTATGGAGGAGGAGGTATTGGCAATAGCCACGCCAAGCCCCGACATCACGAAGCTGAAAATCAGCGTGGACAGACAGATTAGCGCAAACGAGCCTTCGGGCTTAATCACGTAAGCGGCATAAGCCACTATCATAGCTATGGTCAGCACAACGAGTCCTATGCCCCAATATAGCACCAGTTTGGAGAGCGTGAAGGTGACACGCCCGACAGGCGAAACATTTATCTGTTCGATGGTACCCATTTCTTTCTCGCCGACCATATTTAAGGCCGGCATGGAGCCACAGATCATAATCACAAGTATGGCCATAAGCGCCGGGATCATAAACATATAGTAATTGAGCGTATTGTTATAGTTGTACACAACCTTGATATTATAGGCCGATACGCCAACGCCCTTTTCGGCCATATACGTCCTAACGCTCATCGAAATCAACGGCACAAGATACCGCACGCAAAGCTGTCCCTTGACGGCATTGACGCCGTTGCATCAACGCCGAAGGATACCGGCCGAGCATCGAACAGCTTACGTTCGCAATGTACGAGAATCGTCAGTATCGCATCGACATAGCCGTGCTCGATGGCAACAAGGCCCTCATTATAATCTTGAGCGTATGACGACAGCGCGAAGATGGTTGAGCGCTCAAGGTCCCTGACGATATGTCGCGACAGCTGCTAACGGTCGCGGTCAACCACAGCCACCTTGACGTCCTTGACCCCATAATTCCCCTAACGCCCATAACTCCCGTAGCTTCCATAATTCCCATAACGTCCAAATTCCTACAATTCCTATAATTAAACCGAGTATCCTCCGCCCCTCGTCCCCACGCACGCCCATCCCAAATCCCAAAATGCCATTTGCTTAGCCCATCCCACATTCTACATTCTACATTATAATGG
>DLLT01000009.1 GCA_002478045.1 Porphyromonadaceae bacterium UBA7555
CAGGGCGCATCGTCGCCGAACGTGACGGACGACTCGCGAATGACACCTGGCATTTGTTTGTCTACGACGGCTGCGGCCGACAGGTCGCCAAGTTCCGCTGCGGAATGATGGATAGCGAGATAGCGGAATTTGCATCTGTATGCCGCACGGCCTCGCTGACGACTGCGGCTGACGAATACGACCGCGGCGGCTACACCCTGACGCCCGTCCCGACGACTTGGCCCGGCGATGTGGTCTGGGCAAAGTATTATGATGATTACCGCTTTGTCTCGGTGCGCGGTCTCGGCACGGACTTCGCCTTCGAGGCTTCTGCCTCCGCTCCGTTCTATGCTTCTGCTACCGGTCTGCTTACAGGCATGTACACCGGCAGCGGCTATGAGGCATACTACTACAACGGCGAGGGCCGCGAGGTTCAGCGCTGTGCCACGGGCTACAACTCCGGACGACGCTGCACCGCGTACAATTACGATGGCACAGTCTCCAAGCGCACATATACTTACACGGAGTCATACCTGCCTAATATGGAGGAAGAATACGCCTACGACAACTGCGGACGCCTAACCTCTACAACTATTCGTGTGGACAAAGCGGTGCCGGTGCCGGGATTGGAATCGGCTGCGGTACAGGCCGCCGATGATGCAAGCCCCGCCGCCTCGCCGCGATGGGCAACAGCGGTCATCCGGCGCGAGTATGACGCCATAGGGCGGCTTACACGGCTGAGCCACGGCGATGCGGCAGTCACCGAGTATGCCTACGATGTCCATTCGTGGCCCGTGTCGCAATACACGACATACGGTACGGCGACAAACACCTCTGCGACAGCCCGACAAACGGCTCTTGGCTACACGCTGGAATACGCTCCGTGCTACAACGGCAATATCGCACGGCGCACGTGGGACGAGGGCCGCTACACATACACATATGACGCGCTCAACCGCCTGACCTCCGCCGTGTTCACTCCGGCAGAAGAATTGGCGGACAGACCAGGTATCGAGAGAGACCGCATACCCGACTTCTCGGTATACTACGATTACGACCTACGCGGCAACACCACCAACATCGTACGCTACGGCGTTGTTGACGCCGTCAGCGACTTCGACCGCATAGAGACCTTCGGCACGCTTGACGAGCTGGCTTGCAGCTACGAAGGCAATCAGATGAGAGGCATCTCAGCCATAACCGAGGCCTTGCCGTTCGATGGCGTCACCGGACTGCACGCCGACGGCGAGTTCGAGCTGACATACAATGATGCCGGCGACATGGTGTCGGACGCCTCGCGCGGGCTGCTGTACACGCGTTGGAATGCCGACGGCCACCCGATGCAGTACGACACTGAGGGCGGCCACCGACAGCGTTTGGGTTGGGACGCCTTCGGCAACCACCTGTACACGTCCTACGAGACTTCCGTGGCACCAGTTTCCGCCGGCAGCCTTCCCGGGCGCACGCGCCGCACGTGTCTGCGTGCGTACAGTGGTGACGGACACGTCTTGCGCGGCGGCGCCGGCAATTTCGCGGCCGACACGCTGGAGATGATCCGCTTCGCCGGCGGTTACTTCGATGGGCAGTTGACACCCCACTACTACATCACCGACTACCTCGGCAGCAACATCGCCGTCATCCGCACCGACGGAACCCTCGTCCAGTCCGCCACCTACTATCCCTACGGCGAGCCCCACCGCGACCCCTCCGCCTCCGCCGGCCTCGGCATCTCCGAGCCCGCCTTGCCGATGTCTGCCACGACTTCCGCATCAAGCAATTCCGCCACAGCATCCACATTCTCCAATCCTTATCTTTACGGCGGCAAGGAGTATGTCCGCCGCGACGGTCTGCGCGAGTACATCTACGGCGCCCGCATGAGCGTCCCCTCCGAGACACGATTCAATAGCATGGACAAACATGCCGAGAATTACCCATCATTTTCACCTTATGCTTTTTGCATGTGCAATCCTATCGTTTATGTAGACCCGACAGGAAATGACGTCTTCGTGTATGACAGCCAGGGGCACTTGCTCTACCGTCAAAAGGACAAGGAACGAGATATGGTTCAGGTTAAGAATGACGATGGCACAATCGACGATTCCCCGGAAATGAAATACGGGACAATTCAATCTACAAGAAAATATGGTGATGGTAAAGGCGGTTGGTACAATGTAATGAAAGTCAAAGGCGATGAAAATGGCAGAATCATACACGAGTTCCTTGCATCCCGCACCAATGTGGAATGGGGTCGCACGCTTGTCGGAAATAGCAAGAATTCCACAAACTTCATAACGACCTCTAATGAAGCTGGGGAAGAAAGAGCCGGTCTGTTCTTGTTTAATTATCAACTCCAGTTCGGATACTATATAAGAGAACGAATCCATAATCATTTCAAATCGCCTCTGCCAAGTGATGAGGATGGAGAGGACGGAGATTATCCTACATCATACGCCATAGAGTGCATATTAGGGTATCACATCAAACACAAGATTCTTTTTTTTGATAGAGACTCAAATATCCCCTCATATTATGAATTTTTTTCTAAGGACGCCCGTCCGGCACAAACAATAATAGACAAATATGGGAAATTACCAAACTAAAAAATTACAGCACGTGTGTGCCGTTGTAGTAGTGCTTATGCTTGGCCTATCAGCTATTGCAAAGCAAAGGCCTAAAAGCAAATACGAAATACGACACATTCCGGAGGTTGCCGTGGATTCCGCAATACGCTATGTGTTATTGCAAGAGGTCATCCCGGCGCTTGAAGCACATAGTTACAGGCCGTTTTCTTGGATGCGTTTTTCATCAAAAGATTTCTTTTCGGGCTATTCGGATACAACAGAAAACTTAGTCGGGGCTGTTTGGGCTATTGATGACAGCAGATTCGAGAACCACAATCTTTATTGTTTTGAGGGCGGCTTTTGCAAAATTGGGGAAAAGACTGTTTTCTTCAGTGATACGACCGCGCCGTATGTCAAGAAAATTAGAAATCCGAAATATATTACCATCAAGTATCTAAATGCAAAAATCGTACACATTTGTGATTTTGATCCGGATGTGATTAGAATTGTGCGGTCTGCTGACGGATACAAGGTGATATATCCGGATTACTGGGACAAATAATAATGGTTATACGAAATGTCCGATGCTCTTTACAGGCTGCTGTACACGCGTTGGAATGCCGATGGCCACCCGATGCAGTACGACATTGAAGGCGGCCACCGACATTATCTATATTGGGATGGTCTTGGCAACCACCTGTACACGTCCTACGAGACGTCCGTAGCGCCGGTTTCCACTGGCAGCCTTCCCGGGCGCACGCGCCGGACGTCGATACGTGCGTACAGTGGCGACGGACACGTATTGCGCGGCGGTGCCGGCAACTCCGCGGCCGACACCTTGGAGATGCTGCGCTTCGCCGGCGGCTACTTCGACGCCGACCTCGTGCCCCACTACTACGTCACCGACTACCTCGGCAGCAACATCGCCGTCATCCGCGCCGACGGCACCCTCGTCCAGTCCGCCACCTACTACCCCTACGGCACTCCACATAGAGCGCCCAAAAACCTCACCGCTGCATCAACAACAAACTCCTACCTCTTTGGCGGCAAAGAACTGATGACGCAAGACGCTCTCGACGAATACCTATATGGTGCACGCACCTACCTCTCCGCCGCCACCATCTTCACCTCCATAGATCCCCTCTGCGAAAAATACTACCACCTATCTCCATACGTGTTCTGCGCCGCCAACCCCATACGCTACGTAGATCCCTCGGGAGCGCGAATATACTTATCACAAGATATGAACCTCAAGCAAATATTCACGGTTTTGCTTGATTTACAACGTATCACCGATGACAAATTAGTGTATCAGACACAAAGAGATGGTCGCAGAATGATAAAAATCGCAAAACTTGGCAAAGGCAAGCACAGCAAAGGCACCCAACTGATTAGGAATCTCAACAGCTCCTTCCGTTCTGTCGAAATTGTGTATGATAAAGCCAGTTTAGATCGAACCGGCAAATATACAAGTAGATTTAGAACTTATTATGAGGATGGTGTAAATCTAAAAAACAGAAGCAATGGCATCGGCGTAAATGCCCTTATAAATTATGCTCCCTCTCAGAATGTAAAAACTAGAACAGCCGCCTCTACTCCTAAAGGATATGCTTCTTTAAGCTCACCAACACACATATCGTTAGCACATGAATTAATTCATGCTTATCATGCGACAAAAGGTGATGTTGAGACTACAACAGCAGAAAATCCAACATACATAATCAATGGTAAAAAAGTGATGGTTTCCGGCAATGTGGCACATAAAGAACTTAGGACTGTTGGACTGGGATTTAACCACCAAGGAGACATAACTGAGAACGACATTCGTATTGAACAAGGACTGCCTTTAAGGGTGGCATATTAATCACAACAATTCATAATATGGACATTAAATTGCATAAATATCTATTATTATATGTTGCTGTTGTACTCTTGAACTCTTGTGTTGATGCACAAAAAAAAGATATGTTAGGGGGTGACAACGCAGACACAAAAGAAGAAGCATTCCCAAACTTTATATACCATAGTTATATGTGTTTCGGCAAGAACTGTGAAGAAGCAATAATAACAGGTATTGCCAAAGATAGTATTCATCTGTACAAAGACATTGTAGGCACACAAACAGACAGCATTATAAAAATAAATTCGGAAAAGATATTAGACCCATTTATTCATCTCACATATGTTGATGATACGGATGACTCGTACCCATTTAATGGTTTTGAGGGTACTATAATTTTTTCCCGTGATGCTCGTCCTAAACATCAATTTTGCCGAGATAGTATTTGGTTTGATTTAATGTGTTTACCCATAATTTCTAATAGAAACATTATTGAATATTGACATGAAACAAACACTTAACGCTACTTTGAGAATATGTGTTTGGGTAGCCATCATACTTATCAGCATCTCGTCTTGTGATAATTCGTCAAGCATAGCAAAAGACACAGCTAAAAACTTCAAATATCACAGAATAGCATATTACACCCCCTTTTTCAAGTACACAATTAGCAAAGACACCTTGTATGTCGAAGAAATGGCAATCTTGGATTCTTTGTTGCAGTTGCGACAAGTCCCAAGTGACCATATCGTTGTCTCTGATGATGAATGGAAGTCCCATATTAAAATCTTGTCAAACACCGAATGTTATACGATAGACATCTTAAACAAAAACATCAAGGATATCATTATTTCAAGCGAAACGTTAATTAATCCCACGTATCTAGATGAGACTCCGGAACAATTAGTAATTGATGGCCGTATTGTTTACTATTCATATGGTGCGGGGTTTTATGTTAATAGTCTTAATGGATTATATACAGCACAAACACAACCGATAAAGAGCCTATTGCAGTATATGGTCGGACTCGCAAATCGTGATTTGATAAAGTTAATCAAAACAACCGAACGCTTGAAAGTGTTCCCTAAACTTATTATTGTTGATGCTCCAAACATATAATATTGATTATTTCTAATTATAAGAGGCTTAACCATTATGTCAGATAAACTGTGTAATACAACATGCTAATTAACAATATGAAATACCGGATAACATTTTTAGCACTATTAGCCATACTACTCGGCACACTTTCTGCGGTAGGGAAAGATACTGATGCTCATAGAAAAATTATCATGGAGTCAACCGAGGTACTGACGCAGTTTCTTGACGAAGCATTAATGGATACCCAATACGCTGAAAAGCTTGATTCGGTAATAATTATGATGACAAGTAAGGTCGATGATGATGGAGTGAGCAGATATCAGTTTGTATTTATTCAGCGAGGCCCTCAAAACATTGATGATGCAATTATGAAGACAACCATATACGTGAGGTATCGTAATTTTGATATTCCTATCGCATTCAATATTGATGATAATGGTTTGGATCAAAATATGCTACAAGATATAACTTGGTCTCAAGAGCTGCAGACCTTCATATGCCCGAAACGATTGATTATACGTGATGTTTATAATTATAACATTATTAAACAATCATTGTTCTTTGAGAAGAGATGGTAAAACTCAGGAATGCTTTTTTTGTGACCATTTTGATTGCTATCGCGTGCAACTGTCTTTCTCAGACTAACACAAAGGAATATTCACGAGATAGAAATATATATTTCCCATATTGTAACGAAGGCAAGTTGTTAACTGCAAAACTCGATAGTCTATTAAATCATGGTGCGACCCCGGTATGTTTGTTTTACTGGTTGGACGATAGGCCAAATTGGGAGTCCGACATCAATGACATTTATGGAAAGAATGTGGGGGCCAAGATAATAAGCAAAGATTCAACTAATGCAGTCTTTGTCGAAAATACGCCCCGATACTTATACATATATTCACAGACAGACAGCCTGTACCTGCCAATAATATTGGATTGGGTAATTAATCCGAATCCAACCATCTTCAAGAGTGTCCATTTTGAATAGAGATTGACAAAAATGAAGAAGAAACGTCCAAGCATTTTTGCCACGTTTGCGGAATCGTCTCAGGGCTATGCGGCAAGCGCCGTGGCTTTTGATGCCACCGAGCTGCTGACGGGCATGTACACCGGCAGCGGCTACGAGACCTACTACTATGACGGCGAGGGACGCGAGATACAGCGCTGTGCCACGGGCTACAACTCCGGACGACGCTGCACCGCGTACAATTACGATGGCACAGTCTCCAAGCGCACATATACTTACACGGAGTCATACCTGCCTAATATGGAGGAAGAATACGCCTACGACAACTACGGACGCCTAACCTCTACAACTATTCGTGTGGACAAAGCGGTGCCGGTGCCGGGCTTGGACCTAGCAGCGGAACAATACGCCGATGATGATACCGCAAGCCCCGCCGCATCGTCACGGTGGGCAACAGCGGTCATCCGGCGCGAGTGTGACGCCATAGGGCGGCTTACACGGCTGAGCCACGGCGATGCGGCAGTCACCGAATACGGCTACGATGTACACTCGTGGCCGGTATCTCAGCAAACGACATACGGCACGGGGACAAACACCTCTGCGACAGCCTGACAAACGGCTCTTGGCTACACGCTGGAATACGCGTCGTGCTTCAACGGCAATATCTCCAAACGCGTGTGGGACGAGGGTAGTTATACGTACACATATGACGCGCTCAACCGCCTGACCTCCGCCGTGTTCACTCCGGCAGAAGGATTGGCGGACAGACCCGCCGTCGAGAGAAACCGCGTGCCCGACTTCTCGGTATATTACGATTACGACCTACGCGGCAATACGACCAATATCGTGCGCTACGGCGTTGTTGACGCCGTCAGCGACTTCGACCGCGTTGAGACCTTCGGCAC
>DLLT01000041.1 GCA_002478045.1 Porphyromonadaceae bacterium UBA7555
AATATTTGCATTTCGGGTGAATGTTGCTTAAATTTGCAGCGATACTCTCCGACGCCTTGCTCTGAAACACTCAAGCAGATTAGTTGGGAGAGATTAATAACGACCTAATACCTAACCGTTATGAACAAAACCACCAAACAAATGAAAGCGCTGCTGACGGCAGTGGCTTTGGGCGTTTGCTGTGCGTATGCACAGACGGCCACTCTCGGAGGCTTTGTCCTGCCGAGCGCGGACCCGGATGCCGACCCTTACGACCTCCGGATGTCTAAGTCGAATGACGGGATGTCCGTCTCGCTCACCCTTAACCGCATCGACCGCACCGTCACCGACTCTGTCGCCGGGACGTGTCGCGTGTCCGTCCCCGGATTGTCCTCTACCACCTTTGCCGGACTGCCGGCGCTACCCTACAAGGCTTTCCGTATCGCTCCCGAGGGCAGCGGAACGCCTCAAATCATCGTGCGCGATAGTACTTACATCGACATTCCGGTCAACCTTGACCATAATCCGCGGATAGAGTATGACTCTATCGGCCAGCCGCGCCAAATCGCAGTGGCACGCGTGGAGTATTCAGGCTTTATGCCCTCGGACCTTGCACGCGTGACCGATACTCAGACTTACCGCGACCGTCCGATATACACCATCACGGTGATGCCTATGAAATATGACCGTGCAACGGGCGTGCTGCGCGTCTTTACCTCACTCGATATCGACATTGCCTACACCGTGCAGGCACAGACACAGTCTGCCGCCGGTGTCACGCGCTCCGCCGCTTTCAATGCCTACACCGACCGTATGCTCACCGAGACCCTCGGCGAACAGGCCGTGGCCTTCTCGGCAGACAGACAGGTGGCAACAATGGATATCATCGGAGATACAATCAGAGATACACCTGTAATATTTGACCCATATGATAGAACCGAGGATATGCTGGTCATATCGCATAAAGACTTTCACGCTGCAACAGACAGTCTTAAGGAATGGAAGAAAAACCTCGGATATCAAGTACACGTTGCAGAATTAGAGAAAGGAGTCTGGACGACCGAAAAAGTCGACAGTGTAATTCGCCATTATTACAACACTATGCCCAATCTTACAACAGTGTTGATTATGGGCACAGATGCCATTGTCCCCGGATATTCCTTAAAAGAGCGAAATCCAGGTGCTACCAATTGGGGATCTGAAAAACGCGATTCGCCGACAGATTACCCTTATATGTGTTTAGACGGAAGTGAAGACCGTTTCCCTGACGTTGCCTATGGCCGCCTGCTTGTTTATTGCACATCAGATGCAGACAAGAATATTGCAAAGATCATAAAATACGAGAAAGGGCTGTTATCGCCATCAGGCATATGCAATAAGGCTTTTCTTGCTACCCGGTATTGGACTGATGAACACAACGGAAGATTCCTTCCTACGCTGGAAGAAATTTATTCGATTCTCGAAAAAAATGATATTGACGTTGAACGTATATATACGACAGACCCCGGGTACCATCCTACGGAATGGAGCTATGACGATGATGGTAATTATTCGCCTTTACCGTCGTATCTACAATATCCGCAATATCCATGGGATGCAACAAAACAAGATATATCAAACGCATTTAATTCTGGTGTCAACCTCGCCATATATAATGGACACGGAGGATGTGACAGATGGAGCGGTTTCCAATTTACAGATATAGACTTCAGCCAACTAACGTTTACTAATTGTGCACCTCTAATATTTAGTATAGGATGCTACACGGGTGACCACATGAAGTACCTCAATTGTATATCCGGCACGATGTCTCGACGCACATCCGGCGGCATAGCCGTCATCTCGTCTACAAATGTCACGAAGTTAGGATATAGTGATGCCTTACTTTTGGGAATGGTTGACGCGATATGGCCTAATTCATATGAATACAAAGGCTGGAAAGACCCTATCCACAGAGAACCTGTTTATCGTCTATATGACATCTTGCAAAGCGGATTGTCGCGAGTCGAGGAAACACAAGGAGGAGGCTATTGGGATCAATATCAGTGGCACTCCAATTCTACAAATACGCTTTTAAAATACCAACGAGAAAGCTTCCATATATTTGGAGACCCGACAGTCAACTATAATACAAAAGTTCCATCGGCATACAATACCGGTTGTCTTGTGTCTCCGTCCAATCATCTAACCGTAAACATAAATGATGCGGATCTGCCGGCAAAACTTGTTGTCAAGAATTTGCGCGACGGCAGTATAAAGACACATCGGATTACCGAAACATCCGCTCTCAATGAATGCAGGTTTGCATTATCACAGAATGACTCCATCGAGGTAATCATATCCGGTCCAAACAAAATCCCATATCGCGAAATAGTAACAGGTTCAACGGAGCTGCCATTTCCAAAAGGTCGGATTACCGGTGTGATATACGACAGAAGCACGCAAACAGCTATCGTGTCATACACACTTAATAACAATTTAGTGGACATGCCGAGTTTTACCGTCACCGACATCAATAATACGAGCCATACGCCACTTATCGCCATTGGCCCGGGTACAAACCAACGGACGCTATACCTCGACAATGTGCCTAACGGCTTATGCGTCATTTCGATGCTAATCAGCGGCGAAGTGGTATCCACATATAAACTTCTAAAACAATAAAACAATAGAAATATGTTTAAGCAGATATTAAAAACCATAATAATATTTACGGCGGTATTCTCTGCCATACCGGGCTATGCCGAGACGACAGAAGACAAAAAGTTCTACGGCCTGCCGACGTACACAGTGGGCAATTATATGTATGCTGTTCATGAGTTTGGCAAAAGCTATGATATTCTACCGAATTATAAGAATTCCTCGATATATAAGTATGACGGGGCAATCCTGATACCGAACATAGATGAGAATGTAAAGTATTCGGGGAAGATCACCGTTCCCGAAAAAGTCACCATCAACGGCACCGAGTATCCCGTATTCGGGTTTATGTGGCTTTCAGTGTATTCCGAGAACGAAAGTGAAGACTTGGAGATAGCTCTGCCCGAGGGACTAAAGGTGTTAGGATTCAACGGGAATTTTAGTGGGGGTCGAAACACCATCAAAGCGATTAATATCCCAAAGACGGTAGAATACATCGGTGCAATGAAGTATATTGTACCGGGAGCAACCGTAACAATCCCATCTGCAGTAAAAGAAGTAGAATATGATGCCGGGCTACATGCGGACAACCTCATAATAGAAGACGGTGAGCATACGTTCAGAGTGTACTCTATAGGGTGTAACAACCGAAGCCTTACAATCCCCGGGTCAGTACAATTCAGCTATTGGTCCTTAGCTGCGCCTAAGCTGGAAGAACTAATAATTAAACAGGCAACAGATGAGTTTATAACGCCTAATTTGGGCGAAGCTTTCTGCCCCATATCGTACAATATCAGTAGAGTAATCTGCAAATATACGCGTCCGCCCCAGGTACATAAAAAAGCATTTGATCTTGAAAGGGGTATCAATGACCCGTTATATCCCCAAGATCCTCAGGCCGACTACCATCCCACGATGTGTGACCGCGCAACGCTGTACATACCTCAGGAGGCAATAGAGGCATACAAGGCAGATCCGGTATGGGGACAGTTCAAAAAGATAATGCCCATCAAGGACGGTGTGAATGATGTGACGGCGGATGATGCACAAGTCGTTGCAACCGAATATCACGACCTGTACGGCAGACGCCTCGAAGCACCGGCCGAACGCGGCATCACCATCCGCACGGACGTCTACAGCGACGGCACACGCCGCTGCACCAAGGTGCTTCGCTGACGCTCCCGACATAGACAAAATTGGCCACCGGGATTACATTCTCGGTGGCCGTTGTTTTTTGGGGGGGTAGGGGATGTAGGTGGTATGTCAAAACCGTTGACATAGCGCGGACGCAATACATAACTCCGAAATCACAAAAGAAATATGGGGCGAAAGGAGCGTATATGACAAGAAATTCGTAACTTCGCAAGATAAAATGGCCGGATGCCAAGGCTGCTGTTTTGCGTAGGTCTTGGACTGCCGCCGTCGCCGTCGCGGTGCTTTCTCCTCCGACCGTCGGACACAAAAACGAAGATAATTGTACAAAACAAATATATTGGAACGTATGACTACCGATAACGACACACCCAAGACTATGGACGATACCGCGCCGATCGCGGAAATACAGGCCATCGAGCCCGATATATCGGAAGCATCCGCCGCCCCGACCGAGGCACTGCCGCAGGACGAAACGGCAGCGGCTGCCACCGCCCCTCGGTCTCCCATGCTGCGCTATATGGCTATAGGCGGTGCGGTATGCACGCTCTTGGCCTGGGCCTTCCTTGTGTTCAGCGAATGGGCTTCGATGTCCTTCGATGTCGTGGCCATCGTGCTGTCGGCTATAGCCTGTCGCCTGCAGCCCGGCAATATGCGCAACCTCGCCATCACTGCGGTCATTGCAGCCGGAACTTTGGCCTTGGTGTTTGTCACCTTATTTATCGGACTTCATATACTCGAGACCCTCTGATGTGCCGTCTGTCCGGCATACACCATCCGGGTCTGTAAGAAATAGCATATTATACTACAACCAAATAAAAACAAAAAGATTATGCGCAAATTTTTCTTTATAGCCGCACTCGCGGCGCTTATGTGCACCGCCATGGAGGCGAAGGCACAGACCGCGGCCGAAGTGGATGCCACCATAGCCAAAGTGATGTCCGCCAAAGCTCCCTGCAACCAGGGTCCCGAAGCCTTCAAAACCTTTATCGGCAAATTCTCCACGGATTCGTCATTTATGGAATCGCGTGTACGTCTGACCGACGACCAGCGCGAGAAATATGCCTCGCTGCTTGTACCCGACAACTTCAAGGCCAAACGACCCTTTGCCAAAGACGATGACGAATACTATCAGGCTTGGGGCGAGGTCCAGTACACGCAGGTATACCTTGACTGCGGATGGGTGGACTCGTACGTGACACATACTTTCGAGTTTAAGCGCATCGGCGGCAAGTGGTACCTTGACAAGGTAGTTCCCGGCGAATAACGAATGCCGGAAGGATGTGATTTTAAGGTCGGTGTCGTCACCGATGCCGAGGCTGTCGTGGCTGACAAATATGTGAGCCGTCCGCTGATAGGGCTGACCCCGGAGCAATTGTCCGAGGTGGCCGTATCCGTAGGACTGCCGCGTTTTGCCGGAAAGCAGATGGCGCGGTGGCTCTATGTGGCTCGTGCCACGTCCATAGACGAGATGACCGACCTATCCAAGCAGGGCCGCGCCCGCTTGGCGCAAGCCGGATATGTCGTCGGACGCGAAGAACCATTGACGGCCACGACGTCGCGCGACGGTACGGTCAAGTACCTCTTTCGCGGATGTGGAGGACGCGATGTCGAGTCGGTGTATATTCCCGAGAAAGACGGCCGCGCCACCCTGTGTGTATCCTCTCAGGCCGGATGCAAGATGCATTGCGCTTTTTGCATGACCGGACGTCAGGGCTTCCACGGCAATCTGAGCACGGCGCAGATTATCAACCAGATATTGTCCATACCGCAAAGTTGTGACCTTACCAATGTCGTATTTATGGGTATGGGCGAGCCGACAGACAACCTCGATGCCGTACTCGCGACCATCGAGATACTCACCGCCCCGTGGGGCTTGGCTTGGAGTCCCAAGCGTATCACCGTTTCCACCGTGGGCAATATACCCGGGTTGCGCCGACTGCTTGACGAGACCTCGGTGCATATAGCCGTCAGCGTCCATTCGGCCGATGACGAGCAGCGTCAAACGCTGATGCCGGTGCAAAAAGCTTTCCCTATACGCGATGTCATGGCGCTGTTGCGCGGCTACGACTTTGCGCATCAGCGTCGTCTGTCCGTGGAGTATATTCTCTGGGAAGGTGTCAATGATTCGCCGCAAAGTATGCACGCTTTGGCTCGTCTGTTGCGCGGCACCGATGCGCGGGTCAATATCATCCCCTACCATCCCATAGGCGGAGACAGCCTGCGACCGTCGTCGCGTCGCGTCCAGGAGAGCTTCCGCGATGGACTCAACGGCTTGGGTATCACCGCCACTATACGCGCCTCGCGCGGACAGGATATTATGGCTGCCTGCGGTATGCTTGCCGGTGCGGCCAAGAAACAGCAACCACCACAATAAGATGAAAAATAAAATCAGAGTCGCCATCACCCAGGGCGACACCAACGGCATAGGCCTCGAGGTGATACTCAAGGCTATGGAAGACAATCGAATACTCGAATTGTGTACCCCGGTCGTATTTGCCAACGCAAAGGCCGTGTCCTTCTACCGTAAGGTACTGCAAACGCAGATACAGTTTACGCATACCAATGGCGTCAAGCAGCTGCGCGATGGCGCCGTCAATGTGGTAAATGTAGGCGCGGACAACCTCGCCATCGAACCGGGCGAGGGTACGGCTGCTGCCGGGCGTGCCGCCTTCGATGCACTCGAAGCCGCCACCGCCGCCCTTGCCGCCGGAGACGTTGACGTGCTGGTCACGGCTCCCATCAATAAGCACAATATACAAGGCGAGGACTTCCGGTTTGCCGGACATACCGAATATCTGGAGCACAAATTCGTCCCGGCCGAGACTCCGGCGGACACGGTAATCGAGGCTCAAGCCGAAGGCATCACTGCCGACAACGGGACGGAAATCGTTGCCGAGACTGTAGTCGCCGAGACCGCCACCACCGAAACCGAAGATACTGCTACGGCGCCGACCTCGCCCGAGGCTGCCGACGGTAAATCGAAGCGTCGCGGACGTAGTCGCGAGCGCCTGCCCGAGCGTCTGCCCGTGCCCGCCAAGGCGCTGATGATACTTTTCAACGACCGTATGCGCGTGGCCTTGGCCACGACACACCTTCCCCTGGCCGATGTGGCTTCGGCCATCACTACCGACAACGTGCTCGAGAAAATCGTGCTGCTGGACGCATCGTTGCGTCGCGACTTCGCGATATATAACCCCCGTATAGCCGTCCTCGCCCTCAATCCCCATGCCGGCGATGACGGGCTACTGGGCGCCGAAGAACGCGATATCATAGCCCCGGCCATAGCCAAGGCCCGCGAAAGTCGCATTATGGCCTTCGGACCGTATGCCGCCGACGGGTTCTTCGGCACGGCTGCATATACGCACTTTGATGCGGTGCTGGCTATGTACCATGACCAGGGGTTGGCGCCGTTCAAAGCACTGTCTATGGACGACGGCGTCAATTTCACCGCCGGGCTGCCGTATGTACGCACTTCGCCCGACCATGGCACGGCATACGACATTGCCGGCAAAGGCGAGGCCGACCCGCAGAGCATGCTGCATGCAATATATGCCGCCATAGACATCTACCGCGCACGTGCCAACGACGCCGAGGCTCACCGTAACCCTCTGCGCCGCCAGTATTATGATAAAGGATCGGACAATGTAGTGCTCGACCTGACCAAAGACGAATAATCATCCGCATCAAATCAGCTTCCGCCGCATCAAAACAGCACCTAAAGTATTAAATAGCATCTTATACATCAATGAATTACGCAATCATAGCAGCCGGAGAGGGTAGTCGTCTTGTACAAGAAGGCGTTCCTATGCCCAAGCCGCTGGTAGACATCGACGGCCGTCCTATGATACGCCGTCTTATAGATATTTTTATGGCCAACGATGCCCGCCGCATCAGCGTCATTGTCAACGAGCATATGACCGCCGTGCGTCAGTATATCGAAGCCTTACAGCCGCAATTGGACGTGCCTCTGACGCTGGTAGTCAAGACCACGCCCAGCTCGATGCACAGTTTCTATGAGGTGTCGCGCACCTTCGGCACGGACGCCGGCGGCGATGGCGACGGACGATTTATACTCACCACGGTAGACACAATATTCCGCGAGGAAGACTTTACACGCTACGTGCAGGCCTTTGCCCAGGCTCCGGACGATGTAGACGGCTGTATGGCTGTCACCACATACATTGATGACGAAAAGCCGTTATACGTCGACACCGACGCCGATGGCATCATTACCGCCTTCCGCGATGCACCGTGGGAGGGCGTGCGGTACGTCTCGGGCGGCATCTACGGACTGCGCCCCGCGGCCGTAGACATCCTGCGCCGTTGTATTGATGAGGGCGTCAGCCGTATGCGCAACTATCAACGCGCTCTTGTCGCTGCCGGACAGCGTCTTCGTGCCTTCGATATGGGCAAAATCCTGGACGTGGACCATGCCGGAGACATTGAGAAGGCGCGCGAGTTTTTGCGATAAATAGGTTGTTGCGACAAGCCGTGGAAATACCTCGGCCTCGGAAAGGCGCACAGCCTGATACAATCACGGGACGGATACGTAGACACCGTTCTTTTGTTCCCCGGAATATAAATAGACAACCATATCATGGCCAAAAAAATAGCCGAAACGCCGTTGATGAAGCAGTACATCGAGATGAAACGCAAGCATCCCGATGCGATATTGCTGTTTCGCGTAGGTGACTTCTACGAGACTTTCAGCGACGACGCTTTGGCCGCTTCCGAAATACTGGGCATCACCCTGACCCGCCGAGCCAACGGCGCTGCAGCATACGTCGAATTGGCCGGCTTCCCGCACCATGCCTTGGACACCTATCTGCCCAAGTTGGTGAGAGCCGGCAAGCGTGTGGCCATCTGTGAACAGCTCGAAGACCCCAAGACGACCAAGACACTGGTCAAGCGCGGCATCACCGAGCTGGTGACGCCCGGCGTATCACTGAGCGACAACGTCTTGGAAGGTAAGCTCAACAACTTCCTGGCATCCATACATCACGGACGAGACAAGACACTGGGTATAGCCTTTTTGGATATCAGCACCGGCGAATTCCTGGCCGCCGAAGGCAATGCCGACTATGTCGACAAGCTTATGGCTCAGTTTGCGCCCAAGGAAGTCCTGGTCGAGCGCGGCCTCAAGCGTCGCCTCGATGACGAGCTGTCGGGACATTACCTGACGTTCGAGCTGGACGACTGGGTATTTACACGTGACGCGGCCATGGAACGTCTGCTCAAGCAATTCGAGACCACATCGCTCAAGGGCTTCGGCCTCGAGCGTATGAACGCCGGGATCATTGCCGCCGGTGCCATATTGCACTATCTCGATGTTACCAATCATACGCACATAGGACACATCAACACCATAGCGCGTATCGAAGAAGACCGATATGTGCGCCTCGACCGCTTCACGGTGCGCAACCTCGAATTGGTGACGCCGTTAAGCGAAGAGGGTATGAGCCTGCTGGATGTCCTCGACCATACGCGTACGCCTATGGGGGCGCGTCTGCTGCACCAGTGGATACTGATGCCGTTGCGCGACCCTCGCGAAATCAACAATCGCTTGGATGTCGTGGAGTACTTCTTCCGTGACCGCGAGGCTGCCGAGGCTGTCGGCGGTTTCCTGGATCGTATAGGCGATCTGGGCCGATTGGTGGCCAAAATAGCCACGCTGCGCATCACGCCGCGCGAGGTGGTGCAGGTGCGCGCCGCTCTCGAGGCCCTCGAACCGATCAAGGCACTGTGCCTCGGCGCCGACCAACCGCAATTACGCGCCATAGGCGAGCAAATCAATCCTTGCACCGATATAGCCTCGCGCATCAAACGCGAAATTTGGGACAACTGTCCGAACAAGCCCGGCAGCGGTGACGTCATACGTGAAGGCGTCAATGCCACCTTGGACGAATTGAGACACATAGCCACCGGCGGCAAGCAGTACTTGGCGCAGATACGCGACCGCGAAGTCGAGGCTACCGGCATCTCGTCGCTCAAAATCGGTTTCAATAACGTCTTCGGATACTACTTCGAGGTTACCAATACGCACCGCGACAAGGTGCCGCAGGAGTGGATACGCAAGCAGACACTTGTCAATGCCGAGCGATATATCAGTCCCGAACTTAAAGAATATGAAGAAAAAATCCTGGGGGCGCAAGACCGTATAGCCTCCTTGGAGACATCATTGTACAATGACTTGGTGGCCGCGCTGTCATCGTATATTCCGGCTATGCAGGCCGATGCTATGCTGGTGGCACGTCTGGACTGCCTACTGTCGTTCAATGCGGCGGCCACGGCCTACCGCTATGCACGCCCGGTGGTGGACGACAGCCTCGAACTTGACCTTGTACAAGCCCGACATCCCGTCATCGAAAGGCGTCTGCCTGTAGGTGTGCCGTATATCGCAAATAGCGTGCGGCTTAACAATGACGATGCACAAATCTTGATGATTACCGGCCCAAATATGTCCGGTAAGTCGGCATTGCTGCGACAGACGGCACTGAATGTCCTGATGGCGCAGATAGGATGCTTTGTGGCGGCCGACAGCGCACATATAGGCGTGGTGGACAAGATTTTTACGCGTGTAGGCGCCAGCGACAATATATCTCTGGGCGAATCCACCTTTATGGTCGAGATGAACGAGGCTGCATCCATCATCAATAACCTGAGCCGACGTTCGCTGATACTTTTTGACGAATTGGGACGCGGAACGTCCACTTACGACGGCATCTCGATAGCCCGAGCCATAGTCGAGTATATACACGATACGCCCGAAGATTTGAGGCCCAAGACGCTCTTTGCCACACACTACCACGAACTCAACGAACTCGAGCAATCCTACCCGCGCATACACAACTTCCATGTATCCGTCAAAGAAATTGACGGCAAGGTGGTGTTCCTGCGACGACTGGAACGCGGCGGCAGCGAGCACTCCTTCGGTATACATGTAGCAAAACTGGCCGGAATGCCGGCGGTAATCGTCAACCGCGCTAACGCCATTTTACATCGTCTCGAGGCCAATCGCGATGCCGCCGGTGCAGTGGATATGACCGGCGCCGAGGCTCCCAAGCCGCTGAAGGAAGGCGGTATGCAGCTGAGTTTCTTCCAATTGGACGATCCGGTGCTGAGCCAAATACGCGACGAAATCATAGGCCTTGATATCAATAATTTGTCGCCTTTGGAGGCACTAAACAAGCTCAATGACATCCGCTCCATCATTACCGGGAAATCCTGAAATGCGTTGTCTGCCCGAAGCTTTTGTGCAAATGCTGCTTCAGCGGCCGCAGGGTCGTGCCATTGTCGAGGCGTTGTCGACGAGCGAACCCGAAGTGTCCGTGCGCATAGCCGCGCATCGCGGACTCGGTAAGCCGCTGAATGTCGATATAGCGCCGTGGAATGATCGTCTGGCCTATCTGTCGGGGCGTCCGCGCTTCACCTTTGACCCGGCACTTCATCAGGGCTTGTATTATGTGCAGGACGCTTCAAGTGCGGCGTTGCCTGCGGTCTTGCGCCATGCCTTGACGCAGGCCGGCATCGACCCGGACGGCGAATTGCGCGTACTTGATGCGTGTGCTGCACCCGGAGGCAAGACTACGGCCGTGGCAGATGCCTTGGGTGGAATAGGTACGGTATTGATAGCCAATGAATTTGACCGAACTCGCGCCGGGGTATTAGTAGAGAATTTGCAGCGCTGGGGCGACCCGCGCGTCATCGCCACATGCGCCGATGCCGCATCCTTCGGGACGCTTCACGAGGCCTTCGATGTCATTTGTGCCGACGTTCCCTGTTCGGGCGAAGGTATGATGCGCAAGGATACGGATGCCGTGGCCCAATGGTCGCCGTCATTGGTGCGCGATTGTGCTGCGATACAACGTCGAATTTTGCACGGGTTGTGGGACGCCTTACGTCCCGGCGGAGTACTGGTGTACAGCACTTGTACCTTTAATACGGCCGAAGACGAAGACAATGTACACTATATCGTTGATGAATTGGGGGCTACGCCGTTATCTACCGGGTTGGAGGGCCTGCCCGGTGTCTCTCCGGGATACTTCGAGAACGATTGTGCGCCGTTCCCATGCTCCCATTTTTATCCTGGCATAGCACGTGGCGAAGGCTTGTTCGTAGCCGCCTTACGCAAGGATGGTGAAAGCGCTCAGGCAGCACAGGGCGATGATATGCGCCGCTCCAAGTCGTCCAAGCGCAAGATTGCATCCAAGGCTCAGCCCGTTCCGGAAGCCGTGCGACGTATGGTGCGCGGCGATATGGTGTGGAGTACCGATGCAGCCGCGGCGATTACGGCCGCTCCGCCGGCGGTGGCCGCTATGGCAGCGCGTCTCGCCGATGCCGGGCTGCGCGTCATCCTTGGCGGCGTGGAAGTCGGCACAATCAAGGGCCGCGATGTCATCCCGGCGCACGCTTTGGCTATGAGTCAGGCCCTTAATGTTGAGGCTTTTATTAAAGTCCCGATAGGCTGGCGAGAAGCTGTATCGTATTTGCAGCGCAACGCCCCGATATTACCTGAGAACACGCCGCGCGGCATAGTCCTACTCACCTATCAAGGTCATCCTCTGGGCTTTGCCAAAAACCTCGGCAACCGCGCCAATACCCTTCTTCCGGCCAATCGCCGCATTATCTCGCCCCACGTTCCAGATACTCCCGAGCAAGTCCTTGCCGCTGTCGGGGTAACGCCTGACGGAGTGTAAAGGGCGGGTTGATAGTGTGATATGGTTGGATTGACTACCGGAGATTTTTACCCCGAGCCGAACACATAATTAAGGTTTAGTGCTGAGTATAAGTCGGCGCACGAATATAGGATTCGCAGCCGCGACTTACCTTTGCGGCGTCTAACCAATCACAATACACATCTTATTATGGAAGAAAACTACTACCGCCAAATAAAGTTACCCATCAATTCCGACCTGGCTGTTGTGCAAAACAAAGATTACAAATGGGGGGCAGTAGATGGCGATGGAAACGTTGTCGTGCCCTTCGGAAAGTACGCCTGGATGGATGGCTTTCAGAACGGACTTGCAAAAGTCATCGGTTACAACGATACCACGTCCCCGAATATTGTCGCAGTTATAGGAGGCGACGGCTCGGCAACGAAATGCGAGGAGCAGGGCATCATCAACGAAAGCGGAGAAGAAGTTCTACCGTTGGAGTATACCATATGGAAATTCTATGGAAAGGATTATTCCACGATAAAGACTTTTAAGAACGGCGAGGAACATCTTTACACCTTCGGCGAATTGAATCCCGGTCACGAAGATCCATACAATTCCGGTAATGATTACAGTTACAATGACGGAATGTATTACGATGATTCGGATGACCGAGATTATGCGTCAGACACGTGGGATGCGTTGACCGATGGCCAATATGGGGATATGCCCGAAGGCTTTGACGGCGACTACAGCTTCTTGGGGTATTGACCGGCTGTGAGTGCCCCTCGGCGTGCGGCAGAATAAAGGCGTAAATAGTCCGAGTATTTTGGCATATATGCTCGGATTATTGAAAAGGCTGCGGAAGTACACATAATGCCTCATAATATATGTATATTAATTTTTTTTAACAGTGGGCGGTTGCTGTGATAAATAAAATGTCGGTACATTTGCGGTGTGTGTGGTAGTCGCACATCAATCAGCACCTTATGATTGTTTTGATAATGACTTAACGCCGACTTTCAACGCCATGACATATTTACGATGCTTGTTCACGATTTTGCCGACACTCACTATGTTTTATGGGTGGGCATCACCGAGTGTCGCCGCAAGTCGGTTCGTGTGCCATGGAACGGGGCTGGCCGAGCCCGAACGCGCTTCGCTGTGGAATTTGTCTGACGTGTCGCCCTTGGACAAAGCCGGGCTGAATCTTGCTCCGCGATATGTCTCAACTGTTGTGCATGACGGAGATAGTGTTCGTACTGTTATATCCGAGATTATTGACGGACGGCGTATGCGCTATC
>DLLT01000035.1 GCA_002478045.1 Porphyromonadaceae bacterium UBA7555
CACTTCTTATCTGAATCTTTCCTATATTTTTTCTAAAAAATAGTTAGAAAAAGATTTGTCGGTTCGAAAAAAGTGCGTACCTTTGCAACGTCAAAAAAGACATGACACCTTGCCTTGTGGTGTAATGGTAGCACGTCGGATTCTGGTTCCGCCTGTGAGGGTTCGAATCCTTCCAAGGCAACAAAGACGCTTACGAATAATCTCGTAAGCGTCTTTTTTGTGCTTATACCAAATACGTCGAAACTCTTGACCCGATATGCAGCCGACAAGTACGCGCCCCATGGCATATACTTGTCGTCTATTATTATGTCAATCGGTGTGGTTTATTCAGCCATAAGCAGATAGGACGTAAGGGCTTCGGCCTTTCCGGAAAGAATGCCTTTGGACACTTTGAAGTCATTGCCGTGTACGGCATCGGTGTATGTTCCGTCAGGGAGTGGGGTTGGCATCTTGATTTTGTGCTTTTTGCCGGAGATATTCACCAATGCTATGCCGCAATTGCCGCGGGCTACTTGTACGATGGCGCCATCATCTGTCGTGGTAATCGTCTCGGGTTGGCCGGACATTGCTTTGCGGAATTTGTTGACTGCCACGACTTCCGGATGACGGAATTGGTCATTGCCGCGCGCGCCGATGCGGTTTATGCCCCAGACATTGGTCGTGGAAGAACCTTCGGGACGGCTGTAAAACAGTGGCCGTCCGGCTGCACGAGCAGCGAGTATTACCCAGCCCATACGTATTTGGTCATCGGTGAGTCCTGCCGAAATGTGTTCGTTGCAATATGTATCATGGCTTTCTACCCAGGTGACAAGGTGTTGCGCATTTACGGGGTGACGCCATTGTACGAGGTCGATGCCTTTTGCGCTGCCGTTGGCAAGTGCTTGACGCAGAATATATCCATATGAACTGGCTGTTTGGTCGATATATTCGGCATATTCGGTCTCCTTGGTGTTGCGATCCTGGAGTACTTCTCCGTAGATGTATAGGCTGTCAGGCATTAGCAACGAGAGCCCTTTGACCGCTTTGCGACCCGTAGCAATGTCCCAAAAGTCGTTGCAGGTACTTTTGGCATCCAATGGGTCGCTGGGCAGACCTATGTGTTTTGCGGTATCATAGCGAAAACCGCGTGCACCGAGATTGATGAGGTCGTTGACATATTGTAGATAATAGTATTGGAAGTCGGGGTTTTCGGTGTTTACATCCGGAAGTCCGCCCATTTGTCCGGTGGTGCATTGATATCGGTCGTTGTAATCGGTAATTTCGTTGAATCCGTTTGCATGATAGAGGTTCTCATGACCTCCTACGGCTGCATCGAGAGTCGGCAGTACGGCATGGTGGTCGATAGCCGTATGATTAGGCAAGACATCTACCAAAACACGCACTCCGTATTTATAAGCGCTGTCGCACATAGCTTTAAATGAATTGCGATTACCGAGCATATAATTGCCTATGGTCCAGTCGATGGGTTGATAGTAGTAGTACCATTTGCCCTTAATCGAATCTTCGGGCGTGCTATAAAGCGCCATTCCACCGCCTTCGCCGATGTAGCATGCCTGAGCCGGCGAGGTTTGTACATAAGTATATCCGGCTTCGGCAATGTCACGCATATTTGCCGCTATGGTGCCGAAGGACCAAGTCCAAGCATGCAGTATTGTCTCGCTCCCGGAGGTATTTGCGTGCCGTGAGTCGTGTATGCCCGAAGCAGCCGCCGCGATGCTGCACATGGTTATGACGCCGAGCGATACTTGTTTTCGTAGTTTGTACATAATTTTATTATTCTTAATTAAGTATGATATAGTGTCAGATGTCAATTGTTAATTATTGAATGTCACGTGCCAAATGTATGTTTGGCATCGGTTTGTGTTTATGTCATTTGCGCCAGAACGAAGGCGTAAAGATTATGATGACGGTAAACACTTCGAGACGACCGATGAGCATAGTCCACGCCAAGACCCATTTGCACCCATCGGCAAGTACACTATAGTCTTCTCCAAAAGATGTGAGCCCGAAACCGGGTGAAGCATTTGAAATGCACATCAGACAGGACAATAGGGAGTCTTTAACGTCAAGGCCAAATGCGGTCATGATAAGTCCGCCTATTATTATGGTAAGCGTATACAAGCATATAAATACCACGACTTTATTGACCAATTGAGGAGGCAGTACTCGGCCGTTAAGTCTTACAGGCAATACCGCATTGGGATGTATGCAACGGTATAACTCGTTGTGTATATGTTTGAACAAAAATATGATGCGGTCTAACTTTGCGCCGCCACTGGTACTGCCGGCACAACCGCCGATAAAGACCAATATCATGAGTAGCCCCATAACGAACGGTCCCCATTGGGATATGGAATTGACGACGTATCCGGTAGATGTGATAGTCGAAACGGTTTGAAACAGCGGATCAACGATTGCCTCACGCCATGTATTTTCGACGCCGACATAAAGCAGTGTAACCGAGCTTATAGCTGTGACTGTGATGATGATGATAATAAACCACCTGAAAACATCATCGTCCCATAATCGCCTGGGATTGCGTATGGCGTTGCGTACCAATAATGCAAAGTTGACGCCACCAAGAAACATGAACACCGTAATGATGACTTTTATGTAATCGGAATTGAAAAAGTCGATACTGTCACGTGTGGAGTAGCCACCTGTGCTCAGGGTGCCGAAAGCGTAGCAGACACTGTCGAAAACGTCTATAGGGCCAATCATAAGCAGAATGGCACAGCAAGCCGTAAGTACGAAGTATGTAACCCATAAGGCCTTGGCTGTCTGCGATATGCGTGGACGCACTTTGTCGTGTGTGATGCCGGTAACTTCGGCATTGAACATCTGCATACCCCCAGACGAGTTCAGCATTGGTATTACGGCTAGGGTGAAAAGTATAATGCCCATACCGCCAATCCATTGCATAATAGCGCGCCAAATGTGTATGCCGTGGCTGAGACTATCAGCGTCAAGATAGACGCTGGCTCCGGTGGTTGTAAAGCATGAGATGCTTTCAAAAAATGCATCGGTGAACGAAAGTCGGCTGCTCGGAGCAAGAATAAGCGGCAACATTCCAAATAGCGAAAATATCACCCAAGTGCAGCCTGTAAGCAAAAAACCTTCGCGCCGTGCCATGCGCGAATGTGCAGCGTGTACGCAGTTATTAAGAACAAACCCAACGGCAAAGGTGATGGCCACTGTAAGCGCAAAGATGTCCCAATCGTCCTCGCCGTAGCATAGGCTGACTATGGTTGGAATGCAAATAAATACCGACTCAATCATCAACAGCCACCCCACGATCTTGAATAGCATAGGGAAGTTGATGAAACGTCGTTCGCGTATATTTCGCAATGCTTGCATTGGGCTATAATTATTTGCGTAGATGTGGTGCTGTTTTGTGGTCGAATATATGGGAGGGCAACGTTAACTGAATAATTTTTCGACTTTGTGCAGTGCTCCGCTCAGGCAGAAAACCACAACATGGTCGCCCGGCAATATGACTGTATCGCCGCCGACAAGCATTCCCTTGCCTTCGCGTATAAGTCCGGCCAAGGTCATATCGTGGGACAATTTGAGGTTCTTTACCGGTTTGCCGGAAATCTTTGCGCCGGGATGTACTTCCAATTCGGCCACTTCGGCATCGCTGAGTGCCAGACACTTGGACGTCGAAGAATCTGCATCAAGCAGCAACTGGAATATTGTGCTGGACGCCAGAAGCTTCTTGTTGATTATAGTGCCTATATTAAGTCCTTCGGCTTGTGATATGTATTGGATGTTCTCAACTTCGGCTATGGTTTTCTTGATGCCCATTTCCTTTGCGGTGAGGCATGTCAAGATATTTGCTTCACTGCTTCCGGTCAAGGCTATAAAGGCATCATATTGGTCTATGCCTTCGTCTATGAGTAGGTCAATGTCGCGTGCATCGCCTTGTATGATGTCGCAATTGGGACATTTTTCCGGAAGGTGCCGGCACACTTCGGGATTATTGTCAATGATTTTGAAGTCGAATTCATCGCCGGCGAGAGTTGCGAGGCGTATGGCAATTTTGCCTCCGCCCATAATCATTGCGCGGCGTATTTTGTGCTCAATTTTACCGGTAAGCACAAGCAGTTCGTCCACGTGCTCGTGGGTGGAGGTGATGTAAGCGATGTCGCCGGCTTCGAGAGTGTCATCGCCTCGCGGAATGATAATCTCGTGTGCACGTTTGATTGCCGATACATGGAAATTGCGGTTGGCAAAGGCAAAGTCGCGTATTTTTTGTCCCGCTATGGGCGAGCGAGATGTCAGTTTGACGCCGACGACGATAATCTCGCCGTTATGCAATTCAAACCACTGACGTACCCAAGAGCGACGCATCGCGGTGATAATCTCCTGCGCGGCAAGGTATTCGGGGTATATAAGCTTGTCCACGCCCATACGGGTTACCAATTCGTGGTTGCGTTCTTCCATAAAGTCGTAGCTGTTGATACGTGCTACTGTAATGTCGGCGCCAAGGTTTTTGGCTATGGAGCAAGCAACTATATCATCCGTTTCGGAAGGAGTGAGCGCTATAAATAAATCGCATGACCCAACGCGTGCCTCACGCAGTGTGCGGAACGATGTGGGACTACCGGTCAATGTCATCAGATTGTAATTGGAGTCCAAAAAGGCCAAGCGCTCGGCATCTTCGTCAATTACGAGAATGTCTTGTTCCTCATGGGTGAGGAGTTTGGCCAAATGAGAGCCTACTTCACCGGCTCCTGCAATTACTATCTTCATTTTCCGAGGATTTGCTTTATTGTGTCAACTATGCCTTCGGCATCAATGGCGCATAGTGCCTTCAATTGTGCTACTGTGCCGTGAGGGACAAAAGTGTCTCCGACTCCTATGGGATGTACTCTCACGCCCGGATGCTTGTCAGCCATGTATGATGTTACTACTGACCCCAAACCGCCGTAAACGGCAGCTCCGTCCTCGACTGTGACAACCGGAATGTCTTGAGCGGCGATGTTGTCCAGTATCTCGGTATCTATCGGCTTGAGGAACATCATATCGTATATGGAAGCCTCAATGCCTTGAGGAGCCAGTGCTTCGGCCGCTTGCATCGCATCATAAAGCATCGTGCCTATGGATAGAATTGCCACGCTTGCTTCGGCCGGTTTGCGTATTTGGCGTCCGCGTCCTATTTCCAGCAATTGTGGTCCCGTTGATTCGAGTGCATTGACGTTGTGGGCCTTACCACGCGGATATCGTATGGCTGTAGGACCTTGGGCGCGGTGCAATGCGGTGTGCAGCATATCTCGCATCATAACTGCATCGGAAGGCGCGCATACGACCATACCCGGGATTGTACTCATATAGGCCATGTCGTACATTCCGTGGTGCGTAGCTCCGTCCTCACCGACTATGCCGGCGCGGTCTATGGCGAAGATCACCGGTAGACGCATCAGTGCCACATCGTGTATCATTTGATCGTATGCACGTTGCAGGAAGCTCGAATATATGGCGACAACGGGTCGTAAGCCTTCTTTGGCCAAGCCTCCGGCAAAAGTTACGGCGTGTTCTTCGCTGATACCGACATCAAAAACCCTTTCGGGCATTTCGTGCTGCAGCATTGATACGGAAGTGCCGGAAGGCATTGCCGCGGTAATTGCGACCACGCGTCTATCGTCCTTGCATACGTCAACAAGCCAACGACCTAAAACATCTTGGTACTTGGTGCCGCCCGAACTGTTGCGTGCACCTGTGCCGGGATCGAAAAGCCCCGGTGCATGCCATACTGCCGGGTTGGCTTCGGCTGGGGCATAACCGAACCCTTTAATGGTTCGCAGATGCAGTATTCGCGGCCCCTCCATATCCTTGATGTCGCGAAAAATACGTGCAAGTTTTACCACGTCATGGCCGTCATAGGGCCCGAAATAGCGAATATTGAGACCTTCGAATATGTTTTGTTCGGAAGACAGCATCGCTTTCAGCGAGTTGTTGAAGCGTAGAATTTTGCCGCGCCTGCGTTCGCTGACGAGGCCCATCTTGACGGCTCCGCGGTATAGTTTGTATCGCAGGGCGTTATATCCGGGCGAAGTTGTCAGATGGGTGAGGTAACGGCTGAGAGCCCCAACATTTCGGTCGATAGACATGTCATTGTCATTGAGCACAATGAGAAGGTTATTGGGCGTATTGGCCGCGTTGTTGAGCCCTTCGAAGGCCAAGCCGCCAGAGATGGATGCATCGCCGATAACGGCCACAACGTTTCGTCGCGGGGTGTCGTTCTTGATGCGAGCCGCTATGGCCATCCCCAGTGCTGCGGAAATCGAATTGGATGCGTGTCCGGCGCTGAAGGTATCATAAGGGCTTTCGTCCGGGTTGGGAAATCCGGATATTCCGCCGAAAGTCCGTAATGTGTCAAATACATCGCGCCGTCCGGTGAGAATTTTATGCCCGTATGCTTGATGTCCTACGTCCCATACTATTCGGTCGTATGGAGTGTCAAAGATATAATGTAGGGCTACGGTGATTTCCACTGCGCCCATAGATGATGCAAAGTGACCCGGATTGTGGCTCAGGGTCTCAATGAGCATGGCTCGTATTTCGGCGCAGACTTGCGGTAGCTGGTTTATATCAAGTTTGCGTAGGTCTGCCGGAGTGTCGATGGTTGACAGTAGCGGATATTTAGAGCTTTGGACCTTGGTCATTTTTTACGTATTTCTTATACATCGGCACAAATATAATAATGGCCGAGGCAATTATCACGAAAATGATGTACAACGTCACTTTGGTATGCAACACTATATAGCCCACGAGCAATGCCCATAGGACAAATAGTATGGCAAAACGTATGATAACGGATATCCGCATTACTTCTGTGATTTGATAGCTGCAATGGATGCTTCGAGAGCTGCAATTTTGGCTGTTGCATCAGCCTGTTTGCGACGTTCGGCCTCAACAACGGCTGCCGGTGCATTGGCTACGAAGCGTTCGTTGGAGAGCTTGCGCTCGACACTCGTTAGGAAGCCGCGGTTGTATTCAAGATCTTTGTTCAGGCGTTGAAGTTCGGCCTCGGCGTCTACTGTCGATTCCATCGGGATGTTAAATTCGGTAGTCCCGACCATAAACGAAGCGGCCAGCGGGTCTTTTTCGGCATTTTCGTGGATGCTATCAATGTTGGCCAGTTTTACGATTACTTCGGTTGGAACATATTTATCAAGAGAGCCCAGAACATTAAGAACGAGAACCTGTCGCGGCGAAAGACCTTTGGCGGCGCGTGCTCCGCGTACGGCGGTGACGATCACTTGAGCCACGGCCATAGCATCAATGAGAGCCGGAGAGTATTCGGTGGCCTTGGGCGCTGTGGCATACATTACCGATTCGCCGGGGCGGCGTTGACGAAGGTCTTGCCAAAGTTCTTCGGTGATGAATGGCATGAAAGGATGCAGCAGACGCAGCAGTGCGTCCATGTATTCGATAGCATTTTCGTAAGTAGCGCTGTCGATAGGTTTGCCGTACTCCGGTTTTATCATCTCAAGATACCAAGATGAATAGTCATCGCGGACAAGACGATATATGGCCATAAGAGCTTCGTTGAGCCGGAATTTCTCGAAAAGGTCGTCCACTTGCTCAATGGTCTGTGACAGACGCGCTTTAAACCAAATGTTAGCTTTTTCGGACACTTCGGTGGGCTTTAGCGTATCGTCTACCTGCCATCCGATTAGCAGGCGGAAGGCATTCCACAATTTATTGCAGAAGTTGCGACCTTGTTCGCAGAGGTGTTCGTCAAAGAGAATGTCGTTGCCGGCGGGTGCGGCCAAGAGCATACCCATACGTACGCCATCGGCGCCGTATTTGTCCATAAGTTCGATCGGGTCGGGTGAGTTGCCGAGGCTCTTGGACATCTTGCGCCCCAGATTGTCGCGCACGATGCCGGTGAAGTATACGTTGCGGAACGGGTATGTACCGATGTATTCGTATCCGGCCATAATCATTCGTGCCACCCAAAAGAATATGATATCCGGTCCGGTCACGAGTGTCGCTGTCGGGTAATAGTATTTGATTTCTTCGTTGCCGGGGTTGTTGATGCCGTCAAAAAGAGTGATAGGCCACAGCCATGAGGAGAACCAAGTGTCAAGGGCATCCGGGTCTCGTTTAAGATCCGAAAGTTGCAACGCATCGTTGCCCGAGTCTTTGCGTGCAATTTTGAGCGCATCTTCTTCGTTGACGGCCACGGCTATATGCGTTTCGCCATCTGTGCCTTCGTAATACCATGCCGGGATACGGTGGCCCCACCATAATTGGCGACTTATGCACCAGTCTTTGATGCCGTCCATCCATGCGCGGTAGGTGTTCTTGTATTTTTCGGGTACGAAGCGGATAATGTCATCCATTACGGGGGGTGTCGCAATTTCGGCGAAATGTTTCATTGAAACAAACCATTGCAGAGATAGTCGCGGTTCGATTGCCACCTTTGTCCGCTCGCTGTATCCAACGTTGTTTGTGTAGTCTTCGACACGTTCAAGCAACCCGGCTTTTTTGAGGTCCTCGGCGATTGCCTTACGACATTCAAAGCGGTCCATGCCAACGTACATTCCGGCAGTTGCCGCAATGGTGGCGTCATCGTTGAATATGTCTATAGACTCGAGGTTGTGTGTTTTGCCTAGCATATAGTCGTTTTTGTCATGCGCGGGCGTGACTTTAAGGCATCCTGTACCGAATTCAATGTCTACATATCGGTCCTCAATTACGGGGATTTCACGGCCTACCAGAGGAACGATTACGTGATGTCCGCGCAGCCAAGTGTTTTTAGGGTCCTTGGGGTTGATGCACATCGCCGTATCGCCCATAATTGTCTCGGGGCGAGTAGTGGCCACCAAAGCGTAGTGCCGTCCGTTTTCATCGGTGTGTATCACCTGGCCTTCGGTGGGTGTAATCTTGCAGTCATCAGCGAGGTAGTAGCGCAAATAGAATAGGTGGCTGTGTTCTTGTACGTAATTTACTTCGTCATCGGAGATGGCCGTACGGTTCACCGGATCCCAGTTGACCATGTGTAGGCCGCGATATAGCAGCCCTTTATTGTATAGGTCGACGAAAACTTTGGTGACCGCTTCGGAACGTGGAGCATCCATAGTGAAGGCAGTACGCTCCCAGTCGCAAGAGGCGCCGAGACGGCGTAGTTGCTTGAGAATGATACCTCCATGAGTTTCAGTCCAATCCCAGACGTGTTTGAGGAATTCTTCACGTGTAAGTTCGCTTTTCTTGATGCCTTCTTTGGCCAGCTTGGCAATAACCTTTGTCTCAGTGGCAATGGAGGCGTGGTCGGTGCCGGGTACCCAAATGGCGTTTTTGCCTTGGATGCGGGCACGGCGCACCAGGATGTCCTGTATCGTGTTGTTGAGCATGTGACCCATGTGTAGAACGCCGGTGACATTTGGCGGTGGGATGACGATGGAGTAGGGCTCGCGTCCGTCAGGTACGCTGTGGAACATGTTGTGTTGCATCCAGTATTCGTACCACTTACCTTCTACGGTTTCGGGATTATATTTAGGGGGCAGGTTGTTGATGCTCATTTGAATTGTCTAATTAGATGTTTTATAGTCAAAATTTTGTATAAATCAATCGCAAAATTACTAAATTTCGGCCGAAAAAGCCAATATATAAGCCGAAAAGTACCGAAAAGTGCCGACGAAAGATTCAGATAAGAAGTGC
>DLLT01000017.1 GCA_002478045.1 Porphyromonadaceae bacterium UBA7555
ACAACCATAGTGGACTCTCGATGGAAAACCGGAAGAGGTTCATCTGTGGGTTTTTCTTGGCATTGATGTAAACTCTAAGAATGTGCAAGCAGGGCCCCCACCGAAGTGGAAGCCCCTGCCCATTCTCGTCATTTCATACGGCCTTATTCCTCGCGAGGTTGCTCCCCAGCAGAGCCCCGTTGCGCTTCAGGCCGCAGCGCGAAGTTATATAATCCGAATCAAATTCACTTAATAATTCACCCTGCAACTTGACCTATTGAACACCTATTACTCAAAATCACCCTGCAACTTGACCTATACGCCGCTTTTTATTGTATAACACGTCTCGCTCCGATAAATCGTTTGCTGTAATATCCCCCATCCGGGTAGGTGTCATAGCATATACCTCTTTGGGCTGCATGTATAAACTTAATTGTCCCATTGTCCTTGACTTCAACAGCCATAGCGACATGTCCCACAGAGCTACCGCCACGACGCCCACCGAAGAATAATAGGTCGCCCGGACGCACTTCGTTGAGGTTGATCTGCTCTCCTTGTGTATATTGGGCTCGCGACGATGGGCTCAAGGATATATCAAAATTTCGGAACACGAAACTGGTGAAACCTGAGCAATCAAAGGCTCTCGGACCCTTGGCTCCCGAGCGATATGGACGTCCAAGGTAATTCTTTGCATAGTCTATGATTTGGCATATCAACGAATTTCCCCCCATAGCGTTGCCGTAAGATGAAACAACTTCACGCGAAGGCTCGTCAAGATTTAAAAAAGCCGATGTGGGGTTTTCTATGTTTGATGTGAGCTGTGAGGTATAATCATCAATAACATTTTGGTCAGTCTGCATATCTGCACAAGATTCTACTGCAAGTGCTCCAAAAGGATTGACACTTACAAGCAACAATGCGGATAATGTTAATGCTATCGGTTTCATGTCTGCAGACAGGTTTATTTAAGGGTTTGAAATTTTTTCGGGTTTTACCTTTTCTTTGATGCAAAGATAGCGATTTTTTGTATAAGGTGTTTGTGCTCTTAGTTTTGTTTATAGTGTTTTTGCATCCGTTAATACTTCTACCCTATTTTCTATTTGTTGGATCGTATATGCGCTCGCCGAGGAATTGGGCAAGTTTCTTGATGCTCGCATTGGTCTCCCTGAGCTGTTGGATTAAGTTAATCTGTTGCTCAAAGTTGTCGCTGCTATTACCCTGAAACTTCGCTAATTGTGCTCGTAGTAGACGCTCGTGCCCTATTAGTATTGCATATTTAAGGCTGTATAATGCTTCGGGCAGTTTTTGTGGTAGTGTATCCAGTTCGGATGGTACATGGGTCTTTTTACTGTGTATCTTGCTTAGGGCATGTTTGTTTATGGCTAATTCCCCCGCAAGGTTGCGGACCACATCATCCGGGTGTGAGAGTAGACGATCACTAAGATAGTTGCACGCAAACGTCTTGTCGAGTCTTTCTCTCAACCGTGCGGCATCAAGAGCCAAGGAACTTTCCAACCTTTGAATGTCTTGTATGTCTTTAGCTTGTTCTCTTATTCCTTGTCGACGCTTTGCTTCAAATTCTGCGACTTCGTGTTCTATAGCTTCATTATGTGATTTAGAATCTGCAGCCCAATTGCCTGCTATAGTTTTAATTGCATCCCATAGTCGGGCACACTCCTCAGTGGAAAATGCAATACCTTCAACGGCAAAGTCTTGGTATACATATTCGTATACCGATAGCGGTATGAGATTGTCCTCGGAGTCATATGCGTCGCAGAGTGTAATCATACCAAATCGTACGACATAGCGCAACAATTCTATTTCGTATGGTCGAATGAACGAGGTGTGCGTAGTTGATAAATTTGGATTTTGAACGGTAGATGGGACAGACGTCATAGATGGCTGTGTCTCTGATCCTACCTTCCCAGAATCCGTGTCTTGTGGTAAGTCTCGCGTATCGGCACTTACCGTGGCCTCGTAATGGCGTTTCTCTTCTCTGGCTGCCATCGCACGTTTCAACTGAAGAGCCAATGTTGTCTCGTCCATATCTAACGAACGGCTGCATTCTTGCAGATATATGCGGCGCGTTATCGGGTCGGGGATACATGCCACCGAGTTTATGATGTCTGTTATGACTCGCGAACGTTGCAGTGGGTCGTTTTTTGTTCCGTCAAGCAGTATACGGGTCTTGAAGCCAATGAAGTCTTGTTCGTTATCTTCAATATATTTTTCGACAAATGCCGGGCTGTTGTGCTGTGCAAAAGTGTCTGGATCATCCCCATCCGGCAGTAATAGCACTTTTATATTCAATCCCTCGGCAAGAAGAAGGTCTATGCCTCTAAGTGATGCTTTGATGCCTGCCGCATCCGAGTCGTAGATTACAGTGACGTTCTTGGTAAAGCGATGAATCAAACGTATTTGCCCCTGTGTCAGAGAAGTGCCGGATGATGCCACTACATTCGTTATGCCGGCTTGACACATGGATATTACGTCCATATATCCTTCTACAAGGAAGCATTTGTCTTTACGCACAATGGACTGCTTGGCCTGATAAAGCCCATAAAGCACTGATGACTTGTGGTAAATTTCGGACTCAGGGGAGTTGACATATTTCGCTATCTTTTTATCGGAACGCAATGTTCTTCCGCCAAAAGCTATGGGACGTCCCGAAACACTGAATATGGGGTATATTACGCGGCCTTTGAAGCGGTCGTATGTTAGATCTCGACTATTCTTGGCGCATAAACCGGTGTCTAATAATACTTGCTCCCGATAGCCTTTGGCTATTGCGGATTTTAATAGGTCGTCAGGAATGTCAAGTGCATAACCAAGATGGAAGTGCTTAATCATTTCATCGTTGACTCCGCGTTCTCTGAAGTAACTCAGGCCGATCTCTCTTCCGTTTTCAGTGTCGTGTATATTATGCTCGAAGTGTTCCAAGGCAAAGGTATTCACGGCCATCATTGATTCGCGTCTATTTTCCGCCTCTCGCTCTTCTGCTGACACTTCGTGTTCCTTGACTTCGATACCGTATTTATGGGCAAGGTATTTGAGCGCATCGTAGTATCCGATGTTCTCTATCTTCATAATGAAATTGACGGCCGAGCCTCCTTCGCCGCAGCTGAAGCATTTGCATATTCCGCGGCTGCGTGATACCGAAAATGACGGAGTCCGTTCGTTGTGGAACGGACAAAGTCCTATATAGTTGGCGCCTCGGCGTTTAAGGCTTACGAAGTCGCTAACTACATCAACAATGTCCGCTGCATCAAGTATGCGTTGTCGTGTTTCGTCGTCAATCTTTTTCATAATGCATAGCGAAATTACAAAAAAAGTCTGTATCTTTACATACGTTATATTGACAAAATCCGAGTTTCAACATAATATAAAGCCCAATTAAAGATAATATGCATCTAAAGAGACTATTAGCGGCAGCGCTTGTTTCCATTGCCATACCGATGGCCTGGTCGCAGCGTTTTGCCGTGCTGTCGGACATACATGTGACGCCCGGCAATGCCAATGATGTGCAGCTGCGACATGTCGTAGACGAAATCAATGCCGGCAATTATGATGCCGTCATCATTGACGGTGACCTAACTAATGAAGGTAGTGACGAGCAACTGGCCAACGTGAAATCAATAGTGTCTGCAATTCGCTTTCCACTGTATGTCCTGCCTGGCAACCACGAAAACAATTGGAGCCAAAGCGCAACCAAGACATTTGTAGACATATTCGGTAATGACCGATTCGTGTTTAAAGTAGACTCACTGGTAGTAGTCGGTATCAATTGCGGACCATTTATGAAGATGGGAGACGGACACATAAAGCAAGAGGATTTGCATTGGCTCAAGTCAACGCTTGACAGCTTGGTGACTCCGGGAACAAAAGTCTTGTCATTCAATCACTATCCCATACGTCAGAATGACCTTGACAACTGGCGCGATTACGCCGATATCTTGTTGCAATATCCTGTTATTGCACATATTAACGGACATTATCATCGCTGGATACGATATGATGCAGGAGACATCGAATGTGTCATGGTGCGAGCCCTGGATATGGGCAAAGGCAATTATGGGTATTCGGTTGTCGAGGTAACTCCGCAATGGACTTTCGTGTATGACAAACAGCTGGACAAAGCCCCAGTAGCACGTTTTGCTACATCTAATCGAGTAAAACATACTGCCATAAAAGAGGAACATATAGGTTTTGATAAAACAAATATACCACCTGGATATGATGTTACTCGTGTATGGACGGATAGTGCATCCATATTCACGCGTATCGGCTTCGATGCCGACAAAGCGTACTTTGCCACATCTGTCGGCAATGTCCGCGCTATAGACAAACGCAGTGGTCAATTCTGTTGGTCTGTGCGTGTTCCCGACGGAGCGTCAGTGTTTAGCCGTCCGGTGGCTCTCGGAGGCAAAAAGCATTTAGTGGCTGCCCCATACTGCAGCGGTATTCTTGTCCTGGATTCGCATACAGGGCATGTCGTGCGCAATATTGCCAGCAAGGAGGGACCTTATGTCGCTGATGGGACTTTAACACCGGATGGCAAACGTTATATACAAGGCGGATATAAGCGCATAGAGTGTCGCGAAGCGGCCAATCCGGCCAAGATAATATGGTGCTATGACTCAATATTCAACTATTGTCAAGCCGCCCCGGCAATAGACGGAGATGACGTCGTATTCGGCGCATGGGATACCAATCTGAGATGTCTTGATCTACGCACCGGACGACTACGCTGGTGCTGGAACAATGGCAAGACAGCCAATATGTTAGGGCCCGGGAATGTCGTTCCTGTTGTGACGGAGGACAAGGTATTCGTTGTGGCTCCCGACCGATATATGACGGCCTTGGATCGTAAAACCGGTAAGCAGCTGTGGCGTAACAATAACCATAAGTATCGCGAGAGCCTTGGCGTAAGTCGTGATGAATCGAGAGTATATTCCAAAACGATGGATGGCGAGTTGGTTGCAGTAGACACACGCAGCTCTGACTTCAAGGAGCTTTGGACTGTCAATATGGGGCTGGGCTATGAGCATGCACCGTGTATAGTGGCTGAGGACAGCAACGGAATCGTGTACGCCGGAAGTCGTCGTGGTATTGTGACGGCCGTCGACCCGGTTGAGCAGAAAGTCATTTGGAGTATCCCGTTGGGTGTCAGCGAAGTTAATGGCATAGATATTGACCCGTCAACAGGTTATGTGTGGGTAAGCCTTATCGAAGGTGTGGTTTTCCGAATTAACCGCAAGTAGACTAAACTACCGGGATCTTTTATCGTAAACTGGTGTCGTCCTTTGTTCGGGACGGCGCTAGTTTTATATTATAAAACAACAATGCACTCGGGTTTTGTACCCGAGTGCATTGTAACATCGCTAATGCTTAGGCCTATTAGCCTTTTATGGCTGCGATACCGGGAAGCACTTTGCCTTCAATGGCTTCAAGCAGAGCGCCACCGCCGGTAGATACATAGGATACTTTATCGGCAAGACCGAATTTGTTGATGCAAGCAACGCTATCACCACCGCCAACGAGTGAGAATGCTCCGTTCTTAGTGGCGTCTACGATGGCATCTGCTATAGCACGGCTACCGGCGGTAAAGTTGTCGAACTCAAATACGCCTGCAGGGCCATTCCACAGAATAGTCTTAGCCCCCTTGATGGCTTCTGCGAAGGCTTTGCGTGTCTCGGGTCCGGCATCAAGGCCTTCCCATCCATCGGGAATTTCCTTGACGCTGCATATCTGGGTATGGCAATCGTTGCTGAAAGCGTCACCGGCAACGCAGTCTGTGCCGAGTACCAGGTTTACTCCTTTTTCTTTGGCTTTCTTGATTATATCGAGTGCAAGATCCAGTTTATCGTTCTCACAGATAGACGAGCCTACCTTTCCACCAAGAGCCTTGGCAAAGGTATAGGTCATACCACCGCACAAGATGAGGTTGTCAACCTTGTCCATAAGGTTTTCGATAATCCCTATCTTGGTCGAGACTTTACTACCGCCCATAATCGCAGTAAAGGGACGCTTAATGTTGCTCAGGATGTTATCTACGGCCTTGACCTCCTTTTCCATAAGATAGCCCAGCATCTTGTGATCGGCGTCAAAGTAGTCTGCTATAACTGCTGTGGATGCATGGCGACGGTGTGCGGTGCCGAATGCATCGTTTACATATACGTCAGCATAGGATGCAAGGGTCTTAGCAAATGCTTTTTGACGTTCTTTCATCTCTTTCTTTGCTGCGTCGTATGCGGGATCATCTTTTTCGATGCCTACGGGTTTGCCTTCTTCTTCGGCATGGAAGCGAAGGTTCTCAAGCAGCAATACCTCGCCGGGCTTGAGTGCTGCTGCAGCTTCGCCTGCATTGGCGGCATCATCAGCAAATTTAACGTCACGGCCCAAATACTTAGCCACTACATCTATGATTTGCTTGAGCGACAGTTTGGGGTTTACTTTGCCTTTAGGCTTACCCATATGCGACATAATGATGAGCGAACCGCCATCGGCAAGAATCTTTTTCAAGGTGGGAAGAGCTCCGCGAATACGAGTGTCGTCGGTGACGTTGCCGTTTTCGTCCAGAGGCACATTGAAGTCCACACGGACAATGGCGCGCTTGCCGGCAAAGTTAAAATTGTCTATTGTCATAATCTACTGAATTTGTATGTTTAGATATATGTTGATTGTGCGTATTGTTGAATTATCTGTCTTTTCGGGGGACAAAATTAATGAAAAAATTCCATATTTGTCGCTTTTTGCTGCTTAAACGTGCGTTTGTCGTTGTGCTTATGCGTCTATAAGTCCTTTGGCCATAAGAATCTCTGCCATCTTCTGTGCGGTTTTTTGAGCCTTTGCGGCTGCCGCTTGCGCATAGTCTTCGCCATCTGACGCATATATGATGGCTCGTGAGCTATTTACTATAAGTCCACATTCGTCATTGAGCCCGTATTCACATACTTCTTCAAGGCTTCCACCTTGGGCGCCGACTCCGGGCACAAGAAGAAAATGTCGAGGAACTAATTGTCGTACAGCCTCAAAGGCTTCGGGACGCGTTGCGCCTACTACGTACATCATATTTACCGGATTACCCCATCTTAGTGAGCGCTTAAGTATCCTCTCAAAGATGAAATGTCCGTTTTTGTCTGCTATCATTTCAAAGTCTTCGGCGCTTTTGTTGGATGTCAAAGCAAGCAGTATTGTCCATTTGCCTTCATAATCCAAGAATGGCTGGACGCTGTCCTGCCCCATATAAGGGGCTACTGTGACTGCATCCGCCCGCATCTCTTCAAAGAATGCACGCGCGTACATACGCGAGGTATTGCCTATATCACCTCTTTTTGCATCAGCTATTACAAGATGGTCGGGGTAGTTGTCTTTGATATATTTGATTGTGGCGACGAGTGTCTCCCACCCTTTCAATCCAAGACATTCGTAGAATGCGGTATTTGGCTTGTAAGCAATGCAGTACGGAGCTGTCGCATCAATGATGTTCTTATTAAATGTGAGTACTGCATCTGAGTTTGTGCCAAGTACAGACGGCATAAGTTTTGGATCGGGATCAAGTCCAATGCAGAGAAATGTGCCTTTGGATTTGATCTGGTTGACAAGTTCGATGCGCTTCATTGTTGTATGTGTTTTATTATAATTCGGCCGCCTTGAGCTTTTCGGCATTTTCAGCGACTGTTAGCCTATCTATACATTCTTGGATGTCTCCATCCATAAATGCAGCAAGATTGTATATCGTGTATCCGATGCGATGGTCGGTAATACGTCCTTGTGGATAGTTGTATGTTCGTATTTTGGCCGAGCGATCTCCTGTAGATACCATAGTCTTTCGACGCGAAGCAATATCATCCATGTATTTGCGATGTTCTTTATCGTAAATAAATGTCCTTAAGCGGCTAAGTGCTCGCTCTTTGTTCTTGGGCTGATCGCGCGTCTCGGTGCATTCTATCAGAATTTCCTCTGTTTCGCCCGTATTAGGGTTGCGCCACATATAGCGAAGGCGTACGCCTGATTCTACCTTATTCACGTTCTGGCCTCCGGCTCCTCCGCTACGAAATGTATCCCATTTTATTTCGCCTTCGTTGATTTCAACATCAAATGGTTCGGCTTCGGGCAATACTGCTACAGTTGCGGCAGAGGTATGCACTCGTCCTTGTGTCTCGGTGGCTGGTACTCGTTGTACGCGGTGTACGCCGCTCTCGTATTTGAGTACGCCGTACACTCCATCGCCGCTGACAGCGACTATAACTTCCTTGAAGCCTCCGGCACTGCCCTCGGTGTAGCTTGTTATGTTAAAGGACCAACCACGACGTTCGCAGAATTTGTTGTACATCTTCAGCAGATCTCCGGCAAAAAGTGCGGCTTCATCTCCTCCTGTGCCGGCTCTTATTTCGAGTATGGCATTTTTGGAGTCCTCGGGATCGGAAGGTATTAGTAGCAACTTTATTTCTTGCTCGGCGTCCGACAACTGGGCTGTGGCTTTCTCAATTTGTTCTTTGGCCATAGCACGCATGTCGTCGTCATCATCGTTATTGAGAATCTCTTTGCCGTCTGAAATGTCAGCCTGAAGTTGACGGTAACGGTCTGTCGCTTTGGTTAATGCCGACAGGTCTTTATACTCTTTGGTAAGGGTTATATATCGCTTTTGGTCTGCAATCACTTCAGGATCTGCCAAAAGTGTAGATACTTCCTGAAAGCGAGCGTCTATGCCCTCTAAGCGTTCGAGTAATGAATTCTCGGCCATTTTGGTGTATTATTGCTGGGAAATAAAGTTTGCCGATTAGTTGTCTCCATTGAATGGCGGAGGCGTGGTCTGTGAAGATGACGTTGATGGCTCGGTTGCATCGGTTGCATTGTTTTCACTATTGTCTGCGGATACGGTGCCATCGTTTTGCCCCTCTTTTTCATCCTTCTCGGAAGCGTCATCATCATTTTCTGTATTTTTGTTGAGCGCCATAATCTCGTCATTGCGCGATGTCCATTGACGCGGACCGAAAATGGCTTCTACATCGGCAGTAAAGATTACTTCTCGACTGTATAGTTCATCGGCAAGTTGACCAAGACCTTCTTTATATTGAGCCAGAATGTTCTTGGCGCGTTCATATTGTTCGTTTATGATGCGTGATACCTCGCTGTCTATGATTTGCGCGCGGCCCTCACTATAAGGTTTGGTGAATGCATAATCTTGCCCCGTCGAATCATAGTAGCTGATATTGGGGATTTTGGAACTCATGCCATATAGTGAGACATAGGAATATGCAACCTTGGTAGCTCGTTCAAGGTCATTGAGCGCACCTGTAGTTACCTGTCCTATCACCAGGTCTTCTGCGGCACGTCCGCCAAGCAGCGAGCAAATTTGATCAAGCAGTGCCTGTGCCGGCACAAGCTGACGTTCTTCCGGAACATACCATGCTGCGCCCAACGCTTTGCCGCGAGGCACTATGGTCACTTTTATTAGTGGGTCTCCATAGCGTAGATGCCATGACACAGTGGCATGCCCGGCCTCGTGTACGGCGATGCCACGCTTTTCTTCGGAGGTGGTAATCTTGTTTTTCTTTTCAAGTCCGCCTATTATTCGATCAATGGCTGCATTGAAGTCTTCGAAGCTGACAATGTTTTTGTCGTGACGTGCTGCTATGAGCGCGGCTTCGTTACATACGTTAGCGATATCTGCACCTGAAAATCCGGCTGTTTGTCGTGCAAGCAGGTCAATGTCGAGCTTTTCATCATATTTTATGTCACGCAGGTGGACCTTGAATATGGCCACACGATCATTGACATCGGGCAGATCTACATATATCTGTCGGTCAAAGCGCCCGGCTCGTAGCAGCGCCTTATCAAGGATGTCTACGCGGTTGGTTGCTGCAAGACAGATTACGCCGCTATTGCTACCAAAGCCATCCATCTCGGTAAGCAGCTGGTTGAGTGTATTCTCGCGTTCATCGTTGCTGCCCATATTGGCGTTGCGTCCGCGTGCACGGCCTACGGCATCAATCTCGTCAATGAATATGATACATGGCGCCTTTTCTTTGGCCTGTCTGAATAGATCTCGCACGCGTGATGCACCTACGCCGACAAACATCTCCACAAAATCACTACCACTCATGCTGAAGAATGGAACGTTAGCTTCTCCGGCAACGGCTTTTGCCAAAAGGGTTTTACCTGTTCCGGGAGGGCCTACCAACAGCGCACCCTTGGGTATTTTGCCGCCAAGATTGGTGTAACGTGCCGGATTTTTAAGAAATTCAACGATTTCCTCAACCTCGGTTTTGGCTTCTTGCAACCCGGCAACGTCTTGAAATGTCACCTTGTTGTCGTTATCCTTGTCGAATATCTTGGCTTTGGATTTGCCCACATTGAAGACGCTGTTGCCACCGGCGCCTCCGGCTGCGCTGCTCATGCGTCGCATAAGCAGGAACCATAATCCGACCAAGAGGATTATAGGACCGAATGTAAGCAAAATGGTGCTTAGTGCACTGGACTTGCGATATTCAATGGTCATCGACTTGGAAATCTCACCGTTAGCCTTGGCTTTGTCTATCTTGTCACTAAGTTTGTCTACATTAGGTATGACCGTAGTGACAATGGCATCTGATTTGTTTGTTGAGGTATATTGGTCTTTGAATAGCTGCTTGGCCATAGGAGCGGACAGTACGCCTTCGGCTTCGTTTTTGTCTATGTAGACGACCATCTTCGTAAAACCGCCTTTGTATAGGTAGCTCTCGAATGTCGAGTAATCCACTTCGCGGTTCATTGAATTGCCGTCAATATAGTACATGCCGAAAAGAAACATTATAATGACGGCGTACATCCAAAACATGCTGAACCCAAAGCGGTTCTTAGGTCGTTTGGCGTTAGGGCGTGACCCCATAGGTGGTATAGGCATCTTAGTGTCTTGTCGTTGTTGGAAAATTTGTGGTCTGTATTACTTTATCTCGCATCAGTCTAAGTCAGGAATATCGGTGATATTGGCATCACTCCACAATTCCTCGAGGTTGTAGCGCAGGCGTGCTTCCGGAAGAAATATATGCACAAGTGTGTCACCATAATCTATCACAATCCATTCGCTATTGGAATACCCGTCATAGTTGTAGGGCTTCGTATCGCCATGCTCAAGCACATAATCTCGCACGCTGTCTGCTATGGCACTTACTTGCGTGGGCGAACTGCCTTGGGCGATGATAAATTTGGGCGTGGCTGCCGATTCGATATGGCTCATATCTACTATGGTGATGCCGCGTCCTTTGCGCTCTTGTATTCCTTCAAT
Organism: Porphyromonadaceae bacterium UBA7555; assembly: GCA_002478045.1. GTDB lineage: Bacteria > Bacteroidota > Bacteroidia > Bacteroidales > Muribaculaceae > CAG-873. The sequence goes on from DLLT01000017.1 coordinate 11,249, forward strand.
AATCAGTTGATGTATATCTATATCTTGTTTCATTATCTTTTTAATGTGCTGTGTTGTGAGGTACCCATTGTACCTTAAGTCTGCGTTTTATCATACAAAGTTACGTCTTTTTTGTCAATGGGTAGTCTGTATGTTGCTATCATTGTTTTAATAAACAATAATTAAGCATAAATTAAGCATAAATTAAGCATAAATATCCCTTAAGTGCCGTTATCTACACCGAAATTACTCATATCGAAGTGTCTTGGCGGGCGAAATGCGACCGGCTACTTTTGCCGGAAGTATCAGCACACACCATGCCAAAATGGCTACGCCGACATTTATCATAAGTATCCCGGCCCAGTCAAAGGTGTAGGGTACTTTGTCTAAGTAATACATCTCGGGGTCAAGACCTATAATATGCCAGCGCTCTTGCACATAGCCGAAGCCCAATCCAACAAGATTGCCGATGATGATGCCCCACCCCACAAGACGCATGCAAATCCGGACAAAAATTGCGTCTACATATCTGCGTGTGGCGCCTATTGAGCGCAGGATACCAATAGCTTGTATTTTGTCTAAAATAATGATGAATAGACTCGAAATAAGCGTGAGACTACCAACACAGCACATTAGAATAAAGATTACGATGACATTTGTGTCCAAAAGCTCAAGCCAATTGAGGTATATTGCCCCGGTATGAGTAATATTGTCCACTATGGGTACTTCGGGCATCCCGAGATTTTGCGCATGGTCTATAAGTGCTTGCTGTAGTGCCTGAGCCTTGTTTGATACGGTTTTTTGTGACAAGCCGTTAATCTCTATTATATTGCCGGTATTCTCGCTCACTTTGTTCAGCTTCTGAAGCATCCGAAGACTACCATAGGCTACTGTATGATCGTATTCGCTAAAGCCCGAATTGTAGATGGCGGCAATCTTCATCGGCCTGGCCTTAATGGCTCTGTTTATAAAGAAACATGCTGTAATTTTGTCCCCAATATCGAGGTGCAGTCTGGATGCTGTATAGGATGATATAACGATATGGTTGTCTGTCGTAGTATCTTTTATATAGGTGGGCATGACGCCTTTGATTATGTTTTTTCGCTCAAAGGTGGTGTCGTGTGCATCATCATATCCGTAGATTATAATGGCTGCAAAATCGTCTGTGGTTTTAAGTATTGCCGGCTGCCTATATGCCAATGTGGTAGACGAGTGCGGCATAATGCTGTCAATAGTTCGGCGTAATGCGGCATCACAGGTGATTGTACTATCTGTACGTCCGGTCATATAGGAATATGCCGGTGTGATATTTATCTGGGCTTCAAAGCCTGAAAGTTTGGCTTTAATGTCGTGCTTGAAGCCGAGTGCAATCCCAAGGGTAAGTAGCATAACAGCAACGGCGCATGTCACACCGGCAATAGCGATGATGCTGCCGGTGAGAGTGCTTCGCGTTCCACCGATATGACTTAATCGGCCGGAAATCCATCTTCCGGAAGATACCTTCATGCCGGAGGTCATAACTTTTGACATTCTTCGAGCCATAGTGCCGAATTAGCATCGCTGGGCATACGCCAGTCTCCGCGTGGCGATAGGCAAACCGAGCCTACCTTGGGACCGTCAGGAAGGCAAGAGCGCTTGAACTGTTGGTTGAAAAAACGTCGTATAAATATTGTTAACCACTTCTTTATCGTAAAATCATCGTACTTGTCGCCAAGCGCTGTACGTGCCATATAGTATATACGAGAAGGACCAAATCCGTAGCGCAGTATGTAGTATAAGAAGAAGTCATGCAGCTCGTATGGCCCGACGAGGTCTTCTGTTTTTTGCGTGATATTATCGTGGCAGTCAGCCGGTATCAACTCAGGACTTATCGGGGTGTCTATGATGTCGGCGAGTACATCATACAGCTTAGTATCTCCATTATCTTGTGCCTGATGTGCGAAGGCGCTTACGAGGTGGCGCACAAGCGTCTTGGGTACACCGGCATTGACGGCATACATGGACATGTGGTCGCCGTTATATGTGGCCCATCCTAACGCTAATTCCGAGAGATCGCCTGTGCCGAGAACCATACCTCCGCATTGGTTGGCTATATCCATAAGTATTTGCGTGCGCTCGCGTGCCTGACTGTTTTCGTAGGTGATGTCCCGCATTTCGGGGTCGTGACCGATATCTTTGAAGTGCTGCATCACTGCTTCGCGTATTGAAATCTCGCGTGTCGTAATTCCGAGATGACGCATCAAGTCTATGGCGTTGTTGTATGTACGTCCTGTAGTGCCGAAACCGGGCATAGTTACGCCGATAATATCCTTTCGCTCAATACCGAGGCTATCGAAAGCATGTACTGCCACCAATAGCGCCAACGTGGAATCCAGTCCACCGGAGATGCCGATTACGAGACTACGAGTATGGGTGGCTTCCAGACGTTTGCTCAACCCGACAGACTGAATATTGATTATGTCTAAACAGCGTTTGCCTCGACTGTCTGTATCGTAAGGTACAAATGGCAGTGGCTGTATCTTGCGTATTAGTGTCTCGCCTAAATCGTCAAGGGGCTTTGCTTCTATATCTATTATGTGTATTGCGTTCGCTGTTTGTGCAGTTGCGCAATCGTGAAATGAGCCGCAGTGTATACGGTCGCGACGTATTGCGCGAATATCAATATCGGCTATTTCATAATGCGATTGACGTTGCCATCGCTGTGCTTGGGCGAGTATGCTTCCATTTTCGGCAATCATAGCGATGCCGTCAAATACAAGGTCGGTGGACGATTCACCGTATCCGCAGGAGGAGTATACGTATGCACATATACATCGCGCTGATTGCTGTTTGATCAAATCGGTAAGATATTCATATTTACCTACTAGAGTATCTGAAGCAGAAAGGTTGAAAATTACTTCTGCTCCTGCCATAGCAAGACGACTGCTTGGCGGTATTGCTGTCCAAAGGTCTTCGCATATCTCGATAGCAAAGCACACTCCATCTACTCTCAAGAGTATTGATGCTGATAATGGAACTTTTTGTCCGGCAAATTCTATTGTCGTGTCAATGTTTTGGCCTGATGTCCACCACCGTTTCTCATAGAATTCGTTGTAATTGGGTATATAAATTTTTGGAATAAGTGCTTTAAGCCTGCCATTGCAAATAACTGCGGCACAGTTGTATAGCGCGGTACATAATCTAACGGGAACTCCGACGATGATTACGCAGTTAATTGTACGCGATGCGGTTATAATGGCCCCAATTGCCGTTTCGGCGGCTTCCTGCAATACATCGTTATGAAACAGGTCTCCGCACGTGTAACTTGTAATGCATAGTTCGGGAAATGCGGCGATGCGTACATGTTTGGATGCAAGTTCGCGAGCCATAGATATAATAGCTTCTGTATTGGAACGTACATCGCCTACCGAAACAGGCGGTACCGCTGAAGCGACTCTGAAGTATCCTTGCTGAGAGGGTGTCATTTATTATATATTTATATGGTTATTCGGCCTATCGGAATTGTGAAAGGCACATTATCCCGAATTAGACCGAATAGTCGTTTTATATTCTTTATTTCTTTGAATTCTTGCTGCTTTTGGAGGTCTTTGAGGATTTGCTGCTCTTTGTAGACTTGGATGTCTTTGATGTTTTGCAAGAAGACTTGCTTGACTTACCGGATTTTGTCGATTTGGAAGTCTTGGATGATTTGCTGTTTTTGGATGTGGTCGCCGTGGATGTGTTATTGTAGTCGGCTTGAGTCTTTCCGGCCAAAGTGGTCAAGTCGTATCCGTCTTTCTTGCATTTTTTCTCCATGCGTTCGATGCGCTTTTCCAGTTGGGGATGGGAACTGAAAAGCTGATTGATCATATTGGAGCCGTTCGAAGATGTGCCTTCAAGTTGTTTCAGTTTTTTGAACGATGCAGCCATTGCGGCGGGGTTTTTGCCGTGTTTCTTCAGGAAATCGTAGCCGTAATCATCGGCGTTATTTTCCTGTTTTTGCGAATAGCGTGCGTTGACAAGGGCTTCGCCCAATTGGCCGAGTTGCGAATCTGTAAGTTGTGCCACTACGCCACCTCTTGATGCGATGCCGTCTTTAAGCGCCGAGGTCATCAATGCAGTCTGGAACGCCTTGCGCGAATCGCGGTGTGCCACGTGGCCCATTTCGTGCCCGATAACGCCTAACAATTCATTATCATCCATAGCGTCCATCAAAGCTGAGTATACGCGTACGCTACCGTCTGCACATGCAAAAGCATTGACTTCGGTAGCTTCGTAGACCTTGAAATTAAGGGGCGTTCCCTCAACATCGGTCAAGCCTTGAGTGAGCGTACGCAGGCGAATGACGTATGGCGACGTCTCGGGCAGTACTTTATTTATCGAGTCGCTATGCTGTATGTATTCGTGTACATAGGCGTTGATTTGCTCATCGCTGAGGGTGAATGCCTGTATGGCTTTTTGTGCTCCGCTAACCAGTCGCGAAAAGTCTATCTGTGCTTGGGCGGTAGGCACGGCGGCTGCAAGTATTGCGATGACTGCAATAAAATTTTTTATGGTCTTTTTCATTGTTTATGGTCGTTTATTTTGAAAAAGAATTATTTGTTCGGCGGGTTATCTCGTATACAAGACACGTGATATTCTGTGTATTAATATACAAAGTCGCGACCGAGGTATTTTTCACGTACCACGGGATTTTCGGCCAATTGGCGCGATGTGCCTTGGTAGAGTATACGGCCTTCGAATAGCAGGTAGGCACGATCTGTAATACTCAGTGTGGCGTGGGGATTGTGGTCGGTAATCAGAATGCCGATATTCTTTTCTTTAAGTTTGACGACTACGGATTGAATATCTTCGACAGCTATGGGATCGACTCCTGCAAAGGGCTCGTCAAGCATTATGAATTTCGGATCTATAGCAAGGCAACGTGCTATCTCAGTACGACGTCTTTCGCCGCCACTCAATCGACTTCCGAGGTTGTGCCTTACTTTTTGGAGATTGAATTCGTCTATAAGGCTTTCGAGCTTAGCTTTTTGGTATTCTTTGGGCTTGCCTGTCATCTCTAGTACTGCACGGATGTTGTCTTCTACACTAAGGCTGCGAAAAACCGAGGCGTCCTGCGGCAGATAGGCAATGCCGCATTGCGCACGCCTATAAACGGGATAAGAGGTGATATCGGTATCATTGAGGTATATACGCCCGGCATTGGGCCTTATCAGACCGGTGGTCATATAGAAGGTCGTTGTTTTGCCCGCTCCGTTGGGACCGAGCAGTCCGACAATCTCGCCTTTGGTGACATTTATTGACACATGGTCAACAACTGTGCGTTTGCCGTAGATCTTCACAAGGTCATCCGTACGCAGCATTGCTTCGCTGTCATCATCTTCCATCGGACTTGCCGAGTCCGCAACTATTGCTTTGTAGTCATCGCCTCGGCCTTTCTTGCCGATATGCGGAAGGACTATTTTGGGCAGCGAAAACTTGGGTACTGAAATCTTCATGTCGGATAATTTATTGTGGCGTATTGTGCGAACGGCGTAGTCGGCTTTCTATATAGTCTGTCAGCAAGTTGATGGCAACGGTGTTGCTTCCGCCTTGAGGCACAATAAGATCAGCATAACGCTTGGACGGCTCAATATGTTGCATGTGCATAGGTTTGAGCACGCCTTGGTAACGGTCAATAACCATTTGCGGTGTACGACCGCGCTGGATGCAGTCACGCGCTATGACTCGTATGAGACGATCGTCCGGGTCTGCGTCTACAAATACCTTGACGTCCATCATCTCGCGCAAGGAGGGTTCGCACAAAACCAAAATACCTTCGACTATGACAACTTCACGCGGCTCTACGTGTACCACTTCGGGCTGGCGTGTGCATGTCAGATACGAATATGTGGGCATTTCGACACTTTGGCCATGACGGAGCATATCCAAGTGCTTACGCAGCAACGGCCATTCGATGGCGGCAGGTTCGTCAAAATTGATTTTGCTGCGTTCTTCGGGCGGAATATGGCTGGAGTCTTTGTAGTATGAGTCTTGCGGCAATACTGCGACTTCACCGGGAGGAAGAGCGTTGATGATCTTATTTACGACTGTGGTCTTGCCCGAGCCGGTTCCACCGGCTATACCTATGATAAGCATATCTGTTTCAGATGATTGGGTTGTGCATACAAATTATTTGACGCCACCATAATAGACAACGCCTTACTTTTTTCAGCAAAAATACGAATAATTTTTTGATTGGAAGCTCTCTCGGCAGTCTTTTGTATACACAAATTTCCGGCCCGACAATCGTCCGAATGTGTAATCGGATGACTATCGGGCCGGCTCAAAGGTGTATCTTATTATTTATCGCTGTATTATCTACCGCCGGCTGTCGAGCGCTGTGTCTCGGCATCGGCATTGATCAGCTTGTTCACGCCTTGTTTCTGTCGTCCCCACTGGACGTTGTAGGATATACGCAGGTAAGGCATTCGCATATCCATACGCGTGTGTTTTTCATTAGTGTTATAGCGGCTGATTTGTTTCGATCCTTGGTCGTATCGTCCGAAGGGCATAATAACTCCACCGCCGAAGCTCCAGTTTTTCCAGTCGTATGAAAGCATAACGACAGAAAGGTTCTCGCCCCAAGAGATTGTTTCACCGAAAAGGTCTTGTGCCGAATGCTGGTACATGGTCGTCAGCGTGACCCCCCAGTGCGATAGCATTGCGGAAACGCTACCGCTCCAATCGTGGTTGTAGTGTGTATAACCATTGCCGCGCATACGTTCGGCACGATAGTAGATAGTTCCGTTGACCATAAACCACCCCGGAATGACGTCCACCTGCGGCGAGAAGCGTAGCAGCAGTTGTTGGAAGCCGCGACTATTCTCGTATGATGTCACCAGTCGGTCTCCGTCCCAGTACTTATACGGGGCGATGGCATTGGGCGAGGTGAAGCCGTTGATACCGAACGAGCCTATGACACGCGGCAGCGTGAAATTGTAACGCAGCGACAGCATATACGAGGACGAGGTCTTCAAGTCCTGGTTGCCGATGCGCCACTGGAATCCGTCAAGCTGCTGTGCCGCGATATTGGTCTGCGTCAGCGTCGGCGCGGTCTGCCACGAGGTGAAGTTGAGGCGCAACTGGTGCTTGTTGTTTATGGCGTATGTGGCCGAAAATTCGGGACGCATATTCCATGAGCTGTTGCCCTGCCCTGTCTCTGCAAACTTGAAGGAAGTGAAATTGGCTCCCATACCGGCGGTCAGCGACACCCTGTTGAGGCGGTGGTAATATTCCGCAAAGAAGTACGCCTTGTCCTGACGCTGGTGGAAAATCTCCCCGTCGAGGTTGTCGTACTGCGAACGGCTGCGGCTGTATTTATAGGATGCACCGGCTGTCAAACGACCGTTGTCCCAGCGCTTGATGTAATCGGCTTCCATCGCATATCCTTGATTGCGGTCATATATATCAGTGGACACATCCGTGAGTAAGTCCCCGGAGGCTGCATCACGCTCCACATAGCTGCTGTAGGTACGACCCATATTCCATGTTGCGTTCAAGTCCACCACAAGAGACTGGCGATGAGCAAACTTTTGTTCCAGATAAGCACCGAATGCCGGCGACGTGCCGTTGTTGCCCGTAATATCTTGCAACAAGATATTAGGACGTCCATCGCTCATTGACATCAGCCCATCATATTCATTACCGGTCTTAATGTTCCTATTTATGGCGAAGCCTACGTAGATGGTTGTTGTGTCTGGCTTTATATAGCTGTATGTCAGATTGGCACCTGCAAAACTATTATCCAACGTTCCTCCTTGAGGTCTTTCGTTGCGACTTAACGAAGTACCGTCTGCAAATGTAAAACGCTCGGTATAGTCGCGGTATATATTGATTCCGTCGGTAAGCTTGTATTCACCGCCAACTTCCCACTGCGAGCGTCCGTAATTGAGTTTGACGTTGGCATTATACTGTCCCCATCGGGTTGTCAACGCCGGCATAGCTTCCGCCATAAACGAACCTCCGGCATCAGGATTGCGCACGATGAAGTTCAACACGGCGTATGCCCCATTGTATCGCAGTCCCGGCTCGGTAATCCACTCAACGCGTTTGATGCTCTGCGGAAGTAGCGCCTTCACCTCTTTGATGGTGGCTTCGCGTCCGTTGATGCGCACCTGCACCGTCTGACCGGCTGAAGTCACCGTCCCCATTACGTCGTTGACCTCCAAAGACGGAATCATCATATTACGTAGCAGCGTCATACCGTTCTTGGAATGTTCGATGGCGCTACTACTCGGAAAATACAAGTCCATATCGGATTTGTGCACTACCTTAGGCGCTTGTATGATCACTTCTTGCAGCTCTTCAATCTGCGTGGTGTCTGCCGTTTCTTGTATTGTATCCGTCGGCACACTCTGTGCTACAGCGGGCAGGCATACTGCCGTGAGAACAAATGCCGAGAGTGCCGGTTTTATTGATTTGATAGAACTCATCATTTATATTTGTTTCGTTGTCTTATGTAGATTGTTCTTTGGATGGCCTCCGTATGTTAGACGTAACAAGGGGTCTTTTGTGACACCTGATCACAAAATTATTTTAAGCTGACGTGTCTGAAGAATATAAAAGCATATAGCATCAGCAGGTTACATCTATCCTAAAAACGCCTTATGTTTTGGCGAGTAGTTGTAATGGTTTTAAGTCCGAGCCAAAATCATCAATAATAACTCTCCTATGATTTTTCTCAAGAAGAATGCCAACGCCGAGTTATCAATATTTAACTTGCTTCTCAATTTTAGTCGGTTTTTATTCTAAATAAAATAGTGGACGTTTGCGAATTAATGAGTATTTTTGCAACGACAAGACATGATATGCCTCCGACTCTCATGCCTTCTATATAAAAAGCTGAAAATTAACACATAATACATTTATGACACACACAACAACATATATGTTCAGGCGTTGTGGAACTTTTGCCGCAAGTGCTCTTATGTGTATGGCTATAGCCGTTGATGTTCCGGCACAACGGCTCACCATACTGCACACCAACGATACTCATTCGCACATTGACCCCGATGACAATAATCTTGGAGGTATTTTGCGACGTAAAGTAGTTATAGATAGTGTGCGCGCCTGTGACCCTTATGTAAGTGTTGTCGATGCCGGTGACGTCGTTCAGGGAACACTTTATTTCAATTTGTACAAGGGTGAGGTCGAAAACTCGTTGATGAACACTTTGGGATACGATATACGTATTTTAGGTAACCACGAGTTCGATAACGGCTCGGAGCAACTGGCCGAGAATCTTCGCGGAAGCCATGCTACGCTACTGTCCACCAATTATGATTTCAGCGGTCCTCTCGCCGGGATGTTCCAACGATATCGCATCGACACCATAGGCGAAAAACGTGTGGGATATATTGCGCTCAATCTCAACCCCAAAGGTATGATTATGGAGGGTAGCTACGATGGAGTACGCTATCGTGACATTATCAGCAGTGCCAATGCCGCCGCTGCCTATCTGAAATATGTAGAAAGCGTGGATGCAGTCATCGCCATCACTCATATAGGATATAACCCCGATGGTGAAGGTACTATCGGAGATGTGGCTCTTGCCAAAGCATCCAAAGATATTGATGTTATCATAGGCGGTCATAGTCACGATGTCATCGACCCGGCGCACCCTAAAGCCGGAATGCCGTGGCGCATTGCCAATGCCAACGGCGACAGCGTCTTGGTCGCTCAGACAGGTCGATACGGAGTTTATGTCGGTCGTATTGTCCTCAACTTGTCGGACAATAATAGCACCGAATATTCGCTTATTCCGATTGACGCTCGCCTTGACAACCGAGTTGACCGCGAACTTGACAAGAGTCTCAAGCCTTATCGTCATGGTGTAGATTCGCTGATGCACGTACCTACCGGTCGCCAAGCTGCCATAGACATGCCTGCCGATGGACCACAGCTATTGAACTTTGTTTCGGATTTCATTTATAATCGAGGCAATAAGTTGCTATCAGCCAATAAACTTGCGAAGGCAGACTTTGCGATAATAAATAAGGGCGGCATACGTCATAATATGGCTAAAGGTGAAATTACTGAAGGCGGATTGATTACAATGATGCCTTTCACCAATTACATACAAGTGGTTGATATCAAGGGCTCGGATCTGATGTCTGTATTCGATGTCATGGCATCAACCAATGGCAACGGCATCAGTAAAGGCGTTGATGTGGCGTTCGATCCGCAGACAAAGAAAACCGTGTCGGCCAAACTCCACGGCAACGATATTGACCCTAACAAAACTTATCGCATTGTTACAATCAACTATCTTGTCGGAGGCGGTGACTATATGACCGGTTTTACACGCAGCACGGTTGTCGCTTCTTCAAAGGATAAAGTGTATGATGAGTTGGTGGATTATGTACGTAACGACAAGTCTCTACCCCATCGCTTGAATCCGGACAAAACAGTCCGTATGCATCCTGTCAAATAAAATTTTTAACCAGAATACGACAAAATTCAGCCGTCATCGTTCACAATGCCTTGTGCATCGACTGTGACGGCTGAAGTAAACAGTAACGATATGGCCATATCTCGTTTCCTTACAACCTCAACAACTACACTGCTAACCTTCGTTGCATCTGTATGCATTGTATCCGCGCCGATATTTACACCGGCCACTCACACAGTTTCCAAATACAAGGTAAACATCGCAGCCCGAGCGGATGAAGCGGAATGCAATCGCTGGGTTGATTCGGTATACAAATCACTGTCTCCACGCCAAAGAGTTGCACAATTGTTTTTCCCCAAAGTTGTACCTACACGCGGGGACGTATCACGTGCATCACTACGGTCTTTAGTCAAAGACAACGAAGTCGGCGGACTGATCTTTACTGAGGGTTTTATCGACCAATATGCAGATATGACGAATTACGCTCAGGCTCAGGCACGCGTTCCGTTATTGATGACCTTTGACGGTGAATGGGGTCTACGTATGCGTATACCCAAGACCCCGCGCTTCCCTCACAATATGGCACTGGGAGCTATACACAACGGCGAGACTCTGATGTATGAATATGGTCGAGAAATGGCTCGAGAATGTCAAATTATGGGTATACACGTCAATTTTGCACCTGTAGCCGACGTTAACTCAAACCCCAACAACCCGGTGATTTCGTATCGCTCATTTGGCGAAGATCCTCAAAAGGTCGCCGCACTCGTCTGCGCCTATTCGCGCGGGCTGGAGGACGGCGGCGTACAGGCTGTAGCCAAGCACTTCCCGGGACATGGCGACACTAACAGCGACTCGCACAAGACTTTACCGACACTGACGCGCACAAAGCATCAGATGGAACAGGTGGAACTGGTACCTTTCCGTCGCTTTATTGCCGAGGGCCATAGCGGTATTATGACAGCACACCTTGCTGCAACCGCTTATGACAAAAGCGGGACTCCGGCTTCGTTGTCGCGCAAAATTACAACCGGGTTGCTGCGTGATGCATTAGGCTTTGACGGCCTGGTTTACACAGACGCGCTTGGTATGAAGGGCGCAACAGAGGCAGTCGCCAATCCTTGCGTGGCCGCATTGCGTGCCGGAGCAGACGTGCTTTTGTGCCCAGCAAATACAGCTAAGGATATCGATGCAGTAATGGCAGCCATCGCTTCCGGCAATATCTCGGCCAAAGAAGTGGAGACTCATTGCCGTAGGGTACTTCGATACAAGTACTACCTCGGGCTGGCCAACTACCATCCTATAGACTGCAATAATCTTCAGGAGCGCATCAACAGCATCGGTGCAGCCGATTTACTGCGCCGCCTTGCCGAGGGCGCAATCACTGTCATACGCAACGAGCACAATGTCCTGCCTTTGCGTCATCTTGAGAAAAAGAGCATTGCAATCGTGAGCATCGGCGCCGATGTCTCAAATGAATTCAGCAACACCTGTCGCCGATATGCCCCCGTGGATTTATATACATCTCGTGCCGGGGCTTTCAGCGCAACTGATATTTCTGCTATATGTAAGCACAATACTGTTATTGTCGGCATATTCAACGACAAGGGGTCATCGCGTCAAGCCCTGAATACATTATCTAAGGCAATCAAGGCCAAAGGCGCGAGCAAGAGTTCGCTCATCGAAGCGTTTTTTGTCAACCCTTACAAAATGTCACGTCTCAAAGGAGGCGCTTTGGAACATGAACAATCGTTGGTATTGGCATACGATGACACTCCCGAATTGCGTCGTGCTGCTGCCGAAGCCGTCTTTGGCGGCATAGAAGTCTCCGGCACTTTGCCTGTCAATCTGCACGGCATAGCCAAGATGGGTACCGGTCATCACCTGCATAAGACTCGTTTGGGCTATTCATCTCCTCAGGCTCATGGAATGAATGCTGCACTTACCGACAGCATTGATGCTATAGTCGGCGAGGCCTTGGCTTCAGGCGCTTTCCCCGGATGTCAAGTTGTAATAGGTCGTGGCGGTGATATCGTGGTTGACCGCTCGTACGGACACCTCACTGCCGGTGGCGATAAGGTGACACCTTTCACTATGTACGACCTCGCATCTGTCAGCAAGGCTATGGGCACCCTTCCGGGTATTATGGCTGCCGTGGATCATGGGAAAATAGATGTAGATGACAAGGCATCACAGTATATCCCGGCTTTGGCTGCACGTATGGACGGAAAGCAGGATATCACCATACGCCAATTGCTGTATCATGAGAGCGGAATGCCGGCGGCACTTAATATGTTTGATATGATGATGGACACGACTACATACGTGCGACCATTGCTGGTACACCGAAAGGATAGCCTGCATACTATAGCTGTACAACGCGGCCTATATGGCGCCACCACAGCAAAACTACGCCAAGACATTACCTCTCCCATATGTACGGCACAAATGAATATCGCTGCGGCCGATGGTATATATGTCGGACAATGCACCTACGACAGCGTGATGCAGCGCATTTACGATATATCGCTACGAGCCTCCAAGCGTTACAACTACTCATGCCTCAATTTTGCACTACTCATGGATGCTGAACAGCGGGCTACTGCGACACCGCATCAGCAATGGTGCCGCGCTCATCTTTGGGCACCTCTTGGTATGACGACAATGTGCTATCGACCGTTAGTTGAGCATCCTCGCTCTCAGATTGCACCTACCGAAAAAGACACTTACCTGCGCCGTCAGATCATTTGGGGATATGTGCACGATGAAATGGCAGATTTCAGCGGCGGCGTGCAAGGCAATGCCGGCCTTTTTGCAAATGCGGATGACCTTGCCAAGATGTGCCAAATGTGGCTTAACGGCGGCGTGTATGGCGGCGATAGGATTCTATCTGAACGTACTGTCAAACTATTTACAACCGACCAAAGCCCCACATGCCGCCGAGGTCTGGGATTTGACAAACCGGACACAACCAATCCGGATAACTCGCCCACTTGTGACGAAGCTACTGCCGAGACTTTCGGTCACCTTGGCTTTACGGGTACTGTGTTTTGGGTAGACCCGGCCAATGATATGTTTTTTATCTTCCTATGCAATCGCGTCAACCCCACACGCGACAACGATGCCTTCAATGCTTGCAGCATCCGTCCACGTCTGTTCAGCCAAGTATATCGAGCTTTGAAGGACGTCAACGACGCGTTGCCGCAGGAGTGAAAAATGCTATTAATCAATACAAGAACTGATAGTTCATACTTTATGTAAAGACTATAATATAAAGCCGACACTACATACAATTTCTTAAAGTCACTACACATTATGAAGTTCAATGCTTTAATCATCGTCCTGGGTGGCATCCTCGTTTCGGGGTTGGCGTCATGTACCGACCGCTGTGCCACCGAAGGTCAACCGGAGACAGGCCTTGCATTTACGACCTTCCAGCGCAGCGCCACTTATTCGCTCGTGGGTTCCGCAGCCGATTTTCTCTGCGACAAGGATGTTCAATTCTATGACTCGGTAAGTATCGTGATGCCTCTGCGTATCGCATCGGCTGACATTACGGCTTTGTGCGACAGCATCTGCGCATACGCCTTTGACGCAAAGGCTGGCACACCCATTATAGGAGCTGCTGCCGCTTGGATGCGTACACGTCCGTCTGAAGGCGGATACAAAGCCGTACCGGCTTCCGCCGAAGATGCCACAGCACTTGGTGAAGCCAGTGTCAATGGTTTTGTGCATACATTGACGCCATCGTTGCTGGTCTACTGTGTACGTTCCGAATCTCTCGAGCCGGGCGCCGCTCACGGTATGAATTCAACACGATACATCAATTTCGGCTATTCATCGGATTCGTCATTACAGGGTATCATCACGCTCAATGACTTATTCTCAGCTGACGGGCTGAAGGAAATGCCGCGCCTTATAGGCGACCGCGCTAGTGAGCTTTTCAGCGCCATAGGTCCCACTGATGTCGAGGGCTTGCCCGAAAACGGCAACTTCTATATCAATTCCTTGGGCGAGATAATCTTCTCATACCAACCCTATGAAATTGCTTCTTATGCACAGGGTAATATCGAGATTGCCTTTGAGCCATACGAACTCGTAGACCTTCTATCACCCAAGGGTATCGCTTATTTCGGCCTCGAAGACCTTAATGATTGATGACCTCTGTGGCACTTAACAATATTTAACTGTCAGGCGTGTCACTTTTTCGGGATTGGCACGTCTAACACCTATGTACATAATTAGTAATCACATCACATTAAATGATATATTAAATGAAAAAGCTATTAATGAGCCTGTCTGCGGCCTTAATCGGAATCTTGGGAGCCAATGCCCAGGGTATGCCCGAAATGCCCGCTGACAGCGCGTTACGCGTAGGACGTCTGGACAATGGCCTGACGTACTACATCCGTCACAACGAAACACCTAAGGGCCAAGCCGACTTCTTTATTGCTCAGAATGTCGGCTCAATTCTCGAAAATGACAACCAACGTGGTTTGGCTCACTTCTTGGAGCACATGTGCTTCAATGGAACTGTCAATTTTCCCGGCAATAAGGTCATAGACTGGCTTGCCACCAAGGGCGTTCGTTTTGGCCAAAACCTCAATGCTTATACCGGCGTAGATGAAACTGTATACAACATCTCCAACGTTCCGGTAGCAGACAAAGCCGTTGTGGACTCATGCTTGCTTATCCTGCACGATTGGGCCGACGGACTTCTCCTTGACCCCAAGGAAATAGACAGCGAACGCGGTGTCATCCATGAGGAATGGCGTATGCGTATGGTCGGCACAATGCGTCTGTACGAGCAGCTCCTACCCACAATCTACCCCGACAATAAGTATGGCGTACGCCTACCTATTGGTACTATGGAGGTTGTCGACAATTTCCCACCGCAAGTCCTTCGTGACTACTACGAGGAATGGTACAGACCGGACAACCAAGCTATCATCGTTGTCGGCGATATAGACCCCGACTACATCGAAGCACAAATCAAAGCTATCTTTGGCCCCATCAAGATGCCAGAAAATCCTCAGCCTCGCGAATTTGTACAGGTACAAGATACTCCCGGAACCATATACGCCATCGGCAAAGACAAGGAACAGACAACAAGCACAATAATGTTCATGTTCAAGCAAAAGGAACAGATGCTGCCAAAGCAGTTGCGCGGCACTTTCGCTTATTATCCTGTGACATACATGACGGACGCAATCACTACGATGCTTAATCATCGTCTGGCTGATATTGCCGCAACTCCTGATGCATCGTTCGCTTACGCCAATGTCGAAATCGGCGACTTCTTCCTGTCCAAAACCAAGGACGCCCTCACTCTTTATGTAGTAGCTAAGGGTAACGATGCACGCAAAGCCTTCGGCGATGCCTATCGCGAACTGCTTCGCGCCGTACGCGGCGGATTTACCGTCAGCGAATATGATCGCGCACAAGCCGAAATCCTTTCTCAATACGAGAAACAATACAACCAGCGCGGTGCTCGCGAAAATACCTCGTATTGCCGCGAATATGCTCAAAATTTCACTACCGGCGATCCCATCCCCGGAATCGAATTTGAATATAAGACTATGCAGATGATTGCCCAAATGATCACGTTGGAGCAAATCAACAGCGTTCTACCCGAAATGTACGGAAAGGATAATCGCGTGCTTATGGGTATGTTCCCGGACAATGAGAATGTCATTGTTCCTACCGAAGCACAGCTGGCCGAAGTTATTGACAGCGTTGAGGCCGAGAACATCGAACCTTTCAAGGAGGAATTGAAATCCGAACCTCTGATACCCAACTTGCCCAAGGCAGTCAAGCCTAAGAAAGTGGCGCACAACGATGCTTGGGATGCAACCGAAATCACTTATGCCAACGGCGTGCGCGTGATTGTGAAGCCTACCAAGTTCAAAGAAAGCGAAATTGCCTTCGATGCCATAGCTAACGGCGGTACCGCTAACTACAAGCCCGAAGCAGCCAATGAAATCATATTTATGCCCTATGCTCTTGGACAATACAGTCTCGGGACATACACAGACAAGGATCTTAAGAAGTATCTTTCGGGCAAGCAAACGAGCATCGACTTCGGCTTCGACTCTTATAATCGTGAATTTGAAGGCAAGACCACTACCAAGAACCTCCCCACCCTCATGGAGATGATTTATGCGACGTTCACTTCCTTTGATATTCAACCCGAAGAATTTGCCGCACAACAGAGCAAGTTTGAAGGTATACTGGCTAACCAAGAAAAAGACCCTCAGTATATCTTCGGTCGTGATATAATGAAAGTTCTCTTCGGCGCTGCCGCTAAGCAGACCATCTCGACAGAGGCCATCCGCAAGGCCAATCGCGAGACAACCGTGGATATCGTCCGCGCAATGCTTGCCGCTCCTAAAGATTACACCTTCGTCTTTGTAGGTGACATCGATATAGATTCATTCACTGAACTTGCCAACCAATACATTGGTACACTTCCCGCCAAGGGCAAGAGTGTCAAATACGCTGTCGTTGACGGTTTCAATATCGTGCAAGGCACCGAGACCAAAGAGTTCACAACGGCTATGACCACACCTCAGACTTGGGCTTTCATCGGCATTAGCACCGACCAAGCTTATACGACCAAGAATAAAGTTCTGATGTCTATGGCAAGTCAAATCCTCACCTCTCGTCTGCTTCGCAAAGTTCGCGAAGAGATGGGCGCCACTTATTCGATTTCGGCCAGCGGCAGTCTCTCACGACAAGGCGCCACCAACACTTTCATGCAGATTGCATGGCCTATGAAGCCCGAGTTGCGCGATTCCGTCCTCACCGAAGTTCGCAACATCATCGAGGGATTGTCCAAGGAAGTCACAGATGAAGACTTGACCACTGTTCGCGAATATATGGTTAAGAATGCAAAAGACGCTATGGAAAAGAACGATTCTTGGGCAGGAGCCATTGCCGCCACCACTATGAACAACGTGGATACATGGAACGGATATATCGATGTAGTCAACGCTATTACGGCAGAGGACATCAAGGCTTTCGTCCGCGGCCTGCTTGACGCTAACAGCTACATCACCATCCTACTGGATGCCGACAAGGCTGAAAAAGCAGCTGAATAATTCGCGCACACATTATCCAATTATATTTCTAAGAAATATAGACCTCTTTCAAAGGGCCTCTCGTCATAACGGCGGGAGGTCCTTTCTTTTTGTTCGACACTGTCGGCTTGGGTGCTTCGCCCTCTTGTATACCAGCCCTTCCCTCTTTTGGAATTAACATAAAATAGTGTAACAGCCTGATTAATAACACTTTTTAACAAAAAAAACAATACCCACCATTACGAATAAACTTCGTTAACGTTGCACACACATCAAAAGCGTTAATTTTGCGCTTGATTTATTGAGTTATGAAGACATACGCATTCATCATATTGATTTTTGCTGCAATTACCATAAATGCAGTAGCACAATGCCCTATAACCGGTATTGTCGTTGATGACGCCGACGGTGAACCTATTGCCGGAGTGTCGGTAACGATACGCGATAGCGCGGGAAAAATCAAACGCTTCAGTACTACTAAGGCTGATGGCGTATTTACGCTCAAAGCGCCGGACTCACCTGCCGGGTATCGTCTTGAGGCTTCGCTTGTGGGTTATGCTCATCGGAGTTTCGCCTTGGATAGCATATCATATCCTCTGACCATACGTATGGCCGCCGAAGTGTATACGCTCAACGAGGTATCCATACGAGACAAACGCCTTAGAGCTCAAGGTGATACATTGTCTTATAATGTCGGGGCGTTTGCTCAGCCTCAGGACAAAAGCATCGGAGACGTGCTGCGGCACATGCCCGGCATAGACGTAAAGCCCTCGGGCGAAGTTCAGTATCAAGGCGAGGCAATAAACAAGTTCTATATCGAAGGCACCGATATGCTTGGAGGAAAGTATGGAGTCGCGACCAACGGCATCAACCATAACGATGTCGGCGCAGTACAGGTTATGGAAAATCACCAGCCGTTGCAAGTACTTTCGGGCACGGTATTCTCGGATCGAGCCGCTATAAACTTGAAGATGAAAGGCCATGCCAAAGCGACATGGAATATCCACGGACATTTGGGTGGCGGATGGTCATGGCAGCCAGAAGGCGCTATATGGGATGGCGAAATATTTGCCTTGGCCATTATGCCGTCAATGCAGAGTATCATCACGGCGCGAGCCAACAATACAAGTGAAGACTTATCTCCGATTACAACTGATTTTTTAGAAAGCAGTCGCGGTACTTCGCTAAACCGATATGTCAATATTGCTTTGCCGTCCGTGCCATCGCTTGACAGTCGACGTACATTGTTCAACCGTTCTCTTATCATATCTTCGAACAATGTATTCAAAGCTCATAGTGGCGAGATTAAAGTCAATCTTGACTATTCGTTCAATCGCCTTACGGCAGACGCCCGGACAGTCAGCACTTATTATGGCGGTGGGGACAATGGCGCAAATCGAGTTATTTCCGAGCAACGGTCGGGAACGGATCATACGCACAGCCTTAGCGGCAGTTTCAGCTACGAGACCAATCAAAAAACGCTTTATCTGAATAATACGCTGAAGACAAATCTCGACTGGGACGATGTGCGTCTGACTACTGCCGGAAGTTTTGACAATACACAATCGGCTTGTCTACCGGATTATTATGTAGCCAATAATCTTAAAGCAATCAAACGTTTTGCCGGGAAACATTTGGTGACTTTTGCAAGTCAAATCGAATGGCAGTCGCTGCCGCAGACGCTCACGGTCATTCCTAATAGCAATTCCGCTATGCGTCAACACGTCTCGGATTACGCATTCTACACGCACGAAAGTGCGGCATACGCGTTTGTATTTAAAGGTATAAACATCGGAATTACAGCCGGCATCAAAGCCAATTTCCGAAACTTCGATACCGAATTATCTGCACTTCCGGATGGTATATCCGGACTGAAATGCGAAGCTTTGAATACATCTAATGCCGCAGTGTATGCGACACCGCGTTTCGAGTACCTATTGAATACCGTTGATTTCACTCTTGAGATGCCGGTTACATTTGCTCGGTACGGCTTCGATAAAGCTTTGGATGCGTCTTCTCAAGTGTATTTTTCGCCCGAAGCCAAGATGGTTTGGAGTCCGATTAATCGTCTGAAGTTGACTCTTAAAGGTAGCGCAGGTCGTGCGCCGATGGACATTTCCAAGATACATAATTCGTTGATAATGTCTTCGTATAAGTCTTTTGCCGGTGGTGCAGACGACTTTTATAGCAACACTTTTCAACGTGTAAGTGCCTCGGCGGCATTCAAAAATACCGGCCGCGGATTGTTTGCCAATGCCACTTTCGGACATTCGTGGAACCACTCGCCCTATACCATGACTCAGCAATTTTATGGAGACTACCTCGTTTATGGTTATTCGCAGGCATCCACATCGTCGCGCACAATGTATGCAGTGGCCAATATAGGACAATCTTTGGACTTTATGCACGGCACCATAAAAGCTAACGGCTTGTTTAGTCGCAACAACGCCAGACAGTACTACCAATCTCATCTTATTTCCACAGTCGGCACGACATGGGGCGTGGGCGGCAGCATCTCCACCAGGCCTCTCGATTGGATGTCCGCAGACTATAGCATAGATTATGACGCAAATTGCCTATCAATGGACGATAACAATGCTTCGTGGCTCAGCAGTTTGGTCAATAGAATGAACATTTCGCTGTTTCCGGTAGCCAAATTGCGTTGGGACATCTCGGGCGAGCATTATCATAACGAGATTGCCGCCGGTCAATACAAGAACATTTTGATGCTCGATACCAAGGTGACATATACGCTGAACAAACGTATCGAGTTGTCAGCATCTTTGAGTAATATTCTGGACAAACGCACATATAGCTACACGACATACAGCCAAACAGCGGCTTATGAGTATCAACGCAATTTACGCGGTCGAGAGCTGCTGCTGACTATAACCATCAAGAAATAAAACAACAATCATTTATATAGTTACATATCATTATGAACAAAAGAACTATACTCGGCATACTGGGTGCATGCGCCTTTGTATGCGCTTCGGCACAGCAAGCCACAATTAAGGTGGCATACGAGGCATACTCCACGCCTCGTTCCGGCAACTTCACTAAACAGGTAAAACGTGATATGGTATTGCTGGCCGGTCCGCAAGGCTCCAAATACTACAGCACCATGAGCGAATACTGCGACTCGCTCACCTCAACGCCAGAAGGCAAAAAACAACTCAACGACATCCAAATGGCCGCATGGATGACGCGCAATCCCGATGGTTCCATCTCCATAAATCAAACCAAAGGCAATGCACCACACAAGACCGTGAGCTTATATGTATACAAGGATGCCGCAACATCGACAGTTACAGTGTATGATAAATGGGCGGACGAACCCGGTACATACACCGAGCCTATGGGACAACAATGGGAATTGGTGGAAGACAGCACCAAGACAGTGCTCGGATATGAGTGTATGCTTGCGACCTGCAACTATCACGGACGACAGTGGAGCGCATGGTTCTCGCCCGAAATCCCCATATCCGACGGTCCCTGGAAACTCAGCGGACTACCCGGTCTGATTTTGGAAGCCTATGTGCCTAATAGTAACTTCCGCTTTGTCGCAACCGGCATAGAAAACACAAATGCCGTCATTACGCCAATATATCAAGCCAATACATATGCCAAAGTAGACCGCAAGAAAGCTCTGCGCGAACAGCAGGATTATCTGAATCACCTGCAAGAGCGTCTTTCGGCACGCAGTCAAGGTAAAGTGGAAGTTTATATAACCGATGAAAAAGGTAATCGTATAACGATGCCAAAATACGAGCCTAAATTCGCTATCGAAAACGATTACGAAGAAAAATAAGGCCTTTCGGATATCATATTCACGGGGCTGTGGCACCAAATGCCACGGCCCCGTGTTTTATTAAACCTTAAAAATGTGATCCGTTACCCGAAAAAGTCGTAACTTTGATACTCCAAAAGCGATATTTAAGATAATTATGGATCGAAATACATACTTCCAAAACCGCGGCACCTGCCGCCGTTTTAAAGACATTGACATCGCCGATGCGACCATCGAAGATATCGCACGTCAGGCTATGCATGCGCCCAATACAGGTAATATGCAGCTGTACAGCCTTGTAGTAACGCACAACGACGGTGAGCGGCGCAAACGCCTGAACGATGCACATTTCAATCAGCCGGCAGCTGTCGGAGCGCCTGTGCTTCTGACGTTTTGTGCCGACTTGCACCGCTATACACGTTGGTGCAGCCTTAATGACGCTGATGCGGGCGTAGACAATATACAAGCCTTAGCATGGGCGTGGATTGACACAGCTCTATTCGCTCAGCAATTCAACACTATAGCCGAAATGCGCGGCTTCGGATGCTGCTATCTCGGAACTACGACATTCAACGGCAAGGATATCGCCGAAATTTTAGAGCTGCCCTCTTTGGTAGTGCCGGTAACGACATTGGCTTTCGGCGTACCCGATAGCGCCGTCTCGGGTGAGTACCGTCTGGATGTTTCCCATATTGTTCACCACGACAGGTACAAGGACCCCAGGGATACGCAAATATCCACCGCATATAAGGAAAAAGAAGATATGGAAGCCAATCGCCGCTTTGTCCAAGAAAACGGCAAGGAAAACCTCGCGCAGGTATATGCCGAAGTACGCTATCCTCGAGCAGGCAACGAATCCTTTTCACAGGCTTTAGTAGACATGATAGTACACCAAGGATTCTGTCTGCCCGATCAAGACAAATAATATGGATTATAATGGAACAAACTAATAGCGAGGCAATTTCAGATCCGCGCCGGATACATATTCAGGATTACTTATACGACTTGCCTGACGATCGCATTGCCAAACACCCTTTGGCACAGCGCGATGCATGCAAATTACTTGTAGCCGATCGCGATTCGGGAATAAAGGCCGACACCATATTTGCCGCCCTACCCGATTATCTGCCGCAGAATACGTTGCTTGTATACAATAATACGCGCGTCATCAATGCTCGGCTGCGTTTTCGCAAGGCTACAGGCGCACTCATCGAGGTGTTTTGCCTCGAGCCGGTAAGTCCGGCGGACTATGAAACCTGTTTCGGCGGAAGCGGACCGATAGTGTGGAAGTGCCTCGTCGGCAATTCGAAACGATGGAATGCGGATACAGCTCTACATGGACTCATAAATATCGACGGTCAGGACTTATGTCTGACGGCCGAACGGCTCGAAACTCTCCCCGGCGGTGAGTCGCTGGTGCGTCTGAGTTGGAACTCGAATGCTTCGTTTGCGCGTGTCATTGATGCCGCAGGCGAGATTCCCATACCGCCCTATCTTAATCGTGCTAGCGAACAAAGTGATCGCACTGACTATCAGACCGTGTTTTCGCGCATTGATGGGTCTGTGGCTGCACCTACCGCCGGGCTGCATTTTACGCCCGAGGTGCTTGCTGCTTTGGATGCCAAAGGTATTGAACGCGCCGAGGTGACATTGCATGTGGGTGCCGGCACCTTCCGTCCGGTCAAGAGCGAGTGCATCGGCGAGCATGAAATGCACAGCGAAGCCGTGGTGGTCGAGCGTGATCTCATACAACGCCTGGCCGATTTAGACCAGGAACGTCCGCTTATTGCAGTGGGCACTACCAGTGTCCGTACACTCGAAAGCCTCTACCATTGTGGATGTCTTATCAGTCAAGGCCGCTGGAACGGCGTGGTGCCGCAATGGTATGCCTATTCGGAAGAACATCCGCGGCTGACACGTGCCGAGGCTATGCGTAACGTTTCCGAGTATCTCGATGCAAATGGTATGGAGCATCTGACTGCACATACTCGCCTTATGATTGCGCCTTCTTACCGATATATGATGGTCGATGGAATGATAACCAATTTCCACCAACCGGGCTCGACATTACTACTCCTTGTCTCGGCTATGATTGGTGATCCTCTATGGCGTGAAGTATACGAATATGCCTTGGCTCACGACTACCGCTTCCTGAGCTACGGAGATGCGTGCCTATTTTTCAAGTAAATTAAAAACGAGAAGCCGTCTGCATATTCATGTAAGCAGTGTAGCGGCACTTAACTTAAAGCCTATATAGGACGATGGGATGGAAGTCACATCGTCCTATCTTAGAATATGGATTTCTCTGACGTCGGGGTGCCTTATTTGACTCGGTCCGGGTTCTTGGCTATGAAGTCCTTCCAGGACGAATAAGACTTGGTCGCAATGGGTTTGGAGGACTCATAGAAATGACAAAGGGCGGCACCCAAGGCATCTGTCGCATCCAATTCGATATCCAAATCCGCATTCGAAATGCCAAGCATACGGCGCAGCATTTCGCGCACTTGCTCTTTGGAGGCGGCACCGTTGCCGGTAATGGCCTGCTTGATCTTTCGCGGCTCATACTCGGTGATGGGGACGGAACGTGCCAAGGCCGCAGCTATGGCCACACCCTGCGCCCGTCCCAGCTTGAGCATACTTTGGACATTCTTTCCGAAGAACGGAGCTTCAATAGCCATTTCGTCTGGCAGGTATTGTTCGACAAGGCCCAAAACGCGGTCGTATATGCGATGTAGGCGCATATAATGGTCTTCGAAACGGCTCAATTTGATGACACCCATGGCGACTAACGCCGGTTTCTTTGCCCTAACGCCAAGGATACCATACCCCATGACGTTGGTACCCGGATCAATACCGATAATTATTCGGTCAAAACCATGCGCGACTGCCGTCTCTTTGGGCTCTTCGGAATTCATTCGGCGTCTTTGAGATATGTGGTAAAGAATAGTACTTTGTCGCCCCAGCGCTGAAACATGTCATCGCGTAACAGCGTGGCAGTTTCATCGTGCCAGCGTCGAGCCTCGCTGATGCTTTCGCAGTCCATCTGCAATGCAAAGCTCACTCCTTCGGGGTCGGAGTCTGTGAGTACTCGCAGCAATCGAGCCTTGCCAAACAGTCCGGTGCCGGTGGCTGCCGGGATATATACTTTACGTGCCCAGTCCAAAAAGTCATGACGCACTGTATTATCTACATGAAATGTGGTATTGAGTATATACATAATGAGTGTCTATCTGTTTTTTTTGAAGCCACGCGATGGGCGCGGCGCATCTCTCGCTGTAAAGTTAACGTTTTTTTTTGGCGCGTACAAATCATTCTCAATAAGCATTACAGCACCCCGGACGAGATGCTTCTTCGTTTACTTGAAACGAGTTTCGGGCAAGACCAACTAAGAAGTAATCTCTACATCATAAATATCTTTCGACGTGATTGACCGCTCGACGCGAGACGTCATTGCCTGCTATTTGGATTGGTAAGCTTGCGCTTGATGCCGCGCAGTACAAAGCCCAAGTGACGTAATGCGGTCGGTACAAGGCCATAGTTATGCGCCATTATGCGGAAGCGCTCGCGTAGAGATGCCCCATGGTTGCGCGTGGTCAGCCCTTCGTATAAGTAGTCAATCAGTGTGCAGTCAACATATACGTTTTTAGGCGAATGCTTCAGGCACACAATGCACCAATCGTAGTCAGCCGAGAAGCGCCACCTTGTATCATAATGCGGAGCTATATCGCGGCGTACAGCCATGGCTTGATGGCAAACCAGCATACCTTTTTTGAAGGAATTGACCGTCAATACTCGTGGAGCTATAAGATGACGAGGCCCGATATATTTGCCGTTATCATCCACCAAGTCCGTTTGGCCATATACAATGCCGGGGCGATTGTTAACCTCTATGGCGTCGGCAAGACGCCATAGGACCTCGGTGTCATGGAACTTGTCCCCGGCATTTAGAAATATAAGGTATTCACCCCTTGCAATATCCATAGCATTATTCATCGCATCATACAGCCCGGCGTCAGGCTGCGAGACAACCCGTGTATGGTTATCTGCATATTTTCGGGCTACAGCTATGGTATCATCCTTGCTCACTCCGTCCATAATAATATGCTCGTACCTGCCATACGACTGAATTGCAACGCTTTCCATAGTTCGCCCAAGCGTAGCAAAGGCATTATAAGTCACTGTAATGACGCTAAATAACGGGGTGCTGTAATCCATAAACGTTTAGAAGATGTGATGTGTCAACGATAGTGACGCACTATGGCGCAATCGCCTAAAATCGTCCGAAAGTTACGAAAAAAAATCGCGTTGACAAAACATCCTGACTTGTTGGTTTTTAGAAGCGATCGGTAGATAATTGTCAAAATATCTTTTGGCAGATTAAAAAAAAATCGCCAACTTTGCATTGCACGTTTACACCTGCAGCGTCAGTTATCTTTCGTTGCAGGGTGATTTTTCACAATATACGGCCGACCACTAAACTGATTATGACTAAACCGAGCAGCCATACTCCACTATGGGAAGAATGTCTTGCGCTAATCCGTAAGGAAGTCAGCGCGAGCGAGTATGACTTGTGGTTCAAGGACATCAGCGAAGTGAGTCATGTCGGCAATGATCTTAAATTGATGGTTCCGACTCCGTTGTTTGCCGAGCATATCGAAGCCAACTACCTGGACATCATAGGCCCTATACTGCACAAAGTATACGGACCGGACGTACAATTACATTATTTGTTCAACGTCGTGAGCAAAGAGCCCGACACTCAAGTGGATGTAGCCAGTACGCCGCGAAGTAAGGCCGTGCAATCTCCGGCTGTAGTCAATCCATTTGCGCCACGCCCCGTCGGCTCGGTCGATCCGCAGCTGAATCCTCGTTTTACTTTCGAAAATTACTGCGTATCGTCATCAAACAAAAACGCCCTAATCATAGCCGAGTCATTAGCCAATGACCCACAAGTCAAGACATTTAATCCACTTTTCATCTTCGGCGATACCGGCGTAGGTAAGACTCACCTTATACAAGCGATAGGTATACGACTAAAAGAACGCTTCCCCGATATGAGGGTGGTATATCTCACCTCGCGTACATTTCAGAGCCAATTCACGACCGCTCATATGCGTGGCGAGACCAACCAGTTTTTTAATTTCTACCAAAGCATCGACACACTTATTGTAGACGATATCCAGGACTTGAACGACAAGCCCAAGACACAGAATATGTTCTACAATATATTTAACTATCTACACCTCAATAACAAACAAATAGTTCTATCCTCGGATCGTGCACCGGCGGATATGAAGGGCTTTGAGGCGCGTATGCTCGGTCGCTTCAAGTGGGGCATCTCCGTACGCCTCGAACGTCCGGACTTACAATTGCGACGACACATACTCAGTCAAAAAGCGGCAAGTGAAGGCATCGAATTGCCCGATGATGTGATGAACTATATCGCAAATAATGTAACCGACAGCATTCGCGATATTGAAGGCGTTATGACCTCGATAGTGGCACGTGCAACGTTCTGCAACGTTCCGGTATCCTTGGAATTGGCTCGCAATGTTGTGGGCAACGCCATACGCCCCACTCGCCGCAATACCGAATTTGATGATGTGCTTCGTGAAGTTTGTGCCTACTACAATGTGGAACAAAACCTGGTATTTACATCTTCGCGTAAGCGCGAAATCTCGGATGCCCGTCAAATGGTGATGTATCTGGCCAAGCAATTAGCCAAAATGTCCTTTAAAGCCATAGGACAACGCTTGGGTCGTAGCCATGCCACGGTGTTATACGGATGCCGACAGATCGAAGAACGTATACCTTACGAGAAGCAGTTGCAAGAGGCTTCGGACACCATTACCAAAACTTTGCTGTCTTAATCGGACGCCCCACATATTTTTTAGGTACTTCGGGCGAAATTTTCGCCTTTTTTTTGTGCGTACGCACATAATCACTACCTTTGTCTACAAATAATCTAAGCACACGTGATATACTATGCTACTTTTCATTGCAAAAAGACATGCCGGGCTTGAGCTTTCCAAACAGGCACATTTGGCGATACAAGCCGGATGCGGATGGATACAGGTATGTACCGATGGTATCTCCGAGCAGGAAATACACGCTCAATTGACTGTCATCGTAAACGAATGCCGTGAGCTGGGCATCATCCTTACCATAGAGGACAACCCGGAACTGGCAACCAAGATGGGAGTACACGGCGTGTATATATCCGACTCATCAGCCAATGCACGCGTTTTGAGAGAGAAACTCGGCGCCGAAGCAATCATCGGGATTGCTGCGGCGTCAGCATTATCCGTCGGTACATTGGCCGCTCTCGACATTGATTATGTGACACTGCCCGTAGATACAGATATTGATGCTGCCACAACTTTTGTGAAGGCGGTGCGCGATGGCGGCGTCAATACGCCTATTGTAGCTGTCGGGGCATTTGCCGCAGCCAATATTCCGGCTATGGTCGCTGCCGGCATCAATGGATTTGCCCTTTCGTTTGAAGACATAAAATCCACATCCAATCCGGTACACGCAATTGATTGCATACTATCTACAATAAGTGCAGCCACGGCTAAAAACAACTGATACATTTAGGACTTAAGAGTCCTTTGGCACATAGCCCGATACCGGGCTCTACGAATGAAGACCACACTATCATCCATACTATTACGTGTTGCCCTGCCTGTATTAATCGGCTTGGGTGTCACTGTATGGCTTTTTGCCGATGAATTCGGAGGCAAGGCCTTTGATATTATTGACTGGAATATACAAATGCTTGTCGGCTTTGCTCTTGCATGCGTATTTATGGTTGGTAGAGACTTTGGCCTGACATGGCGTTTCCACACTATCGCACATCCGCAACTGAGCTGGCATCGGTCTGTTCGCGTAGATCTTATGTGTGCCTTCACATCTGCTATTACCCCATCTGCTGTCGGAGGAAGCGCCTTGGCTGTATTTTATCTCAACCGAGAGGGTGTTTCCTTGGGCAAAGCCGCAACACTGACACTTACCACTCTGCTGATGGACGAATTTTTTTTTGTCGTATTTTGTCCTATAATATTACTACTGATACCCAATGATTTATTGTTCGCTCAAGGCACAGTAGATGCAGGCTTTATGCTCGGCGTAAGGATAGTTTTTTGGGTAGTATACGCCGGCATTGTAATATATACTGCGCTATTATTTATGGGTATTATTGCATGGCCCGAAGCAGTGGCACGGTTTATCAAAAAAACTTTTGGCTGGCGCATATTACGTCGCTGGAGAAGAGGCGCCTACGAAATGGCGGACAATATGGTGACTACATCTCGCCAATTGCGCCTACGTTCGAAACGCTGGTGGCTCAACGTGTTTTGTGCCACAGTCATATCATGGTTCTCGCGATACTTGGTTGTCAATGCCTTGTTCTGGGGTTTCTGCCCCGATGCTTCCGGATGGCTGGTGTTCGGACGTCAATTCGTGATTTGGGTCCTACTTATGGTTTCCCCCACCCCGGGCGGCAGCGGTATTTCGGAAGTTATTTTCGCGACCTATTACGGCGACCTTGTCGGCAGCCCACAGATGGCCCTGGTGATGGCTTTGGCCTGGCGATTGGTCAGCTATTATATATACCTCGTAGCCGGTTCGCTGATTCTACCGTCATATTTCGGAAATAAAAAAGTGCGAACGGTCAACGAGACCAGGTCATAGCATCCATTAAAAGATTCACCGATCCAAGAATATCAGAATAATAAAAATACAAAACACCACTATGTTTTCATCGATATCCAACCAATGTTTTGCCATAATACCGGCGCGATATGCATCAACCCGCTTTCCGGGCAAGCCGTTGGCTATGCTTGGCACGCGTCCGGTAATCGAACATGTATGGCGTCGTGTCTCCAAAGTCTTCGGAGAAAATGTCGCTGTAGCCACAGATGATACTCGCATAGCAGACTGCGTCGTAGGCTTTGGTGGACGCGCTGTAATGACGTCCCCCGACCATCGTAGTGGCACCGATCGCTGCCGCGAGGCCGTAGAACTTCTCGGGGTGACTAAAAATGTCATAATCAATATTCAGGGCGATGAACCTTTTGTGGATATGGAATCGCTTAAGAATTTGGCCGGATGTTTCGTTCGCGAAGACGTGGACATTGCCACTTTGGCACGGCCTCTGCCGGCTTCAACGCCATACGAAACCATCGCCGACCCTGCATTGGTAAAAGTTGTAATCTCGCAGGCAAATACAGCTATGTATTTTTCACGATGGCCCATACCATTCTGTCGCGGGATCGAGCAGAAAGATTGGACTGAGACAACGCCCTATTACGGACATATCGGAGTATATGCCTACCGACACGATGTTTTACTCCGACTCGCGTCATTGCCACAGTCGCCTTTGGAGCGTGCCGAATCGCTGGAACAACTGCGATGGCTACAAAATGGGTACACCATAGCTGTTGCATACACCAATGCCAAAACTATTGGCATAGACACGCCGGAAGATTTGGAGGCTGCGCGTCTTTTCTTGGAAAAAAATCCCGAAGCTGATGCTTGACCGAACTACCCCACCTTCGGTGCGCGAATTCGACAATCTCTCAATTCCAAGCATCGAGACATCCAAGTTGTGTAAGGGCGTCACACTATACTCCTACAATCGCCCAAAGTGCGGAATACTTCGCATAAACGTATTTTGGAACGCCGGTGAAGCCAATCTACCTGTCAAGTATGCTGCATCTTTCGTTGCACCCTTGCTTCGCGAGGGTACACAGAGCCATTCGGGCGAAGAAATTGCGCAAATATTAGATTTCAACGGCGTATCACTCAGCCCGTTCGGCAATGCTAATGCTACATACACCGGCATCGGCATTTTGGGCGAAACAGACAAGGTTCTATCTTTGCTGCCGTTGTTGTCTGAGATGATTTTGACTCCGACTTTCCCCGACGGGGCATTTGAGGCGCAACATCGGACAAAAATTGCCAATATGCGAACGGCATTGACCAAGCCTTCGTATGTCGCATCTTGTCTCTCGGACGAATTATCATTTGGCAGCAATCATCCATACTTGCTGCCAATTACGCCGGAACAATGCGAGGCCGTCTCGGTTGAGGATGTCCGCCGTTGTCACATCGAAGGAATTACTCATCACTCGATGCATGTATTTGTAACCGGTGACTTGGATTGTGTTTCAGGCGCTCGAGACGCCTTGACTGCCTTTGCCAAAGGATTGGCACCCGCTTCGGTGGACTCCTTTTTAGACGTGCCGCCGGCACCTCAGACGCCTCAGACACGTGTCGCGCATTTGCAGCATACGATCCAAAGTGCCATCTGCGCTTCTATACCGACTATCGGCCGTCAACACCCTGATTATGTGGATTTGCGCCATGCTGTGATTGCCCTTGGCGGATACTTCGGCAGCCGATTGATGACCAATATTCGCGAACGCAAAGGCCTTACGTACGGCATCGGAGCGGCCCTCATGGGGTTACGCGAATCCGGCACGATACAGATTTCGGCTCAATGCGATACCGGATACACTGATACCGTTGTCAAGGAAATACGCAATGAATTAAGATTACTCGCTTCCGAGCCTATGGGCGAAGACGAAATGACGCGACTACGTCGAGATGTAATGTCTACACTGTCCACGACTTTGGATTCCCCATTGTCTATTATGGGCTACTATGAATCCGTTCTTTTGGCCGGCATACCGGACGGATACTACGCCGCCCAGGTACATAGCATTACGTCAATGACTCCCGAACGTTTACGCCAAGTTGCTGCTCGCTACCTTCGCCCCGAGGAGTTGCGTATAGCTATTGCGACAGTATAGAACGCCCCTTCCGCATTTACGAAGGATACGCAGAGACGGAGGATACGAGCATTGGTATCCTCCGACATTACTATTTTGGCGACTATGCCTTATCGCGAACGTTCGGCAATATATCCGTTTTTGTAGGCATATAGGAGCTCCATAAGCTCGTCTATCTGGCATTGCAATTCGTAGCCCTTGTCCGTGTCGCGTACACGCATACGATGTGCACTTAGTTCCACTATTTGGTTGGTGGACACAATATCTGTGCCATTCACTATGGCATTTTCAGCGGAAGTGAACGGTTCATGCTGCACCAACTCTAACCCACGGCTATGAAACACGAGTGTGTAACCTGCAATGCCGGTGGTATCATGATATGCCTTGGCAAATCCGCCGTCTATAACCATCAAGCGTCCGTTGGCGCGTATCGGGCTTTCACCGCGACTGGCTCTTACAGGCACGTGTCCATTGATGATATGGCGATGTTCGCCCTTCACCTTGAACTCATCGAGGATTTTGTCGCATACATCGACCCGGTCACGCAAGGTGTAGTAGTTACCCTTGGTTTCGGCATGTGTGACCTTATCCTCTATGAAATAGCGTTCGAAGGTGGCCATCTTGGATTTGTCAAAGAGAGGCGAGTCAGGGCCACACCATAGATACCAGAAAAAGTCTATGGCATAGTCGCGCTCGTCCTGAGGTAGGTCGGCATTGAATGCGGCACGCATCACACGATTGACCTTATTGAGAAGGTGACGACCACTATACTTCTCACCGTCTATCTCGACTTCCTTGAATGTCGCATCATCATTCAGCGGCAATGACGCATGAAACAGCAAATTACCATTGTAGACGCCGTATAGGGCGCCGTGCGATAATAGTACTCCGATGTGTTGTTGCAGCTTTTCGCTTACAAGAAACGAGTGTTGCAATTTTTGCATAAGATCTGCTTCTTCGGGCGTCAAAGCATAAGGATCAGCCTGGTCTATGGTCGGGAAGTGACAATCTCGCAATGGGTATTCTCTGCCTTCGATAGTGACTACACCACGTTCGGGGGCAATTCCACGAAGAACTTTGCGATAGTCCATATTCCATTCGGGATGGCGATCAATGATATGTCCTTCGATTTTGAATTGAATTATGCTTATTGCTTTGTGCATACGAGCAAGAATACGCCGAGTTTTCTCGGTATGCGCGGCTTCATCATCCATTATGGTTGGCGTAAAGTATGTACACGGATCCTCGCCGTACATTTCAATTGCAAAAGTCACCAAAGGTACGAGATTAATGCCATAACCTTCTTCGAGCGTAGCCATATTTGCATAGCGTAACGACAGACGCAGTACATTAGCGATACAGCCCATATTCCCGGCTGCGGCGCCCATCCATAAAGCGTCATGATTTCCCCATTGTATATCGAAATTGGGATAATCGTTAAGCATCTCCATGATTAAGTGTGCGCCGGGACCACGGTCAAATATATCACCGAGTATATGCAACTGGTCTATACTTAATCGCTGTATGACATTGCACATAGTGACAATGAATTCATCGGCTTGACCGGTGAGGATGATAGTTTCGACTATTCGATTGAAGTATGCTTGCTTCTTGATATCATCCGGGGTCTCATGCAATAATTCTTCGATGATGTACGAAAATGCCTTGGGCAAAGCTTTACGCACCTTGGAACGAGTGTATTTGGACGAAACCGAGCGTAATACTTTTACCAATTGGTTCAGCGTGATTTGATAAAAATTGGAAATGTCTTGCTCTTTGTCCTTGATGATTTCAAGCTTGGGCCGCGGATAGTATATCAGCGTGCATAGATCCTTGATTTCGCTGTCGCGAAGTGTCGAACCGAAAATCTCGCGCACTTTGCGTTTGATATTGCCCGATGCATTTTTGAGAATATGGCGGAATGCCTCATACTCGCCGTGTATATCTGCAACGAAGTGTTCGGTGCCCTTAGGTAAGTTGAGTATGGCCTCGAGGTTTATAATCTCAGTACTGGCTGCGCTTATTGTCGGAAAATTCTGCGCAAGAAGCTCCAATATACGGCGGTCGCGTTCCAATTCGGCGACTTTGTATTTCTGTGTATTGACCATATAGCTAAGTGTTATCAAAGGTTTTGTTTCAATGTTATATGGACTTCAGTCAACCAGACGTAGGCAGACTGTACCCTTTTTATTGTACAAAATTACGAATTTTGCGCCGAAACTTCAAATATCATATGCTTGAATGGTCGCCTTATCGCATTAATGACTATCTTTGTGGTTGCTGAGCATCAATGCGGCATTAATATATGATATACAATTCTGACGAGTTTTGGGCTTTTGTGAACGCGCACATCGGCGATGATGTGTCCACACTGCGGCTTCGCTATCATGGCGATGCGGAAATGTCGTGCGCAATCACACAAATAGAGTGCCGTCAGCGTTTTGGGAAGAAACTTGCGCAAACACTTTATGAATTTCCTCGATTGCTGTTTGCCAATGAGTTATGCGGCGAACAAAGCACATCTGACGACCTCGCCCGTGTGCACACTGCACTATTGCCTCGCAATTGTTCGGTTACGGATCTTACTGCCGGGCTTGGCATAGATGCAATGCATGCGGCGAAAGCCGGACACGCCGTGACAGCATGCGAGCGTGATGAATCTCTAGCCAAAGCCTTAAGCCTCAATGCCGTCGGTCGCAATTTAACGACGCTACAGGTGCTATATGGCGATAGTGTGAAGATGTTGCACGATGGCATATTACACGGCGAGGTGGCCTTTATTGACCCGGCACGACGCGGCAATGGCGGTCAACGACTTTTTGGCTTGGCAGACTGTGCCCCGAATGTTATTTCGATGCTTGATGATTTTCGCCGCCATTTCCGAACACTTATCATCAAGGCATCGCCAATGATAGATATCCGCGGCGGAATGGTCGAGCCGTTGGAATGTGTGACGGACATCTATACACTCGGCACGGCCACGCAATGCAAGGAATTGGTCGCCGTCTGTGATTTGACAAAGCCGAAAATAGCAACCGGCACTCAGCATATACACGCGCTGACACTCTTGTCCGGAGGGGAAATAGCTGATTTTACCTTCTCGCTGTCGGAAGAATCCGGGTCTCAACCGCCACAGCATACGCCAGAAGCCGGAGAAATAGTTTACGAGCCCTACCCTTCGGTAATGAAATGCGGTGGCTATCGGACTTTGGCTCTTCGTTATGGTACGACCAAAATTGCAGCGGATACTCATTTGTACGCACACACTGATATAATTCCAGGCTTCCCTGGACAAGCATGGAGGGTTCTCGAGGTACTGCCATGGCAGTCACGAGTGCTCAAACGTTTCAAAAGCCGTTATCCGAAGATTTCGGTCGCAGTACGCAATTTTGATATGACAGCCGCCGCATTGCAGTCGAGACTGGGCGTCAAGGAGGGCGATGGGCGTCTTAAATTGATTGCAGTCACCACTGCAGACGGTTCGAAGGTATTACTCGTCTTGGAGCGATAACCATAACGGCAGCTTATCTCAGGTATCACCCGATATTGAAATTCGGGATAACATTTATACGAACGATTCAGCGTTTCTGCATTACACGAGCAAGTGCACGTTTATCTTCTCGTTCGCGTATGGCTTGACGCTTGTCGTACTGATGCTTACCGCGAGCTATGGCTATCACCAACTTGGCATATCCGCGACTTCCGACAAACAATCGAAGCGGAACGATGGTAATACCGGCTTCCTTATTGGCTTTTTCGAGCCGTTGTATCTCGCGGCGTGTAAGCAGCAATTTACGATCTCGACGGTCACCGGGATTATTGTAAGTCCCATAGAAATACGGCGCAATATACATCTCCTTGACCCACACCTCACCATTGACAATATAACAATAAGTGTCTACAAGACTGGCCTTGCCAAGTCGTATAGACTTAATCTCGGTCCCGGTGAGTACTATTCCGGCGGTCATAGTTTCTTCGATGGAGTAATCGAAGGTTGCACGACGGTTTTTTATGTTTACTTCTTTAAGTGTGGTTTTCATACGTTATTTATCCTAAGATGAGAGAGAATAGCACATCAAGCAATATCTTGGGTGCAATGAGTACTCCTATTGCCATGGCTGTAAAAACGGCTTCTTTTTCGACTGAAATGTCAAGATATCGGCTACTATTCCATATCACGACTATAGCAAAAACCAACAAGAGATACACCAATACAGTTTGTACAGGTAGAACGTTGCTCACAATTTGCATAATACCGAGTATTCCTATAATATACACGGCCAATGTCTCAGTCTTGAACACATTTAGCTTGCCGGTATCTATAAATCTTCCAGTAAAAGTCTCCAGCCCGAGTTTACCGATAAAAAAGGATAGAAATAGAGATATAAACACAGCAAGTGCATGTTGTAGTAGTGTCACCAATTCGAAATGTACTGCATATATGCCTTGTACAAAATATGTCACCGATGCGAGTCCTATGAGCGGATATAGTCCGTGCGAGGCTATGTATTCCGGCGCAAGGCCGTCTCGTGATACTTCTTCCCACCCATGTTGGGGTGAAAGTAATAGTTGCAGGATATTTTTCAAATAATGACCCATGGCTTGCTATATCTCGTTTGGTACATCTCGTTTTTTGAGTGGTACAAAGTTACGCTTTTATCTCGGATTACGACAATAATATTTTATATTGGCGGCTTTAAGCCTATGCAAAATCCGTAACTATTTGCTTAATTTTTTTAGCAAATATTGTCCGGTATAACTTTGCGGACACTTGCAAATCTCTTCAGGCGTTCCGGCAGCTACGACATACCCTCCTTTTTCACCGCCTTCCGGGCCTATATCAATTACATAGTCTGCACACTTGATGACATCCATATTGTGTTCGATTATGACCACGGTATGTCCATGGGCTATAAGTCGCTCAAAAGAGTCCATAAGCGTGTGTATATCGTGAAAATGCAGCCCTGTAGTCGGTTCATCAAAGATGAACATAGTGGGGCGAGGTTTCTCTTGTGAGAGGAAGTACGCAAGTTTGACTCGCTGATTTTCTCCTCCACTGAGCAATGATGATGGTTGGCCAAGTTTAATGTACCCCAAGCCGACATCCTTGAGCGGTTGCAAACGTGAGCATATACGCTGTGCCGTAGAATCGCTGTCTTGCCCGAAGAATTCTATAGCTTCATCAACCGTCATAGCAAGTATCTCGTCAATGGCTTTTCCTCGATACTGCACCTCGAGTATTTCCGGCTTGAACCGACGTCCGTGGCAGCTCTCACACTCGATGGTTATGTCAGACATGAATTGCATCTCAATGGTGATTGTACCTTCGCCTTTGCACTCATCGCAACGTCCGCCATCGGCATTAAATGAGAAATGGGCGGGCGTGTAGCCCATCTGCCGCGACAATTGCTGGTCTGCATACAGCCGACGTATTTCGTCATAAGCTTTAAGATATGTAGCCGGATTGGAACGTGAGGACTTGCCTATGGGGTTTTGGTCGACAAATTCAACGGCTTGTATGCGGCTCAGGTCTCCGGTAAGTCCGTCGAACTTGCCCGGCGCATCGCACACCTCGTCAAAACGGCGCTTGAGCGCTCGATACAAGATATCGCGCACAAGTGTGGACTTGCCCGAACCGCTGACGCCCGTAACTACCGTGATTATGCCCAAGGGGAAGGAGACATCAATGTCTTTAAGATTGTGCTGGCGGCCACCTTTTACCGTGATTGCGGCATTACTTTTACGCCGACGCTTGGGTACCGGTATATGGCGAGCGCCGCAAAGATAGTCTGCAGTGTAAGATTTGCCCACAACTTCTGGCAACTGCGCAGGTGTTCCACTGAACACTATCGTGCCGCCATGCTGTCCGGCATTAAGTCCCACGTCGATAATGTAATCGGCTGCACGCATAATTTCTTCATCGTGCTCGACTACTACCACGGTATTTCCTATACGTTGAAGTCTACGCAGAACATCTATCAGCCGTTGGGTGTCTCGCGAATGCAGACCTATGGATGGTTCGTCAAGTATGTATAGCGAGCCCACAAGACTACTACCGAGCGATGTCGCAAGATTTATACGCTGGCTTTCACCGCCGCTGAGGCTATTGCTCAGACGGTCAAGCGTAAGATATCCCAAGCCGACATCGTCCAAGAATGTAAGCCGATTATTGATCTCGGTGAGTAGTCGAGCGGCAATTTCGCTGTCACGACTGTCAAGCTTTAGGTGGCTGAACCATTGGCGAAGATCGGAGACAGTCATAGATACTATTGAGGAGATGTCCTTGCCCCCTACATGCACATATTTAGCCTCGGGGCGCAGACGCGATCCGTGGCATACCGGGCATAATGTCTTGCCCCGAAAACGCGCCAGCAATACTCTATATTGAATCTTATGCTGCTGAGTTTCGACCCAATCAAAGAAGCCGTTGATGCCGGGCCATGCCGTATTGCCTTCCCACAAGAGTTTCTTCTGCTCGGCGGTAAGCTCGCGGTACGGGCGATGTATCGGGAAAGATATGTGCGCCGCCATGTGTATGAAGTCTCGCTTCCATTGGCTCATAACTTCACCTCGCCAGCATACTACGGCATCATCATACACGGATAAGGAAGGATTGGGTACTACAAGGTCTTCACTGATACCCATAGTTCGTCCGAATCCCTCACAACGTGGACATGCCCCATAAGGGTTGTTAAAGTTAAACATCTGTTCGGACGGCTCAATAAAAGTGATACCATCAGCCTCGAAACGTTTCGAAAACTCGTGGCGTCGTACATTACCATCCGTCCAGACGACCAAGGTCATCGTGTCATGGCCCTCAAAGAAGGCGGCCTCAACAGATTCGGTCAATCGCGACAAGGAGTCTTTGTCTTCCGTATCTGCCGTCAATCGATCAATGAGCAAATCATATCCATCAAGACCGGATGGACAACCACCTTTATCGGCAAGCATCTGCTCTATTGAAACAAAAGTCCCGTCTTTTGCCAGCAGACGTGTATATCCGCCCTTGAAGTATACGTCAAGTTGTGTAGGTATTGTTCGACCCTCGGGTATTGTAATGGGAGCAACCACGGCTATACGCGTCCCTTTGGGATAGGAACGGACGCATTCAATGACGTCTCCAACGTCATGATGGCGAACTTCCAGGCCGGTTATCGGCGAATATGTACGGCCGATGCGAGCATACAGCAAACGTATATAGTCGTATATCTCGGTGGAAGTACCAACGGTACTACGAGGATTGCGCGTATTGACTCGTTGTTCGATAGCTATGGCCGGAGGCAGGCCGCGGATACCATCACACTCGGGCTTGGACATTCGCCCGAGAAACTGACGAGCATACGCGCTAAGGCTCTCGACATAACGCCGCTGGCCCTCGGCATACAATGTGTCAAAGGCCAATGAGGACTTACCGGAGCCACTGAGACCTGTAACGACTACAAGTCGATTACGCGGAACGTCTACACTGACATTGCGCAGGTTATTGACGCGTGCTCCGCGTATACTTATATTTGCACGTGCAACACTTTGCTCGGATTTGTCCTGATCCATTTTTATAGGTTGATGGCTCCGGGAACCTTATTGGGCAATAGTGCTTCGTCAAGCACTTGCATCATTGTATCCACGTAATGGAATGTAAGGCCCGAAATATAGCGCTGCTCAATGTCCTCGATATCCTTGCGGTTTTCGCCGGAAAGGATGATGTCGGTGATTCCGGCACGTTTGGCTGCAAGTATCTTCTCTTTGATGCCTCCTACGGGGAGCACCTTACCACGAAGTGTCATTTCGCCTGTCATCGCTATACGAGGTCGCAATTGACGCTGAGTGTATTGCGAGACTATGGCCGTGGTCATAGTGATACCTGCCGAAGGTCCGTCCTTGGGAATAGCTCCTTCCGGGAAGTGTATGTGTAGATTGTATTTATCGAAGAGCTCGGGGGCGATGCCCAAAGCTTCAGCATGTGCCTTGGTCCATTGTAGCGCTATGGCGGCCGATTCTTTCATTACATTGCCCAGGTTGCCTGTCAGCGTAATCTTGTCGCCTTTGCCGCTCGAAAGTGACGTCTCTACAAGCAGGATTTCTCCACCGACCTCGGTCCAAGCCAAGCCTGTAACCACTCCGGCAAAGTCATTACCCTCGTAGCGGTCTTTATTGAAAGGCTTGACGCCGAGCAAGTCTCGAAGATTCTCGGGACGCACGGGGCATGGGAATGATTGCCCGAGTTTGTCTCGAAGTATCATCTTGCGAATGATCTCGGCAAGGTGTTTCTCAAGCTGACGCACACCGCTTTCGCTTGTATAGTTCTCGATAACTGCAGCAAGGGCTTCGTCCGTAATCTTGAGGTCTTCGGCTGTCTTACCATACTGCTCAAGCAGTCTCGGCAATATATGCCGCTTGGCTATCTCAATCTTTTCTTCTTCGAGATATCCGCTTATTTCGATAACTTCGATGCGATCCAGCAACGGCCGCGATATAGTAGACAAAGTGTTGGCCGTAGCGATAAACAATACATGCGATAAGTCAAAGTCTACATCGATGTAGTTGTCGTGGAATTTGTGGTTTTGTTCCGGATCAAGTACTTCGAGCAAGGCTGCTGCCGGATCGCCCTTGTAGTCTGCACCTATTTTGTCAATTTCGTCAAGCAGCAACACCGGATTGGAGGTGCCGGCACGTTTGACGGCATCGATGATGCGTCCGGGCATAGCGCCGATATACGTACGACGATGACCGCGTATTTCGGCTTCGTCATGCAGACCGCCGAAGGATACACGTTCGTACTTACGGCCCAAAGCTCGAGCTATGGACTGACCCAATGATGTCTTGCCTACTCCGGGAGGACCTACAAGGCATATTATCGAGGCTTTACCTTTGGGGTTGTCTATGAGCACGGCCAATTGCTCGAGTATACGTTCCTTGACTTTCTGCAGTCCGTAATGGTCGCTTTCGAGTATCTTGCGCGCTTTGTCAAAATCGGTATTGAGCTTCGAATACGCATTCCACGGCAAAGCCAACAATTGTTCAAGGTAGGTGTATTGCACCGAGTAGTCAGGTGACTGGGGATTGTAACGGCGCAATTTGTCTATCTCCTTGCGGAAGGTCTTGGCAACGGCTTCGGGCATCTTGACTTTCTTTGCTCGCTTTTCGAGGTCGTCAATCTCATCGCTATCGTTGCCATAAAGTTCCTGTCGGATTACGTCCATCTGGTTTTGCAGAAAAGCATTCTTCTGGTTTTCTTCCATCTGCTGACGGGCACGATCCATAATGGATTTCTGTATCTCGAAAGTCTCTTGAGCATTGGTCAACAACGTGAGTAGTCGAAAGGCCCTATCCATAGCTCGCGAACATTCCAGCAGTTCCTCTTTTCTCGGAACGTCTATGGGTGCGAGCGAGCAGATTACGTTGACGGCCGTTTCGGGATTTTTCTCGTTTTCAAATCCGAGCGTCATATCAGTCGAATCATTTCCGGCTGTCTCTGCCAATTCTTTCATGGCATTGATGACACATTGCGTCAGATTGGCATATTCGTCATCGTCCGCGCGCGGTTTGGTGTCACGTGTCAATCTGCCTTTGGCGCACAATTCGCCCGGGACGCATTGGCCTGCGCCGGGACCTAGAATACGGAATTTGCGGCGAGCACTGATAATAGCCGTCTTGCTGCCGTCAGGCAACTCAATGACTCTGAGTACATCGGCGATGACCCCGTATTTATATAAGTCATCAAGTCCCGGAGCCTCAACTTCGGGATTCTTTTGACACACAACTCCTATAGGTACATTATGCGTATACGAATACTGAGCCACCTTGACGGCACTATCTCGCATCAGCGACAATGGCATTGTCACGGTCGGGAATAGTACCAAGTTACGAGTTGCCAATATGGGCAAATCACCCATATCGACTTTGCCTTCAGCTCGTTTGCTGTCTATTTCGATTTGTCCGAAGGACACTATCTGGTGCTTGGGTTCGTTGGATTCTTTTTTCATTCATCGTATATTATATGCAGCCTCATACTGCAAATTGGATGCCAAAGATACAAATTTTTTTCGAGATCAAGATACCACATTTTGTTAAAAGACCACCTCGGAGTTGTACGCAACATTACGATTACGCGACATATTACCTACCATCAAATACTGAATTATGTGCTCGTCGCACCTCCTACCCGATTGTAAACATATATGAAAGGCGCGGACATCGGTGGCAATAGCCGCCGGCATCCGCGCATGTTCAAATGATTATAATTCGTTAATCAGTTCAGATTATAAGTTTCTTGCGACCTTGCGGCGACACGAGGATGTAGATACCGTGGGGCAGGGCATCGGCGGTGATTTCCGCTTCGCGCATACCGCCGGCCACGCACACACCTTGCAGGTTGTACACCTCGTAGACCGCATCCGGCGTGCCAACGCTCACATCGTCCACGCCGCTAGTCCCTAATATATTCATAAAATCCTTCCACTGGTCTGCAACCTTGTACCTATTGATAGATTCGTCCGGGACAACCAATTGGCAAGCTGTTTTATCAACTCCTTCAAACACAGGGTAGCCACAAGTGGGCGGCTCAACGGCCAGAGAAACCAGCTTTGTCAGCCCGCAGCAGTCGTAGAAGGCGTCTTCGCCGATGGCTGTGACGGAGTTGGGGATAGTAGTATTATTACGGCCGCCGACTAATTTGTTCGTAGATGTTTCTATAATTGCATTGCAATTGTCGCGTGAATCATATTTGACATTATTTTTGTCAACTACCACGGAGGAGAGCCCGGAGCAGCCGATGAAGGTGTTATCGCCGATGGAAGTGGCTGAGTTCGGGATAACCACGGAAGTGAGTCCGGAGCAGCCGGAGAAAGCGCTGCTTGGAATTATAGTAACTTTATCGCCAATAGTCAATAGTCTAAGATTTGTACAGCCACTAAAAGGTGAATTCATCTCAGTGCACTTTTCGGCATTGAATATAACGGAAGTGAGACCGGAGCAGCCGGAGAAGGCTTCACCTCCTATGGAAGTGACGGAATATGTTGCACCGTTGTATGCTATAGTTTTGGGTATAACAACTTCGCCGCTATGGTTGCCTTTTGCTACGCCTGCTGTTTTATCGGTCGAATTAAGATTGTAGTATATTCCGTCAACTTCGCATTCGTATGCGAGGGCGGAGAAGGAGGAGAAGAGCAATATGATGAGCAGGAGTGCCGATCGAATGATCGGGTGTTTAAGGGAACCGAGTATCGGAGACGTGTGGACGGGTTGGGATGTGGGATACTGCATCGCCGTGGTTTCGACATGTGCCGATTTCTCATTGTTGAGGTGTTTGAGTAGTGTCATAATGTCACTTTGGGTTTTTTGGCCCGGATAACGTCCTGTCCGGATGTTGATATGCAAAAAAGCGTGGACGTCTGTATCTGTTGCCGTCCTACCAACCGAGGCTTCTCGCATTGCCCTGTCAAAGTCGGACAGCAACATGCAGAAGCCACGCTTATGTATGCAATGACGGCATCTCCAGGAGTTTCTCGCGAAACTTCGTGCGGATGGCGCGGAATCACATATCCACGGGCATCTACCGTTGCTCATTCCTTGACTTTGACATGAATTTTGCGAGAATTCCGATTGGTCAAGAATCAGCGCGGATAAACGCTTTTCAAAAAATGTCTGCC
Organism: Porphyromonadaceae bacterium UBA7555; assembly: GCA_002478045.1. Taxonomy (GTDB): domain Bacteria; phylum Bacteroidota; class Bacteroidia; order Bacteroidales; family Muribaculaceae; genus CAG-873. The sequence goes on from DLLT01000017.1 coordinate 53,950, forward strand.
GACCCACCCACATTGCCCGTGACCGGGCTTCTGCGATGCGGTCTGCGCGGAAAAGTTACACATTTATTTGCACTTGGCCAACAATTTTCTTGTCGTAATTTTTTGTCGAAGTAAGTGCGGCTGTTCCGCCGAAAATGCGTAATTTTGTACTCGGAATAATCCGACTATGAACAGATAACACACAACGCGATAGTGAGACTATGCGATTATCCGAGCTGAAGACTGGCGATAAAGCTGTAATTGTCAAAATATTAGGCCACGGCGCCTTCCGTAAACGCGTCATGGATATGGGCTTTGTGCGCGGCCGAGAGGTCACCGTGTTGCTGCATGCGCCGCTCAAAGACCCCATTAAGTACTCCATCATGGATTATGAGGTATCGCTGCGTGCTTCCGAGGCCTCTCTCATCGAAGTCGTGCGACTGCGCGACAACGCCGATGGCACATCCGATGAAGTCCACAATTTGCGCGACACAACACAAAATACTAATGCGAGTACAGACTACGATGATAGTGATGATTGCGTAGCTGATATTGAGCAAGCTATACGTACCGCCGACCAACGGTCCAAAATCATTAATGTAGCCCTTATCGGCAATCCGAATTGCGGCAAAACATCGCTGTTCAACGAAGCTTCGGGCGCCAACGAGCATGTCGGCAATTACAGCGGAGTCACCGTTGATGCCAAATCCAAAAAGATGCGCTATGGCGGCTATACATTTAATATGGTAGACCTGCCCGGCACATACTCGCTGACCACTTATTCGCCGGAAGAGCGCTACGTGCGACAGTATCTTCGCGAACAAACTCCGGATGTCATAATAAATGTTGTAGATGCCTCGAACCTTGAGCGCAACCTCTATCTGACTACCGAACTGATAGATATGGGTCGTTCGATGGTCATTGCACTCAACATGTTTGACGAGCTTAACCGCCGCCATATCCACCTTGATTACAAGACACTTGGTGCAATGATCGGCGTGCCTATTATTCCGACAATATCCAAGAGCGGCGAAGGCATCAGTACCCTACTGGATACGGTCATATCGGTCTACGAAGGCAGCAATAGCGAAGTGCGACACGTGCATGTCAATCTCGGCAGCGAAATCGAACGCGCCGTAACCGTGCTCAAAGACCGCATTAAAGCCGACGGCGAAATCGGCCATAAATTCTCGCCGCGTTATATAGCCATAAAATTACTTGAAGGCGACAGCGACACTGAAGATAGTGTGCGCGAATCGGCACACGGCGGGCAGCTTATCAAGCTAAGAGACCAATTGGTGGCCGGACTTAAGGACAAATTCAGCGATGACGTTCCCGCCGAAATTGCAGCCGAAAAATACGGATATATAGCCGGAGCACTTGCCGAGACACTCACCCGCGAAGACGAAAGCGAGGACGACACCACGCGCCGACTTGACACCCTATTTACGAGCAAAATCTTCGGATACCCGCTGTTTTTGCTCATAATGTTCTTCATATTCTGGCTTACATTCTCACTCGGGCAGTTCCCTATGGATTGGATAAGTGCCGGAGTGGATGCGCTCTCCAATTTTGTACACAACACTATGCCCGAAGGTCCTGTCAAGGATCTTGTGGCCGACGGCATCATCGGCGGCGTGGGCGGCGTCATAGTATTTTTACCCAATATCCTAATATTGTACCTATGCATCTCATTCCTTGAAGACTCGGGATATATGGCACGTGCCGCCTTTATTATGGACAAAGTAATGCACCGCATAGGACTACACGGCAAATCTTTTATACCTTTGGTAATGGGCTTCGGCTGTAATGTCCCTGCCATTCTGTCATCGCGCGCCATCGAAAGCCGGTCAAGCCGTATCATCACAATTCTCATCAATCCGTTTATGTCCTGTTCGGCACGTTTGCCGATATACATATTGATTATAGGCACATTCTTCCCACGCCATGGAGCCTTGGTGTTCTTCGGCTTATATATACTGGGTATAGCCGTGGCTGTAGCTACAGCACGGCTATTACGCCGTTTTATGTTCAAAAAAGACGAAACTCCTTTTGTCATGGAACTCCCGCCGTACCGTATGCCGTCATGGCAAAATTCCCTGCGCCATACCTGGGAGAAAGGCCAGCAATATCTGCGTAAGATGGGTGGGATCATCCTTTTTGCCAGCATCATCGTGTGGGCTCTCAATTACTACCCACACCATGACAAAGCCAATGAGGTCATCGTGACAACGGCTTCCGTAGACACATCATCGATAGATCCGAAGCACGATTCGTTCCTTCAGATGGCCGGCAAAGCAGTCAACCCGATTATGGAACCGCTGGGCTTTACATGGCCCGCCACGGTCGCTGCCGTAGCCGGTATCCCAGCCAAGGAAATAGTGGTCTCGACCCTCGGCGTCCTTTATACCAACAACGATGCAGTGGATGACACGGCACTTGGCGAACGACTTGAGGCGATAGATCCGCATACGGGACAACCAGGATTTACATGGCAATCAGCATTATCATTCTTGATTTTCATATTGTTGTATTGTCCTTGTATGGCTACGGTCGTAGCTATAGGTCGCGAAACAGACAGTTGGAAATACTCGGTGTTTTCTATGGTCTACAACACTGCCGTGGCATGGTTCGTCGCATTTGTCGTCTATCAATTGTTGATGCTATTCGCTTAACAGTTGTATGTCCCCCACCCGATTATGAATACCGATTTCAAGGACATCGAACACGACAACACACATTGTGTCATATCATCTGTCAATAGTATGCCCGATAGAGAGGAGATCCTACGTCGTCACGGTGTACGCCCCACTGCGGTACGAATACTTGTGTACAATGCTATACAGTCTTTCCAAGACACTTTCAGCATGAGCGATGTCGAGGATGCGCTCGAAACCGTAGACAAGTCTTCGATATTCCGCACTCTTGCCCTATTTGCCGGGCAGCACCTTGTTCACGAAATAGAGGACGGCAGCGGTTCGGCAAAGTATTGTCTATGTCGCAATGACCACGTCTGCGGAGCCGAGGAAATGCACTGTCATTTCTATTGTGAGTCATGCCATAAGACTTTCTGCCTTGACCATACCCATATTCCCGTAGTACGATATCCCGAGGGGTTTGAGTTGCACCAAATCAACTATATGATGAAAGGTCTGTGTCCTTCATGTCGTCATAGGCATAAAATTTGACTATATAATGATGCATAATCCAAACAGCCATTACTTCTATATCATAATCGGACAATCGGATAAGCGCTGTCTTCCGAAGCATATATCACTACCGTTATTCGTATTTTGCAACCCGGTTGCAGAGCCTTTTTCAGACCTTTGTGCGTAAAACACAAAACTCACAATGGACAAAAAGCAACGGACCATAGTAATCCGACTGGCTGCATCGGTTGCACTCGCAGTCTCAGCCTTAGCCATAGGACTACCGGATCGAATAAATATATATTTATATGTGGCGGCATATATCGTCATCGGAGCAGACATCATCCTCAAGGCCTTGCGCAATATAACGCACGGTAAGATTTTTGACGAGAATTTTCTGATGACAGTCGCAACCATAGGGGCTTTTGCCATCGGCGAGTATCCCGAAGCGGTTGCCGTGATGGTGTTATATCAGCTGGGCGAACTGCTGTCTGATATGGCCGTCGAACGAAGCCGCAGCTCCATTTCTGCGCTTATGGATATTAGGCCCGAATTTGCCAATGTCGAACAATCCGATGGTTCGCTAATCAAGTCCTCGCCGACAGAAGTCGCCATCGGAAGTATTGTTATCGTCAGTCCGGGCGAAAAAATTCCGATAGACGGGATTGTCGTGTCAGGATCCTCGGACATAGATACGTCCGCGCTGACCGGCGAAAGCCAGCCACAGTCCGCAACATCGGGCGATAAAGTCCTCGGCGGATGTCTCAATATTTCGGGAGCAATAAAGATTAAGACCACTGCCGCGTATGCCAATACAACCGTAGCAAAGATACTTGATATGGTCGAAAATGCCGAAACCGGCAAGGCTCATACCGAAAAGTTTATTACTCGCTTCGCCAGGTATTACACACCTATAGTCGTCGTATGTGCCGTATTGGTGGCTGTAATACCGCCTTTGACCGGTATGGGCGGCTGGAATCTGTGGATTGAACGGGCTTTGATATTTTTAGTAATATCGTGTCCATGCGCATTGGTTATTTCTGTCCCATTGACATTCTTTGCCGGTATCGGTGGCGCATCCCATTTCGGTATATTGTTCAAGGGTTCAAATTATATGGAGACATTGGCGCGTGCTCGCAGCGTTGTATTTGACAAAACGGGGACGCTCACCTGCGGACGTTTCACCGTCACGGCAATACATCCGGAGATTATATCCGAGTCGCAACTACTCGAACTTGCGGCACTTACCGAGAGCTTTTCGACTCATCCGGTTGCCATATCCCTACGTGCTGCATATAAAGGCACTCTTGACCAAAGCCTCGTAACAGCACTGCATGACTATCCCGGCGAAGGCATATCGGCTACACTTGACTCGCACCGCGTATACGTCGGGAATGAACGACTTATGGCACGTGCCGGCGTTACACCACGCCAATGCCACTGCATAGGTACCATCGTGCACCTTGCCGTAGACGGCGAATACATGGGGCACATCGTTGTAGCCGATACTGTCAAACCTCGGTCATCCGAGACTATAAAGACCCTGACAAAACTTGGCATAAAGTCCGTGATGCTTACCGGAGACAAACGACCCGTGGCCGAAGCCGTTGCGAACGAACTTGGCATACACGAATATGACTGCGAAATGATGCCTGACGACAAAGTACGTCGCGTCCAATCGCTCACCATGATTCGAGGCTCGTCTCCTGTGGTATTTGTCGGCGATGGCATTAACGATGCTCCGGTATTGAAAATTGCGGACGCCGGAATTGCGATGGGTGCGGCAGGCAGCGATGCAGCCATCGCCGCGGCGGACATCGTACTGATGAACGATGACCCGTCTCAGGTGATTACGGGAATATTTATTGCTCGTAAAACTATGAGCATAGTTCGACAAAACATCGCCTTTGCACTTACTATAAAACTGGCATTACTTGTAATCGGCGCTCTCGGATATGCCAATATGTGGGCAGCTGTTTTTGCCGATGTCGGCTTAACACTTTTGGCTGTACTGAATGCGCTTAGAGCTTCGCATATCCACAAGCTTAACTAATTTTAACTTAACACACATCTATAATCAGAACAGAAATATCTATTTTTGAAGACTGAAAAGACCTATACACTGATTATGGACAAAGATATAACCGAATACTTCGTTTCCCTAATCGAATCGAGCGGTGCTATTGACGTAGCCGAAGCCGAATTCAAGCGTATAGTCGCTGACGACAACGAACTGCGCGAACTATACCGACAGTGGTGTGCCGATACTGGTACCAGCGAACGGCATGGATTCTCGGACTTTGCTGCCGAGTATATGGAAAACCGAGAAGAAGTTTGGGACACCCTCAACGATTATGACGAATAACTATACACTACCGGCCGAATGGTATCCTACCGATGGCATATTACTTTCCTGGCCGCATAAAAATACGGATTGGGCATATATATTAGACCAGATCGAACAATGCTATATCGACTTGGTCCGAGCTATATTACCCTATGCGCCTATCTTAATCATCGGACCTAACGTTGAGAACATTAAAGCAAGTCTCCTAAAGGCTCAAATTAAACAAACAGGCAATCCAATTGTTCTATTTCAGGTACCCACCAATGACACTTGGATTCGTGACTACGGTATAATTACCACCCTTGACGAAAACGGGAAGCCCGTATATAACGATTTCTGTTTCAACGGTTGGGGTCTTAAATTTGCAGCCGACAAAGATAATTTGGTCAACAGCGCACTATTCAAAGCCGGGATATTTGACTCCGGTCCATACTATTCGCGGCAGATGTATGTACTTGAAGGCGGCAGCATAGACTCCGATGGTGCCGGAACAATATTGACCACCTCCAAATGTCTGTATTCGCCCAATCGTAACGGCTATACAGACCGTGAATCAGCCGAGTTTATGCTACGTGAATTTCTTGGAGCAAAAAGAGTCCTTTGGTTAGACCACGGCTTCCTTATCGGAGACGACACCGACAGCCATGTGGACACTCTGGCTCGCTTTGCATCACCTGAGACAATATTATATGTAAAGTGTGATGACCCTGACGATTTTCAGTACAACGAATTGTCGGCCATGGAGGAGGAATTACATCAAATGCGCCGGGTCGATGGAAAGCCATACAATCTCGTAGGTCTGCCAATGCCCTACCCGATATACGACCCGGATACAGATGACAGATTACCGGCAACCTATGCAAATTTCCTCATTATTGGCGACCGAGCCGTTGTCGTGCCTACTTACGGACAATCGGATAAAGACGCCGAGGCATTACTGCTGATTGGACAAGCATTTCCCGGACACGAAGTCATCGGCGTGAATGCTACCGCACTGATCCGGCAGCACGGAAGCATACATTGCGCAACCATGCAAATGCCGCGTAATGCACTTACCATTTTGCCGAATAATGACCATATATATGCATAATAAAATGACACGCATCATCCCAACAGCTATCATACAGCAGCACAATACGGCCGACATCGCCGACAACCGCGCCAGGCTTTTTGCCAAGATACGCCTTGCCGCCGCATCAGGAGCACGCCTTATAGTCAACCAAGAATTGCATGATAGTCTATACTTTTGTCAAACCGAGAATGTAGATGCTTTTGATTTGGCTATTCCCATTCCATCGACCGTCACTGAAGCATACGCTGCACTTGCGGCAGAGACACAGACGGTTATAGTCACATCTATGTTCGAACGTCGTTCCCCGGGACTATATCACAATACAGCTATAGTCTTTGACACAGACGGCAGTATAGCCGGATGTTATCGTAAGATGCATATTCCCGATGATCCGGCATACTACGAAAAGTTCTATTTCACGCCCGGAGATCTCGGATTCGAACCCATAGACACTTCGGTCGGAAGATTAGGCGTGCTTGTCTGCTGGGATCAATGGTTCCCGGAAGCTGCTCGTCTGATGGCATTACGCGGTGCCGAAATCCTCATATATCCCACTGCAATAGGATGGGAACGTAGCGATACCGCAGACGAAAAAGCTCGACAACGCGAAGCGTGGACGACCGTGCAACGCGGGCACGCCATAGCCAACGGTCTTCCCGTTGTGGCAGTCAATCGCGTCGGCTACGAACCGGACTATTCGCGCGCTACCAATGGTATCACCTTCTGGGGCAGTAGCTTTGTTTGCGGACCTCAGGGCGAATTTCTCTTCCGTGCTCCGGACAATGCCGAGGCCGAAGCTATCATCGACATCGACATACAACGTAGCGAGAACGTTCGTCGCTGGTGGCCATTCCTACGCGACAGACGCGTCGATGCATATACCGGAATTACCAAGCGCTTTCTCGACTGACATATTTATCATCGGACTGCGGCAAAACATACAATAAAGCACAAAAAACGTATAACAATATGCAGCAAGAAAACAACGAAGAATTCGAACGTTACCGTCAGCAAATGCACGGCAACGATAATGAGGATAATCGCAGACAAGGCCCCGGTCGAATCATGCGATTGGTATACACCATTTTTATGGTGGTCATATATATAGGCATGGGTATCCTATTGTTGCTCAACTTCTTTGATTGGGCTCCTCAATATACATGGCCGCGAGATATCGTAGGCATAGTATTGATTATCTACGGAATTTGGCGTGCCTACCGATACTATGCAGGCATCGAAAGTCGCTTATAAGAGTTACATACACAATCCCCCCCCCCCCACAAAAAACACATATATATGCGCACAAAAGTATTATCCATAGCCGCCGCATCGTTGTGCATAGCTTTGGCCTTAGGCTCATGCAGCCAAAAACAGCCGTCCAAGATTATGACAATGCTCTGCGATAATTCGTTTGAGAACATTATGGAAGAGGAGATCGACGTCTTCGAGTACGCCTACCTCAAGCAACAATACCATGTGCTTACCCGATACGTAACACAGAAAGACGCCTTAGACTCACTATTCGCCGGCAGTATACACACCATCATTGTCGGACGTGACCTGACCAAGACCGAGCGCAAGGCGTTAAAGGACAAATATCCCAATCTGCGTAGCATGAAGATCGCGGTGGACGCCGTGGCTCTAATTGTCAATCCATCCAACCCAGTTGACCAGCTTAGTATGAAGGAAATCAGCGAGATATTGGCAGGTTCAACCACCAATTGGAGCCAATTGCAGCCCGGAGCGCCGGACAAGCGCATACACGTATACTTCGATTCAGAAGGTTCGGGCCTTGCAATGTACATGCGCGATACTTTGCTCAATGGTCGCCCGATGGGACCGTTGGCTCACGCCGTCGGAAGTATTGACAGCGTACTGACTCTTGTACAAAAAGACCCGGCAGCTATGGGTGTCATCGGAGTAAGCCATCTCACCAGAGACCTTACGCTTAATAATCTCACAACCGAAGAACGTGTACAGCGCATTGTAAGCGACACCCTGGCAGTTAATGGTGAAGATATCAACAACCGTATGGACAAGTCCGGAGTCAAGACCCTGGGAGTTATGCGCTACGAAGCCATACCGTACAAGCCTTACCAGCAGAATATTTACGACGGCAGCTACCCGCTGACACGCCCGATGTATATGATTACTACCGCTTCGCCTGCCGGTGTCGGAGGCAAATTCTATGCATTTGTCACCGGTGTTGACGGACAGCGCATTATTATGAAGACCGGTATAATGCCTGCTCGGATGCAAATTACTGTAGTCGAAATTCAATAGTCGTCTCGCAACATTCCACACGATTACCTCCATACAGTCATGCGTAATAAAACATCCATATAGCACACACAATAAGCCCAATGGCGGCCCGGAAATGGCACTTAACATAGATTAACGCCAAATCCGGCCGCCATTGCGTTATATTACACGATTAATGTGTAACTTTACACAAAATTAAGCCGGGTGCAAATATCTCGGTTCTATAGTGCTCACAGAAAAAAATCAATTAACCACACATATCCAAAGTTTTTATAGTATGAAAGCTAAGCTTATCTCCGCATTGCTGCTCTGCGCTGCCATATGTGCTTCGGCACAAGGCTACAAGGACGGCGTAGAATACTACAAAGCAGGCCAGTATGATAACGCCATCACCATTCTCGATCGCAACCTCTCCGATGCGAATACGAACAAAGCCATGGCATACTACTACCTTGGCCAATCGTACCTTGCCAAAAACGACAAGACCACAGCTAAAGGCTACTTTGACAAGGGCCTTGCAGCTAATCCCGAATGTGGCTACAACTATGTCGGCATAGGCGCCCTTGACCTACAGGCCGGCAACGAAAGCGCAGCCAAAGACAACTTCAAAAAAGCTCAGTCCTACGAGAAGAAAAATGCCGAAGTACTCGTAGATATCGTTCGTGCCTACTATAAAGCCGATCCCGTGAAGTACGCAAAAGAGATTGAGGAATACCTCAAAAAGGCGTACAAGACCTCCAAAAATAAAGAACCCGCAATCTACATCTTCGAAGGCGACCGCCTGGCTGCAGCCAAGGACTGGAACAAGGCTGCCACAATGTACGAGCAGGCCATATACTTTGATGGGGACAATCCCGAAGGCTATGTAAAATATGCCAACGTATACTTCAACACCGATGGTGGCAAACGATTCGCAATAAATAAATTGATCGAGTTGCTGCAGAAGAACCCCAACTCAGCCTTAGGCCAGCGCGAACTCGCCGAAAAATTATATGAAGACGGACAGTGGACAGAGGCCGCCAAGCAATACGGCCAGTACATTGCCAACCCCAACCACTTCCCCGAAGACAAGGCTCGCTATGCAGTACTCCTCTTCACAGGCAATAACTACCAAAAAGCTCTTGATATCGCAACAGAAGTCCTCAAAGACAAGCCCGGCGACATCACCCTGCAACGTATCGTCGTTCGCTCGCTTGATGCTCTCAACCGTGACAATGAAGCCCTTCAAGAGACCCAAAAGTACTTCGAAAACGCTGCCAATGCAAACAAATTCAATGCCGCAGACTACAAGTTCTACGCCGGACTTTTGACAAAAGCCGACCAAGACTCTCTCGCAGTCGAAGTTCTTCAGAAAGGTGCACAGGCTTTCCCCGAAGACGGAAGCATTCTCAAATCATTATCGGATACTTACTGGGCCAAGAAAGAATACAAACTCTCGGCCGAATACTACACCAAGTATCTGGCCGGCGCCAAAGACCCGCAACGTAACGAATACTACACTGCAGCCAAGCGTCTTTGGGCCGTGTCCACTCTCAGTGATGACGACACCCCAGAAGAACGCGCACAACAGGCTCAGCAAGGTCTTGACTATATGGACAAAGTTCTCGCCGGTATCCAGCCAGAGCCCACATATCTGCGTTGGAAAGCACTGCTTTACACCGCGAAAAACGGCAACAAACCCGATGAAAATACAGTAAAAACCTACGAGGAAATCGTCAACATCCTCAATCAGGATCCGGCAAATGCCGACCCCTCAAACAAGGACAACTATCTTGACTACTACGTCGAAGCATACCACGCCATCGCTCAGTATTACTTGATACAAAAGAATACCGCCGCATTTGACGAAGCTAAGGCTCAGATGGACAAATACAAAAATCTGGCAGGGACCAAGTAACGCAAAAATACGCTGACACGCACAAGCGAACAATCGCTTGCAAATAAACTCACAAGAAGCGGGGCTTGGCCTTTTCGGGCAAAGCCCCGCTTCATTTCATCTCCTCCCGTCAAAATAATAGGCAATCAAATAAGACAGACCTATTATGCGACACTAAAGCCCACAATCTAAAAAGATGAACAGGCTAAAAAAGGCTCTACAACTGCCGGACAAAAACAGAAATTCAGTAATTTTGTATTTACTAATCAGAAGATACACAATCACGGCTATTTGGCGCCCAATCAAGCATCTGCACAATTGAAGCATATAGCCGCATACAATTATACAAACTACTGCCGACCATAGGCGGCAGACATAGGAATAGACATAATACATCAATAACCATGCGTCTGTCCGATTTAATTGACGTTTCGACCGACATCATAAATCCTGAAGAATTGGCCGGCCTTTCCAAAGAGTTTGGCCAACTGGCTCAGACCCTCCAGGGACGAGTGTCCGAAGAAGATATTGCTACACTTGAAGACGTCATCGCACGTGCTATACGTTCCGGGAAACTTAAGCGAGACACCTTTGGACTGCACCCGCTAAATCAGAGCATTGCCACGACAAGACTGCTATGCGACAGCCTGGGCGCCGACCGCGCTATAGCAATTGCCATACTGCTGCATGAGATTGTTCACGACCAATGTATTTCCATAGAGGATGTTAAAGCCCGTTGGGGAGATGATATTGCCACCATCGTGCGATGCCTCCTTAAGACTCGTGACCTATACGCTACGCACGCCGCAGCCATAGAAAACGAAAATTTCAAGCGTCTACTGCTGACGCTTGCCGAAGACATACGAGTCATTATTATAATGATTGTAGCTCGTGTCGTACTGATGCGCTCAATCAACCACCACCCCAATCAAGACGCCGTACGTCAAGTGGCAATGGAGGCAGCATACCTCTATGCACCTTTGGCTCACCGTCTTGGTCTGTATGCACTTAAGAGCGAGCTCGAAGATCTCTCGCTGAAGTATACCGACCGCGAGACATATACATCCATAGCCCATAAACTTAACGAGACCAAAGCTCGACGCAATGCATACATCAATGCTTTCATCGCCCCGGTCAAGCAAAAACTTATCGAAGCCGGACTGCATTTCGACATCAAAGGCCGTACAAAGAGCATCTATTCCATCTGGAATAAGATGAAAAAGCAGAAAAACGACATCGAGCATATATACGATCTATTTGCGATACGTATCATACTTGACACTCCTCTCGAACGCGAAAAAGCAGAATGTTGGCTTGCTTATTCGGTGATTACTGATATGTATCAGCCCAATCCTTCACGCACCAAAGACTGGATTTCAGTACCCAAAACTAACGGTTATGAGTCGCTGCACACTACTGTCTGCGGCCCGGACAACAGGTTTGTGGAAGTACAGATACGCACCAAGCGTATGGACGAAATCGCCGAAAAAGGTCTTGCCGCCCATTGGCGATACAAGGGCATAAAGAGTGAAGGCAATCTCGACGCGTGGATGAAAAATGTGCGTGACATCCTTGAGACGGCCGAAAACGGACCATCGGAGTTGATGAAGAATATGACCATGGACGTCTACAATAAGGAAGTCTTTGTGTTCACTCCCAAAGGAGACCTATACAGACTGCCTTTAGGTGCCTCATTGCTTGATTTTGCTTTCCATATACATACACGCTTGGGCTGTCAATGCACCGGCGGACGTGTCAATGGCAGCAATCGTAAAATCAACTACAAATTGCAAAGCGGCGATACGGTCGAGGTGTTTACCTCGCCGCAGCAGCAGCCCAAGCGAGATTGGTTGTCTTTTGCCGTCACCTCCAAGGCTCGCAATAAGATACGTGTCACACTAAAGGAACAGCAAAACCGTGCAGCCGAATTGGGCAAGGAATTATTGCAACGCCGATTCAAGAACCGTAAAATCGAGATTGAGGAGTATATACTGACCAGACTTATCCGTAAGCTTGGGTTCAAAACAACCACAGATTTTTATAGTAGTCTCGGCGAAGAACATACCGACATCAACGATGTCTTGGAACAATATGAGTCTATGCGCGACAAGGCCTCCGAAGTCGCGACCCAGACGGTAAGTGCCGAAGAATTCATACTGCGCGATAACGATGACAACACAACGAATGCCTCCGATGTCCTCGTTATCGGACAGGGCAATGGCGTCAAGGGTATGAACTACAAGATGGCACGCTGCTGCAATCCTATCTACGGCGATGATGTCTTTGGATTTATTTCGGCTGAAGGTTATATAAAAATTCACCGCTCTGACTGCCCCAACGCCGCTAATATAAAACAGAAATACCCCTATCGCATCATTCGCACACGATGGAGCGGTCATTTTGACGGCCAAATGTCAGCCACCATACGTATTCTGGGGCAAGACGACATAGGCATAATTACCAATATAACATCCATAATCACAAAGGAGCGCAACACATCGCTGCGTAATATCGCCGTAGATTCAAACGATGGGCTCTTCCAAGGCTATGTCGTGGTCGGTGTAGGCGACACCGCAGCGCTTAATAATCTCATCAAGAAAATCAAAACAGTCAAAGGTGTTAAAGATGTACAACGCAGTAAATAATGTTAAGGCTATAGCCTTGGTCGCGCTGGCTACAGCGACAATATCTCTCGGAAGTTGCAGCGGAAATGCCGACAACGGCGCTCACGTCCTTGTTGACTCAATATACCAATGTATTGCCGCAGGCAATTACGAACAAGCTTACGCTCTTATGGACAGCCTCAATGTGCGCTATCCCGACAGCATCGCATTACGCAAGGCTATCATGGCTGAAAAGGCTCAAGCTCAGGTAAGTCAAGCTCAAAGCTTGCTTCCGGTATGGATTGCACGTGCCGACTCGCTGACCGTAGCCATCAATGAGGCATCCAAAGACTTTGTATCACGACAAACGTCTTCCGTCATGGGGTCGTACCGCGTACACCACAATGCAGCAAATATCGACCTTGCTGCCAATCGTAACGCCATACAGCCTCGCGTAGTGGACGAGGATATGCCTTGGCTCATCGCAGCCACTATTATTTCAGCCAAAGCGCCTACGGCTCTGTTCTTAAGGGACACTTCAGGCAACACTTTGGCTCAAGCTGCAATAAGTGCCGATGCCTGTGTGCACAGCGATGGCGCATGGCGTTTCAATATAGGACCCGAGACCGCGGAGCTGCTGGCTCAAGCCTTACAAGCCCATTCAGGCAAAAGCATCAGCGCCATAGTCACCGATGCCGCCGGTAAGACGCATCCCATAGCCGTAAATGCCACCCTGGCGGAAGCTATAATCGCATCGGAGCATTTGGCTACGCTTCAGACTCAGTTGTTCTACGCACGCAAGAACTGCGAAAAGCTCCAACGCCGGCTTCAATTGGCTCGCGATCAGCAGGCTAATGATGGCCGAGCAACCAGTTCACTGCCCGAGTGAGTGACCGAAATAAGTTAAGCAAGCAGACTTAGTCCGTCCCATTATATTATAAAGCCGGAAGATATCACATTCTTCACGATATGATTACAACAGTGTTTTGTATTGATCTCTTAGCTTTACTAATTGTTATCATAACGGTCTATATCAATTTTATATATAAGTTTTTCGAAATTGCAAGAGAGATTTTGGACCGAGTATTCGACTGTGAATAGATACCATCAAATACTCTCCGCGACCGCAATATAGACAACATTACGCACCGGGTTAAGGTTTGTTTTTGGCCATTGAGCATATAGGACTTCCGGATAAAAATTCGTACATTTGCAAACAATTTAATCAATAATAAACAATCTCAACGCCACACAATGTCTGACACCATACTTGCACTGATTCCCCTTGACGGCGGAGCCGAATTCTCGTTCACAGCCTCCGAATTTTTCCGATGGTTTGTGGAGAACGCCAATTACCTATTTGTCTTTATATTTATGGTCATTGAGAGCTCGTTCATCCCCTTTCCGTCAGAGGTCGTTGTACCCCCGGCCGCATATATCGCAGTGACTTCTCCGGATGGAGGTATGAGTGTCATCGGCGTATGCCTTGTAGCCACAGCCGGCGCATTATGTGGTGCTTACATCAACTATTACCTTTCGCTATGGATCGGACGTCCGCTCGTGTATCGATTTGCCGACTCGCGTATAGGACATGCCTGCCTATTAGATCGATCAAAAGTGGTGCACGCCGAGAAATATTTTGACAAACACGGTGCTATCAGTACTTTCATCGGCCGTCTCATTCCAGCTGTACGCCAGCTCATAAGCATTCCTGCCGGGCTTTCGCGTATGAGCATAGGCATCTTCACAATTTTCACCATACTTGGTGCAGGCGTATGGAACGCCGTATTGACCGCCCTCGGATGGTGGCTTGGTAAGAGCGTACCTCGCGATGTTCTGTTCGAAACAATTGAACATTACAACAGCTATCTGACGTACGCCGGTTTGGGCATCCTACTTATATGCGTGGCTTTCATCGTATACAACGCATGCAGACGTCACGAAAAAAAAGAGCATTAACCATCCCGACCTAAGTCCGAACTCACTCCTCAAAACTTACGGCACGTAATTAACTCGGCCCGACACCATATGCAAAATTATAACCAATGATAGTATCTCCTTCGCTACTTTCTGCCGACTTCGGCAACCTTGACCGCGACCTCGCAATGCTCGAAGCTTCCGAAGCCGACTGGTATCATCTTGACGTTATGGACGGCGTATTCGTCCCCAATATATCCTTTGGCTTCCCCATAATTGATGCCATTGCACGACGTGCCACCAAGCCGCTGGACGTTCACTTGATGATTGTCGACCCGGACCGTTACATTACGCGCGTGCGCGATACAGGTGCGGCAATTATGAATGTCCATCAGGAAACATGTACACACCTGCACCGCACCATCAGCGCCATACACCAAGCCGGAATGCGTGCAGCCGTAACGCTCAATCCAGCCACCCCGGTATGCATGCTCGAAGACGTCATCACAGATGTGGATATGGTACTCTTGATGAGCGTCAACCCGGGTTTCGGAGGACAAAGCTTCATTTCTGAAATCTTAAACAAGACCCGGCGCCTGCGCCATCTTATCATCGACAGCGGCAGCAAGGCCATTATCGAAATCGACGGCGGAGTCAATGACAAGACCGGCAAGCAATTGGCTGAGGCCGGGGCTGATGCTTTGGTGGCCGGAAGCGCCGTATTCCACGACCCGAATCCGGCAGAAGCCATACGCAGGCTTAAATCACTGACAACAACGTATTAAGGTTCCACATCGAACTTGCACACAGCTATTTTTTTAATTCTCATTTATCCACCTCAACGCATCTTCAGCCTTCGTCATGGACGAATTTGAAATAAATATATCTGACAGAAATCGCAGACGCCGCGCCCGTACAAATACGCACATAGGCAATAACACCGAAAGCGATATGGCACACCGGAGTACATATACCCCGGCCTACGAACGCGTAGTCGATACCAAACCGGATACAAATACCGACACGACAACACCCGAAGAAGATACACCCACGATGGCCAAACCGATACGCAAGTCTCACAGAAAACCTGCGGATGACAGTACCGAAAAGTCATCCACGGATACGGCCATTGACCCTGATATATCAATGCCGTTGATACGCAACAAGTCGTGGCGAATATTCCTCGGCACGGTTTGCGGACTAATTGGTGTGGTGTTGGTGATGATGTTGCTTTCGCACCTTCGCAATGGAGCGCACGATCAGAGTGCAGTGACATCGCTTTCCGTTGAGCAGATGGCGGCAACACCCGGTTCCACTGATAACATTGGCGGAAGCCTGGGCGCCTGGCTCTCGAATGCATTATTTACGGATGCGCTCGGCCTTGGCTCTATAGTTCTTACACTCTATCTGTGGTTCCTTGCCGCAGGATTTTTCGGCGTAAAGCGTATCAGATTTTGGTCCTTGACCTTTAAATCTTTACTACTCGCTATCACCGTAAGTATCGTTGTCGGCTTAGTGACATTCAATGCTCAGACTACCATAAGCCTTGGAGGTACACATGGCCATGAAGTCAATGCATATCTTTTACACATTGGCGGTCCCATTATAGCCGGAGCTTTATCCATCCTCCTCGTTGTTGCTGTAGTCTGCGTATACCTCAATGACTTAATTTGTTTTGCACACAAATGTGTCGAATTACGCCGTCGCTACCGTTTGACACGCGTTATAAACCGCGATAGTGCCTCAGAGAACGTTTCGACCAACGACACTTCAACTGTCGATACGTCCGTTTCCGAAAATAGTGAAACTCCTGCCGATGATGGTTATGCCGAAACTTCTGAAGACACAACCACGGCAGACACTATTAAAAATGCACCTATGATTGTCAATAGCTCTAAGTCGGCTACTTCAAAGGATGAAGGCTTCAGCATCGACCCCGACCCGGAGCAAGCCGGCACAGGAGAAGCCTCATTCACAGTAGACACACCGCAAGTCGATAAAATAGACGATGGCAAGGCCATAGCCGACACTTCAGGCTCAGGAGTATACTCGGACCACCGCGCAATCTTACCCGGATACAGCTTCCCCACCCTTGAATTGCTCAAAGACATTCCCCAGCGTATATCCGCCGACCCGGACGAATTGCAGCATAACAAGGACCGCATTGAAAAGGCATTGGCCGACCATAAAATCACGATTGACAGCATCAAGGCCACCGTCGGACCGACCGTGACTTTATACGAAATCGTGCCCAGCGAAGGAATACGTATCGCACAAATCAAACGACTTGAAGATGATATCGCGCTAAGCCTTGCAGCAAGCCATATACGTATAATTGCGCCTATGCCCGGCAAAGGAACTGTCGGCATCGAGGTCCCCAACAACGATCCTCAGACCGTGTCAATCCGCGCGGTGCTGTCGTCCAAGAAATTCCGCGAATATGACAAACCGCTGCCCATAGCTCTGGGCGCCACCATTTCGAATGACATATTTGTTGCCGACTTGGCGTCAATGCCACATGTTTTGGTCGCCGGTGCCACCGGACAAGGCAAATCAGTGGGTCTCAACGTTATCATTGCCTCGCTGCTGTACAAAAAGCATCCCACCGAGCTTAAGTTTGTACTTATCGACCCCAAGGAAGTTGAATTCAGCCTTTACAACAAACTCGAAAAGCATTATCTGGCCAAGCTTCCCGGCGAAGAAAGTGCAATTGTTACCGATTTCGAAAAAGTATTGATGGTGCTCAACTCGCTATGTGTCGAGATGGACACCCGATACGGGCTGCTGCGCGAAGCCGGCGTACGCGATATCACCGAGTATAACCGTAAATTCGAGAAAGGACAGCTAAATCCCGACTATGGTCATCATTATCTACCTTATATTGTGGTTGTTATAGACGAATTTGCAGACCTGATTATGACAGCCGGCAAGGAAATAGAGATACCGGTGACGCGTATCACCCAAAAGGCTCGCGCCATTGGCATACATATGGTCATAGCAACGCAACGCCCATCTACGAATGTGCTCACCGGACTTATCAAAAGCAATTGCCCGGCACGTATCGCCTTCCGCACATTCCAAATGGTGGACTCGCGCGTAATACTCGATCGTCCGGGTGCCAACCAACTTATCGGCCGCGGAGATATGCTCTACAGTCAAAGCGGCGAACCGGTGCGCGTCCAGTGCGCGTTCATATCTACTGACGAAGTGGACAACATCGTCAACTACATCTTCAATCAGACCGGCTTCACCAAGGCCTACGAACTGCCCGAGCCCAAATTGTCCAACGATGACCACCAAACCGGTGGATATATGGGCGCAGGCACCAACGACCGCGACCCGCTTTTTGACGAATGTGCACGATTCATCATCACACAATCCACGGCATCAACATCTTCGCTACAACGACGCTTCCAAATCGGATATAACCGCGCCGGAAAAATTATTGACCAGATGGAAGCCTGCGGTATTGTAGGCCCGGCCAGCGGCAATAAACCGCGCCAAATAAAGATGGACGCTATGGAGTTGGAACGTGTTCTCTCGCAGCGTTGAACTGTTCCAATGTGTTCGGCGAAATGTGCCTACCACAGCAAGTCGCCCAAAGAACAGTCTCAAACATCGTCCGTCTTTCAATTGTTTAGATTAATTACACATCACACCAATTATGGCATTAAGGCAAACAAAATTCGTTTTAGTCTTCCTACTGGCCCTTGCCACAACACTCGGAGCTATGGCTGAATCACCTTCAGCCGGACAGATAATCGACAAGACGGCCAAGGCACTTACCGCTACCAAAAGCGTCACAGTCAAGTTCGGATACACCGCCGGAGGCAAGCATGCCACCGGCTCTATGACCATGTCCGGCAAGAAATTCACCTTCAACCTCGGCAATATTGCAGTGTGGTACAATGGGACACACCAATGGGCGCTTAACCGTAGCGATAGTGAAGTAACCCTTACCAAGCCTACAGCCGCCGAAGTAGTCGAGTCAAACCCATTTGCCATACTTACCTCCTACAAGCAGCATTACACCCCCTCTTTAACCAAAAGCACAAAGAACGAATACACCGTCACACTTAAGCCCAAGAAACGTGGCGGCCAAATCTCAACAGCTACCATACGTATCAATGCCGACAACTACAATCCCGTGGCCTTGACACTGCGGCTTACGGATGGTTCAGTTGTCACAGTATCAGTTACCTCCGTCAGCCGCGGAGCATCCCTTCCGGCTTCGTATTTCCAATTTGATACCAGGTCAAACCCCAAAGTCGAGCTTATAGATCTAAGATAGAATTAGACACCTCGACATCTGTCAAACATACGCACAAACAACCTATAATATATGAGCAACGCCATCACAACCAAATGCGCCATTATCGGTTCGGGACCGGCCGGCTATACAGCCGCCATATATGCCTCACGCGCCAATCTCGCGCCCATACTTGTCGATGGTCCGCAACCGGGCGGACAATTGACTACAACCTCCGAAGTCGAGAATTTTCCGGGCTATCCCGAAGGAGTCGATGGCAACCAACTTATGGCTGACCTGCGTAAGCAAGCCTTACGATTCGGGACTGTAATGCTATCCGACCGTGTGACAGATTCCGATTTATCCGCACGCCCGTTCAAGCTCACACTCGCATCAGGCAAAATCATGGTAGCCGACACTGTCATTATCGCCACCGGCGCCTCGGCACGTTATCTCGGACTCCCAGACGAAGAACGCTTCCGTGGTATGGGTGTCAGCGCCTGCGCCGTATGCGATGGTTTCTTTTACCGCGGAAAGCACGTAGCCATCGTCGGAGGCGGAGATACAGCATGCGAGGATGCCATATATCTCGCCGGACTTGCCCAAAAGGTATATATGATTGTCCGTAAAGACCACTTGCGGGCATCCAAAGTGATGCAACAGCGTGTATCCGATAATCCTAAAATAGAGGTTTTGTATAACACCAATACCCTCGGCTTGGCCGGGGAGGAATTTGTCGAAGGTGCTCATTTGGTCGAATATGTCGGCACCGAACGCGAGCGGCGCTACGACATTCAGATTGACGGCTTTTTCCTAGCAATAGGACATCAGCCCAATAGTGCTCCGTTTGCAAAGTACGTCGAAACAGACAAGGCCGGATACATTGTCACCAAAGGTATATCCACAGCCACAAACGTTGATGGTGCTTTTGCCGCAGGTGATGTGGCCGATCCTCGCTTCCAGCAAGCAGTCAATGCCGCCGCAGCCGGTTGCCGCGCCGCCCTTGAAGCCGAGCGCTTCATCTTAGACAACGACTCGTCTTTACCCACAACATAAACAAGGGCGTGCATCAAGATAACTCAAAACACATACAATTAAACTCTCCAATGTAATAATTAGTTATGAGAACGCTTCTGATAACAACCTTGACTGTCCTCGTAATTGCGACAGTAGTCCCGGTAGCAGCACATGCCGATGACTACAACACCCGCCAAGCGCGATCGTACATTCGTGACGCCGAATACCAGATACGTCAAGCCGAAAATTACAGACGCAATGCCAATTCGTATCGACGCAGTGCCGAAAGCAACCGCCGCCAAATGGATTCGTACATTAGACGCAATGACACACGTAATGCCGAGACATACAGACGTCGTATGCAAAGAGACCTTGATCGTGCCGCAGATTATGATCGAAAGGCTATACAGGCAGATAGTCGTGCTGCCGACTATCTGAATGATGCCGCCCGTGCTTTACGCCGATAAGCACACAGGCTTGGCACAATGACAAATAATTTGTCCGGAGCAATATAGCAAAAGAAGGATAACGCACCATAGGACTAAAAGAACACAGCAAAAACCACTATAAGACCGACTCCAAATATGAAAGCAACACGTTTGTTAACCGCTCTTATCGCCATAACGGCCTTTGCTATAGCCGCTACGGCTCAGACTCAGCCTGTACGCTGGCGTACTACAGCAAAAATGGCCTCCCCCACCGAAGGCATACTTACCATACGTGCAATCATCTCCGACGGATGGCATCTATACGATACCACGCTGCCCAAAGGAGGGCCGATACCGACCACGCTTGATTTCTCCAAAAGCTCAGGAGTTAAATGGCTTGGGCAATTCAAGGCATCCTCAAAACCGGTATCAAACCATGACGAATCATTCGATATGACCCTGCGCTGGTGGGAAAGAGATGTAGTATTCACTCGTCGATTTCGCATCACCGGCAATGTGTCGGCTGCATACATAGATGGAGTCATTAATTATATGGCCTGCAATGGTAGTACATGCAATCCGCCCAAGAAACAGACTGTAAAGCTTAAAGTCAAGGCTTATAAAGGCAAGTAAACATTGCATCAACGTTCAGCCTAAGCCCCCAGTTATACGACTATTGACCAATTAGTCTATCATTCACGTCAATATTATATATCCGTATATCGGGGACGTTGCATAGACTTATGATACAATATACGACCACCCTCACGCAAGATCACCCGAGAATTCGAATAACGACATTTCGATATCATAAATGCAAACTACAGCTATGATCAGAAGGACATTATCATACGCAATAATCTTATTATGCCTTTTCGTCTCCGTCCCAGGTGCAAAAGCTCAAATATCCGACCCCGTAAAATGGAGTTGGGACGTAACCGAGACTGCCGATGGCGGTACAGTGACCATCACTGCGGCAATCCAGCCCGGGTGGCACATCTATGGCTTGGAGAAAGTCAAAAACGGCCCGATACCGACTTCGATAACCTTTTCGGACAACGATGGAGTCACATTGGGCGAAATTATTCCAAGCGCCGAACCTAAAACGATTATAGACAAAGCTTTCGATCTCAAGCTCAAAGAATGGACCGGGACAGTGACATTTACATGCGATTATCGCTTGGATCGACCTATTAATACGACCATAAACGGTACCATCGAATATATGGCGTGCCGTGATGGAGCCTGCACCCCGCCCAAACGCATAAATTTCAGCGTAAATATCGGCGGTACTACATCTACGACTAACGCTACCGACACCATTGGCAACCCAACATCTAAGGTTTCTTCTGCCATAACCAAGGCCGGTGAGCCTACCGATCTATGGGCACCGGTGGATATGGTGTCCGCAGACAACAACGCACATGGGCCGAACGCCGCTCCATCATGGCTGTCATTACTCGTCATGGGATTTCTGGGCGGACTGCTAGCCTTGCTCACCCCGTGCGTATGGCCCATGATTCCGATGACCGTCAGCTTCTTCCTTAAACGCACCAAGAGTCGCAGACGATCAATCACCGATGCAACGCTCTACGGAGTATCCATCATAGTTATTTACTTAGTGATGGGTATTGCTATAACTCTGGCCTTCGGAGCGGGCAAGCTCAACGACATCGCAACCAGTGCATTGTTCAATCTCATATTCTTTGCCATGCTTGTCGTGTTTGCAATATCCTTCTTCGGAGCTTTTGACATCAAGCTACCTTCGAAGTGGTCAAACAGCATCGACAATAAAGCCGAAACAACCACCGGTATCTTGAGCATATTCTTCATGGCATTTACGCTGGTGCTGGTATCCTTCTCTTGTACCGGCCCCATTATTGGCACACTACTGGTCGAAGCAGCCTCTCAAGGCAGTATCGTAGGTCCGGCCATAGGCATGGGCGGTTTTGCCCTCGGTCTCGCCTTACCCTTCTCGCTATTCGCGTTCTTCCCCTCATTACTTAAGGACATGCCCAAATCAGGCGGATGGATGAATTCTGTGAAAGTTGTCCTCGGATTTATCGAATTGATACTTTCGCTCAAATTCCTCTCCGTAGCCGATCTTGCATACGGATGGCGCATACTTGACCGCGAAGTATTTGTTGCAATCTGGATTGTGCTATTTGTCCTGCTGGGTATGTACCTGATAGGCAAACTACGTTTTACACACGATGCGCCCAAGGAACGTACCGGTGTCGGGGCATTCTTCCTGGCGGTAATATCGTTCTCCTTTGCTGTATACCTTCTACCCGGCCTATGGGGCGCACCGCTCAAGAGTATCAGCGCCTTTGCGCCGCCGCTGTCCACGCAGGATTTCAATCTCTACGGCGGGCAATTCAAGGAATTCCACGATTATGATGAAGGTATGCGTTACGCAGCCGAGAACAATAAGCCCGTCCTCCTTGACTTCTCCGGATACGCTTGCGTCAATTGCCGTAAGATGGAAGGCGCCGTATTCGATACGAATCAAGTACGTAAAATCATCGAAGACAACTACGTGCTCATCAAACTCATGGTAGACGAGAAAGCCGATTTACCACAGCCCTATACCGTACAAGAGAATGGTCAGAAAATTACAATATCTACTATAGGCGAAAAATGGGCTTATCTCCAGCGTCATAAGTTCAATATAAATTCACAGCCATATTACGTTCTTCTTGACGGCCGCGACGGTGCACCTTTGGCTCAGGCTCGCAGTTACGATGAGGACATATCTGCCTTCATCTCTTGGCTCGATAAGGGTCTGGAAACTTACAAGGAAAAATAACAATAAAAACAGTCATACATACAATGTCTCACACTCGACAAGAAAGGCTTGAGGCACTCGGACGTGTCATGAACACCCTTGACATTCTACGTGTCAAATGCCCCTGGGACGCCAAGCAGACCAATCAAAGCCTACGGCCCAACACAATCGAAGAAACATACGAACTGGCTCAGGCACTACTCGAAGACGATAGTCCTAACATAAAAAAGGAGCTCGGAGACGTGCTGCTACATATATTGTTCTATGCCAAAATCGGCGATGAACAAGGGCAATTCGACATCGCCGATGTTGCCGATGCACTTAACCGGAAACTGATTTTCCGTCATCCTCATGTCTTCGGCGAAGTACACGTAGACAATGCTCACGATGTAGAATTGAACTGGGAACAGCTTAAACTCAAAGAAAAGGACGGGAACCATACCGCATTAGCCGGAGTGCCCAAGGCTCTGCCGGCGCTTGTCAAGGCTTTCCGTATCCAGGAAAAAGCGGCCAACGTCGGCTTCGACTGGAAGAAAACCGAGCAAGTGTGGGACAAGGTGGCCGAGGAAACTTCCGAAGTGCGACAAGCAGTGGCAAACGGATCTCAAGATGAAATCGAAAGCGAATTCGGCGACCTAATATTTGCTATAATCAATGCAGCACGGCTATATAAAGTCAACCCCGAAAACGCCCTTGAGCGCACCAATCGCAAATTTATCGCTCGCTTCAACTATATCGAACAACGCGCTCACGTACTCGGCACTCCGCTCAAGGATATGACCCTTGCGCAGATGGATGCCCTGTGGAACGAAGCCAAAGCTAAAGGCCTGTGATAGTCTGTATTACAGAGAAACCCAGTGTCGCCAGAGACATTGCCCGAATACTCGGGGCCGATGCCTCGCGCGATGGCTTTTATGAAGGCAATGGGTATTGCGTCACTTGGACTTTCGGACACCTATGCTGTCTCAAGGAGCCCAATGACTACACCGACATATGGAAGCGGTGGAGTCTCTCGGCTCTACCTATGGTTCCATCGCGATTTGGAATAAAACTTATTGCCGATCGAGGCATAGAAAAGCAATTCAAGGTCATATCCACGCTGTTTTCCAAAGCAGACAGCATCATCAACTGCGGTGATGCCGGTCAAGAAGGCGAATTGATACAACGCTGGGTAATGCAGAAAGCTACAGTCAAATGCCCCGTACAACGACTATGGATCTCATCTCTGACAGACGAGTCCATACGTGATGGATTTGCCCACTTACGGCCCCAGTCGGATTTCGACAACCTTTATTATGCCGGATTGTCCCGAGCCATAGGTGATTGGTTGCTGGGCATGAACGCTACACGACTATACACACTCAAGTACAGCGACCGAAGCGACCGTAACGTGCTGTCCATAGGTCGCGTACAGACTCCGACACTAGCCATAATTGTTGAGCGCCAACGAGCCATAGACAATTTCAAGCCCACCGATTCGTGGGAATTGGCAACCCGCTATCGCAACACGGTGTTTACATCCACCGGAGATAGGTTTGACAACGCCGAAGTGGCCAACGCCGAGGCCGTAGCCATACGTGATATTCCATTAACCATTGATGATATAGCCAAGAAGACAGGACGCGAAGCCCCCAAGAAGCTATTCGACCTAACCTCGCTGCAAGTCGAATGCAACAAGAAATGGGGATGGTCAGCCGACCGTACACTCCAGCTCATACAATCGCTGTACGAAAAAAAGGTCACCACATATCCTCGTGTAGACACTACTTACCTCAGTGAAGATTTGCACGCTAAAATCCCAGGGATATTGCGGCAAATGACCCCCTACGCCAATATTACAGCGCCGGTGTTGGCTCGCAAGATACCCAAGAGCAAGCGAATATTTGACAATTCGAAAGTCACCGATCACCACGCCATTATCCCCACCGGACAATCGCCCAAATCTCTCGTTGGTGACGAAAGACAGATGTACCACTTGATAGCATTGCGCTTTATTGCCGCATTCTATCCGGATTGCGTATTCGAACAAACGGCTGTAAATGCCCATGCGGGCAAGCATAAATTCAGAGCCACAGGCCGCGTAATACTTGAGCAAGGCTGGAAAGCACTCTACCCGACCAAAGACAAAACACAAGCCAGGACACCCACCGATTCCCAGGACAGCGAAGAGGCCGAGGAAGAGAATGATAACAAAACGCTACCGACTTTCGCCATAAACGAAAGCGGACCCCACTCTCCGTTCGTCAATAAAAAAACGACACAGCCGCCCAAACCTTTCACTGAAGGCACCTTGCTCCGCGCTATGGAAAGCGCCGGCAAGGACATCGAAGACGAGACTCTCCGCGAAGCCATGAAAGCTAATGGTATCGGGCGGCCGTCCACTCGTTCGGCCATTATTGAAACACTATTCAAGCGTGGGTATATAAAACGATTACGCGGTAAAACGCTTGCGCCTACAAGCACCGGCATTGCCCTTATAGACACAATTAAGGATCCATTGCTGAAAAGCGCTAAACTAACCGGCATTTGGGAAAACCGACTCCGCATGATTGAACGTGGCGAGTTCAGCGCAGCCGAATTTGTCAATGACCTTAAGGCACAAGTAAACGACATAGTCATTACCGTCCTTTCGGACAATAGCGGCTGTCATATTGCCGTTGAGAAAGCCCCCGCCAAGACTCGTAAGACACGCACGCCCAAAACCGAAGGCGTCAAGCCCAAGAAAGCGGCAGCAAAAAAAACAACACGAGCAACCACGCCTGCGCCGACATCTATCGAACAGATCACCTGTCCCAAATGCAATAAAGGCCATTTGCTCAAAGGGCGCACAGCCTACGGATGCAGTCGATATGCCGAAGGGTGCAACTTTATACTACCTTTCGCACAATATCCGGCGACACTTTCTCCTGCACAACTGGCAGCAATGTTGAACAAAACCGGCGAAACTAAATGACTTGGCAAGACATCATAGTCCTAATCATCGTTTTGGCCGCGACTGTATTCTTCGTTATGCGTATAGTCCGAAGTTTCCGCCACGGAGATTCCTGTCCTTCGTGTAGTCATGGCAAAGACAATAATGCAAAGAATGGCACCAACACCAATTGCCATGGGGCGAATATATGTGCCGGATGTCCGTTACACGACTCTTGTCATAAAGGCTAAGCCTTCCTATGCTATGGTGAAAAAAACAGCGGGAACGCCCACTCATTTCGAGTATGCATTCCCGCTATTTATTGTTGGTTCAGACTTAATTATCAGTTACGGAAACTCAGTTCACCCTTGGCATCAACATCTATAACGATGGGGCGTTCTTTGTCTACCTTCTGAGCCAAGATATCCTTACTCAGACGGTTAAGAACCTGACGGTGTATAACTCTTTTGACAGGTCGTGCACCGAATTCAGGGTCGAAGCCTTCATCGGCAAGCAGCGATATAGCCTTGGGTGTGTATTCCAAGGAGATGCCGTTGGGAGCAAGCATCTTTTGTATAGACTTCATTTGCAGTTCGACAATCTGCTCGATTTCTTTACGATCAAGCGGCGTGAACATTATTATCTCGTCTATACGGTTCAGGAATTCGGGACGAATATTCTCTTTAAGCATCTCCAAAACCTGAGCCTTCGTGGTCTCAATGGTCTGCTCGCGGTTGTCGTCTGTCATCTTGGCAAAGTTGTCGCGGATCAAAGCCGAACCCATATTCGAGGTCATAATGATGATGGTATTCTTGAAGTTGACAACACGACCTTTATTATCAGTCAGACGACCGTCGTCAAGCACCTGCAACAAGATATTGAATACATCCGGATGAGCCTTCTCGATTTCGTCGAACAAGACAACCGAATACGGTTTGCGACGTACGGCTTCGGTAAGTTGGCCACCCTCATCGTAGCCCACGTATCCCGGAGGCGCTCCGACCAGACGGCTCACGGAGTGCTTCTCCTGATACTCGGACATATCAATACGAGTCATCATATTCTCGTCATCGAAGAGGTAATCGGCCAAAGCCTTTGCCAATTCGGTTTTACCGACACCGGTAGTACCCAGGAAGATGAACGAACCTATCGGACGTTTAGGGTCGCTAAGACCGGCACGACTGCGGCGTACTGCATCGGCCACGGCGCTGATAGCGGCGTCTTGACCCACTACTCGTTTGTGAAGTTCATCCTCAAGCAGCAGCAATTTGGTGCGCTCGCTCTGTACCATCTTGCTTACCGGTATTCCTGTCCAGCGGCTAACCACATCGGCGATGTCATCGGCATCAACCTCTTCCTTGATAAGAGCTTTCTCACCCTGCATAGCCTTCAGCTGAGCCTGAATGCTTACATTCTCATCTTCCTTCTGCTTGATGGTTCCGTAGCGGATCTCGGCCACACGTGCATAGTCGCCTTCACGCTCGGCTCGCTCGGCATCAAAGTTGAGTTGTTCGATATCGACCTTGTTTTTTTGAATGCGATCTATCAAGTCTTTTTCGGCCTTCCATTGAGCCGCGATCTGGTTTTGCTGTTCGTGCATAGAAGCCAAATCTTTCTCAATGTCCTTGACGCGAGCCTCGTCACCTTCACGCTTGATGGCTTCGCGCTCTATTTCTTTTTGGGCTATCTGACGCTTTATGTCATCCAAGGCCTGCGGCTCGGAATCAATTTCCAACTTCAGTTTAGATGCAGCCTCATCCATCAGGTCTATGGCTTTATCCGGCAAAAACCTATCGGTGATATATCGTTCGCTCAACTGAACGGCTGCCACAACGGCTTCGTCACGGATACGTACATGGTGGTGATTCTCGTAGCGTTCCTTCAGGCCACGAAGTATGGCTATGGCGCTGGCTTCATCAGGCTCGTCAACCATTACCTTCTGGAAACGGCGTTCGAGAGCCTTGTCTTTCTCAAAATACTTCTGATACTCATCCAAGGTGGTAGCACCTATGCTGCGCAGTTCGCCACGCGCCAATGCCGGTTTTAGAATATTAGCAGCATCCATTGCACCTTCACCCTTGCCGGCACCTACCAAAGTGTGGATTTCATCTATGAAGAGGATTATCTCACCATCACTCTGAGTGACTTCGTTAACGATGGCTTTAAGGCGCTCTTCAAACTCGCCTTTGTACTTAGCTCCAGCCACCAATGCGCCCATATCCAACGAGAATATCTGCTTCGAGCGGAGGTTCTCGGGAACATCACCGCGTACTATACGCTGTGCAAGACCTTCGGCTATGGCCGTTTTACCTGTACCGGGTTCGCCTATAAGCATAGGGTTGTTCTTGGTACGACGGCTAAGGATCTGAAGTACTCGACGAATCTCCTCGTCACGACCGATGACAGGGTCAAGTTTGCCTTCGCGAGCGCGTTCGCAAAGGTTGATGGCATATTTAGACAAGGCGTTGTATTGTTCTTCAGCGCCCTGGTCTGTAGCCTTCTTGCCTTTACGCAACTCGGTGATGGCTGCTTTCAGTTCTTTGGCCGTAATGCCAGCATCCTTAAGTATGGTACCGGCCGGCGAGTTAATTTCAAAGATAGCGCTAAGCATAGCCTCGAGCGTGACATATTCGTCTCCGTCAGCCTTGGCTATATCCAACGCCTTTTGCATCACATCGTTGGTACTATGGCTCAGATATGGCTCTCCGCCGCTTACTTTGGGCTCGTTGGCGATGGCTTCGTCTACCTGACGCACTACTTGCTGGAGGTTGGCGCCGAGCTTCTGAAAGATGAATTTGACCAACGAGTCGCCTTCCTCTATGATAGCTTTGAGGAGATGCACAGGTTCAATAGCCTGAGCTCCCGACGAGCGAGTAATCTCTACGGCCTTCTGAATGGCTTCCTGTGACTTGATGGTGAAATTGTTAAAATTCATAATATATATATATTAGTTGTTTATTATCTATTTTTGTTTGTTGTTATCAATTGCTGTATTCGACTTAGTTTGAATGAATATTGCGTGGATACAATTGCCAATCGCGGTATTCTTTTCCGAGGGCTCGTACAGCATTATGCCATACGGCATCACCATCGCCTTGCAGCAATTCCGAGGGATCGTCAGGCATACTCATAGTCGCCCATGTGCCTTGATCAATTTCGGCTTCGAGCTGGCCTGCCTCCCATCCGGAGTATCCGAGAAAGAAGCGTAATCCGCCATCAATCTTGTATCCGGCATTGACGTAATCGGCGACGGCGTCAAAGTCGCCACCGACCCACAATCCCGAAGCTATCTTATTGGCGCCTGGGAAAATATCCTCACCAAGCGTGTGCAAGAAAAATAGCCTATCCAACCCTACCGGGCCGCCGCCAAATACCGACACACCTTCGTTGCGGACATTTTCGAGTATGTCATCAAGGCCGAACTTGGTGCTATAATTGAGTACACAACCCATGGCTCCGGAATCGCGTCCGTAATCCAACAGGACTATGACCGCATGATTGAAGCAGCTCTGAGTCAACTGTGGATGTGCCACAAGCATCGTCCCGGCGCCAAGTATACGCTTGTCGCCACGGCGGGATGCCTCGTTTCGTCCGAATGATTCTGCATTGAATCCTTTCATTGTCATGGTTTATATTTTATCTTTTTTTACTGGTATGTATCATTTCAACATCTCCCATCACACAATGTGTTGGGAATTATGCTTAAATTTGCATATCGTTTTATGTATAACAAATAATATGCCAACTGTGCATATACACTGAAGGAGATAGTTTTCGATGCAACAGGAATACGCCTCACCGCTTTTGGATGAAGCCGTCAATCAAATATCACGCCTCCCGGGCATAGGCCGCAAAACCGCTTTGAGGCTGTCTTTGTACATTTTACGACAAGATCCGTCACTGGCTCACCGCTTGGCGGATGCACTGACCTCTATGCGCGATGGAATACGTTACTGCCAACGCTGTCATAATATCTCGGAAACCGATATATGCCCTATATGCGCCAATCCGTTGCGTGACACATCCACAATATGTGTTGTCGAAAACATTCGCGATGTACTTGCGTTTGAGCGTACTGCCCAATACCACGGCCTCTATCATGTCCTGGGAGGTGTCATCTCGCCCATAGACGGCATAGGTCCTGATTTACTGGAAATTGACTCACTGGTGCAGCGCGTCAGGGAAGAAAACACCCACGAGGTCATACTTGCACTCAGTCCAACGATGGAAGGCGAAACCACTAATTACTATATATATAGGAGGCTGGCCGGAACTCCTGTCAAGGTAACGCAACTGGCTCGCGGCCTATCGGTAGGCGGCGATATAGAATACGTCGATGAAGCAACTTTGGCCCGATCGCTTGCCGGACGCGTCCCCGTGGGTGACCCCCAATTCTGACACGATATGACACAGTCTGACAAAACCGACCTGCTAACACTCCGGGCTCTCGAACCGGAGGACGTTGATACAATATATATATGGGAAAACGACATGACCGAATGGTACAGTCGTCAGAATATGACACCGACATCACGATACCAAATTTGGCAGTATATCCAAAGTTATGACGGAAGTCTGTATGGAGGCAACCAATTGCGTATGATGATATGTCTTGCCGATGGAAGCCCCATAGGTACGGTAGATCTTTACGACATCGATGCAACCAATCATCGCGCATGGGTGGGTATATATATCGCTCCACAATGGCGTGGCCGCGGATACGCTCGCGAGTCTCTGCACCAAATCAGCCGATACGCCTACAATCATCTGTCCATAGCTCACCTTGCAGCCGAGGTTGCGGACGACAACGAGCCTTCATGCCGACTTTTCGAAGCCGCAGGATACCGATTGGGCGGATGTTTACATGCCTGGCGCTATTATTGCGGTTGTTCCCATGACATGCGTATCTATCAGTGTGACTGCAAATAATGACCATTTGCAGCCATCCATCGCACCCCTCTCAAAGTTTTTTTAGAAAAAAAATCAACCAACGCTGTCACAAACGGCGTATTCTTACGTCATAATAGTGAACAGCAAACAAAAACCACAATGACCGCACAACAATTCAAAGACAAGATCCTGGGTTGCTACGACAGCATGCTTGCAGTGGCCTGCCGCATTCTCGGGACCGAGGATGAAGCACAGGATGCCGTCCAAGATGTATGCCGACGATTGTGGGAACGCTACTCCGAAATCGCGCCTCCGGCTAACCCCGGAGCTTTCTGTGCGGTGACCGTTCGCAACTACTGCCTTGATATAATCCGTTCTCGTCCTCTTGACGCCGGAGACGAACCTCTGGCTACCATAGCCGAAAGCAAAGCTGTCGATGAGACGGATGCCGAGGATGATGCGACAAGCTTGCTCCAAAAAGCGATTGATAGACTGGAACAACGTTCGCGCCAAATCATCCAATGGGGCTTACAAGGCTACAGCTACAGCCAAATGGCCGCGGAACTACACACATCCGAGGCCAATGTCCGCCAAGTTACCTCACGCGCACGTCGCCAACTCCGCAACATCATAGTACAAATGCAATCTCTCTAATCAATATAAAACAATGAAACCTAACACAAACATCATAGACGAAACCACGGCCCGCACACTACTCGACCGCTGGTATGACGGAACGGCAACAGCCGCCGACGAAGATGCCTTGACTCTATACTTCACCGCATCCGCAAACATCCCCGAAGATATGAAAGCTGATGCTGCCATATTCGGCCTTCCCGCCGAAATGTCGCAGTCAACGTCAGAAGACATCCCCTCTGACCTTATGACACAAGTCAATGGCGCCATAATCGCCGAAAAAGCACGCAAACGCCGTCACGCCTTTTGGTACACCGCTGCATCTGTAGCCGCCTGCGCTTGCATCGTCTTGGTTCTGGATTTATCTCAAAGCGCCGAGTTGACACCCACAACTGGCAATACATACGCCAACGCCATGCAAAAGCCGCAAGAAAGCGCCGCCGAAACACAGACAGTCACACCTTCGGATATTGAGAATGCGGTGGAGAATGAAATACCGGCCGAAGCACCCACAGCCGTACCAAATAAGCCTCGATATGCTCAGGCAGCCAAAGTCTACGATGACTACCACGAAGTATCGGATCCGGCTGAAGCTGAACGTATCCAACTCGAAGTAGCCGCTCTGCTCTCCCGAAGCCTAAATTCGACAGGAAAGACCGCCGAAAAGGCTATGCGCAGTTTAGAACAAACCAACCGTTCAAGCGCTAAGGCCGTGGCCGAAATCATCAATAAAAGCATTAGCGGGCTATAATAAGCTCTGACTGTATCTTATACATAAATGACAATACAAACAATAAATAAAAACATACAACGATGAAACTGAAAAATTTTGCACTTACCCTCGCCATTGTTATCATTGGCACAACCGTAGCATGCGCTCAGCAGCGCATATTCGCAGACATTCCTGCCGGTAAAGGCGTACAAAAAGTTTATGTAGCTCCTGCGCTAATGAAAATGCTCGGGTCTAAGGCCTTTGACTCCGTCAACTCGGACGATGTAAATATGGCGGCTATCCTTAAAGGCAGCACTATCAATTCGGTAGAAGTCCTCAACTGTGAACAAGACGCTAATCTCAAAGCTATCCGCACCAAGTGCCAAACTATCATCAAATCTCTCAACCTTCAGGTACTCGTCGAGAACTCGGAAGACGGCGAACAAGGAACCATAATCTATGGTCTACCCGATCCCACTAACCCCGATATAGTCACCACTGCACTGATCTATAACGATGAAGGTGATGAAATAAACTGCGTGGTACTCACCGGCAAAATCAATTTCGGTGCAGTTATAAATCAAAACGATGACAACGACAACGATTGATATGCAACACTACGAGTGACACCATCTCCTCTGCCCGACATGTCTGCTTCCCGGCGGACGTGTCGCGGCTGTTTAGTTAGGACACGTTGCTCGTACCTTATCAACTCTCTATACGCTTTTTTCATCGTGATATGTATGTCACAAAGCGAGGACTCTCGCGTCATATATACAGAAAGCATAATAATCAAACGATATAAACTTACGACAATGAAACCAAAACGTTTCCTCAGTGCACTTGCCATCCTCTTGTTTGGCACTACCTTCACCGCCAATGCCGAACAAATCTTCGCCGATATACAACCTGAACAGCGCAATGACGGCAAGATGACGGTGAATATATATCTCGAAGGCGACCAACTCAAAGACATCAAGGAGCTAACCGGCAAATACGATTTCCTGAAAAATTCGGATTTTGACGAAATGGGCGATCTCACATCCGTTGAAGTCATATACAGCAATATAGCTGATTCACACGATAAGATATCCAAGCGTCTAAACAGCGGCATCAGCGCTCTTGAGCTTCAGCCTATAGTCAACACTGATGCAGACAACAATCATATCGATATATATGCCGAGCCATCTGATGACCCCACATCTCAGACGCTTAAACGTCTGGTACTCTTTGTAACCGATGGTAACGAAATCACTGCAATCCTCATCGAAGGCAACATCACCATACCCGAAGAAATGAAAGCCAACGAATAGCATTTCAGCCTTATACAACATGGAATGGCGAGAGCGTCAACATTGAGCATCTCGCCATTTCTTATTATTATCGTTCTGCATTCAGACAATTATATCAATGAAAGACCTCCGCACATGAGAATACTAATACCACTTATGGAGTACACGCTTGCTATGCGAAGAGCGCTCGGAAAGCATCTTCAACTTTGGACACCTCGTGTATTTTAATATTGAGTCCTTCGGTTTCAACGCCCTTGAGGTTGTTGGTCGGCACAAGGATATGTGTCATACCCAATTTCTCGGCCTCGAGGATGCGCTGTTGAAGACGCGTAACCGGACGTATTTCGCCGGATAAGCCCACCTCTCCCGTCATACACCACCCTTCCGGAACGGCCATATCTACATTACTGGAAAGTATGGCACTGATGACAGCCAAATCCAATGCCGGATCATTGACACGAAGTCCACCGGTGATATTAAGGAATACGTCTTTGGCTGCAATTTTGAAGCCTACACGCTTCTCGAGTACGGCCAGAAGCATATTCATACGCTTTCCATCAAAGCCTGTCACCGAGCGTTGCGGCGTACCGTATGCAGCAGTGCTCACCAAAGCCTGACATTCAATGAGGAAGGGACGTATGCCCTCCAAAGTTACGCCTATAGACACCCCGGACAGCGATGTATCGCCACGCGTCATAAGCACTTGCGACGGATCTATAACTTCGCGCAGTCCGCGCTGGCACATTTCATATATACCCAATTCGTTGGTACTGCCAAAACGATTTTTGATAGCGCGTAAAATTCGGTACATATACTTACTGTCACCTTCAAACTGCAGCACAGCATCTACAATGTGTTCCAGAACTTTAGGCCCGGCAAGAGATCCTTCTTTTGTAATATGACCTATCAAAATGATCGGTGTGGACGTTGTCTTGGCATACTGCAGTAACCGAGCTGCACATTCTCGTACCTGACTGACACTACCGGCCGAAGACTCGAGTGCCTCGCTATATATGGTCTGTATCGAATCAATGATAAGTATACCCGGATTTACATCCTCAACATGCTGCATTATGCGTTCCAAGAGCGTCTCGCATACAATCAAAACATTCTCGCTGCCGCGACCTATACGGTCGGCACGCATCTTGATTTGGGACGCACTTTCTTCACCCGAGACATATAGCACAGTCTTGGACTTTATGGCCAAAATGTTTTGCAATACAAGCGTGGACTTGCCTATGCCCGGCTCGCCGCCTATAAGAACCATCGACCCGGCCACCAATCCACCTCCAAGAACACGATTTAGCTCACGACTGGGCATTGGTATGCGGCTTTCCGAACCGGCGGTAATATCCGATACGGCTACGGGACGCGCACCTTCGGTACCTGTCAGTCCGCGGTCGGCGCGTGTCGAAGTGCTCACTCGTTGTTCCACCATAGTATTCCATTCACCGCATTCGCTGCAACGCCCTTCCCATTTGGGGAATGTAGCACCACAGCTATTGCACATCCATACACTTTTGTACTTGGTTTTTGCCATATGCTAAATCTTTCGCATTCAATAATTTACTTACCTAAATCCGGCATCACCGCCTAACTACTTTTGATGTGATTTCCGATTTTATCAATAGTTGACATCGGTTTTCCGTATATTCAACGCATACGGCGGCGCCATTCTGCGACGATGACCGAAGCAGCCACAGCCACGTTGAGACTCTCGGCCGTGGAAGTGTCGCCAGGATATGGCGGTATAGAGATGCTATTGGTGAGACATGCGCGCACATCTTCCGACATTCCGCGTCCTTCATTACCCATCACTATTACCGCATTCGCAGGCAACTCGGCGCTATACACCGATTCGCCGTCCATGTCCGTACCGTATATGGGGACACCGGCTGCCGAAAGGCGTTGTAGTTGAGGTATAAGGTCGGTATAATGTACGCGCACACGCGCTATAGAACCCATAGTGGCTTGTACTACCTTTGGGCTGAATACATCAACAGTGCCTTTGGAGGCTATGATATCACATACGCCCATCCAATCGCACATTCTTATAATTGTGCCGAGATTGCCCGGGTCCTGAATATGGTCGAGCGCCACCACAAGCCCCATAGACATAGAGTCGGGAAGTGACGTATCATCCGGAATATTGTATACCGCAATAACATCACGCGGGCTTTTCAGCAGCGACATCCGCTCCATATCTGCATTATCGGCACAATACACGGCATCGGCTCGTGCACACATATCATGGTGCGCCACAAGCCACTGACGTCGTCCGATAAGGATACGGCAGCCAAAAGCATCAAAAGTATCACACACACATTTATCCCCTTCGGCTACGAACGCGCCCTCCCGCCGACGGTGTGCCGCCGTATCCAAAGCACGCACAAGGCGTCGTATGGCTGCAGTTGGCCGTGTATAGCCTTCTGCGCCCATAGTATATTCGGTTATGCCGTTTTCGTTCATTATTATTTTGATGATCTGTAAGCCGTTAGGCCTTAATTTGTGTGTACGTTATTCCTGTTATAATTTCCTACCGGGGAAATTCTTAATCGCAAACTACTCTTAGAATTCGTATCCGGCCTTGGCAATGAGGTCACGATCGTCAACAATGGTGCTTCCAACCGTGGTAAGCATATCGCCCATGATAGCACCGTTGGCTCCTATGCGCATAGCCAGTACCTGGCTCTCGGGACTGAGGCGTGCACGCCCGCCGGCAAAGCGAATGTGAGCCTTGGGATGTATCAGACGTATCATTGCTATGGTGTCTATAATTTCGTCCTCAGGTATGGGGGGCATATTCTCCAGAGGTGTACCAGGTATGGGACACAACACGTTGACGGGTATGGACACCGGGTCAATACGGCGTAAGGTCAAGGCAAACTCGACACGCTGTCGCGGCGTCTCGCCCATTCCTATAATCCCGCCGCTACATACTTCCAGCCCTTCTTCACGTGCCATCTCTATAGTATGAATTTTGTCCTCGATGGTGTGCGTAGTGCACAGTGTACCGAAGAATGAGGGCGCCGTCTCAAGATTACAGTGATAGCGAGTAACGCCGCTGCGGCGTAATTCGCGCAGACTCTCGCGATCAAGCAGTCCCAACGAAGCACAAGTCTTGATCCCTACCTTATCGTGTATTTCGCGAAGCATGGAGCAAACTTTGCCGAAGACCTCACCGCGCACGGCACGTCCGCTACCTACAAGGGAGAAGCGTGCGATACCACGCTCGTGATTGTGTCGTGCCTCGCGAAGGCATTCGTCATGATCTACCACATCATAGTTTTGACATCCGGTGGAGAAGTGTGCCGATTGGGCGCACCATTTGCAGTTTTCACTACAATGTCCCGAACGGGCATTGATGATGGAACAGCTATCAAACTTGCGCGGTACCATCTGCTTACTAACTAGCAGTGCGGCCTGGCGCAGGTCTTCGGACGGCATATCAAGCAGTTCGTATGCCTCTGTTTCGTTAAGCATATAGCCGTCACATATTTTTTTTGCCAACTCTTTGAATGTGTACATTGTAGTATGATATATATTGTGTAAATATTTAATATCCGCCGAGGACTACCGTCTTATTTGACATAATATTCCCAGCGTTTATAGTATTTATTCCATTTTTCATAGCCAACAAGCTGCCCTTTTGCGTTATACACTTCATAACGCTTATAGTAATCATTCCATTTGCGATAACCGATAAGGCGACCTGCCGCATCACGTGTTTCTTCACGTCCGTAGTAATCGTTGTTGCGACGAGTGCTTTCAAGTTTTCCTGAAGCATCTCGCGTTTCAGTGCAATCGCGGTAATCGTTATACTTATCGGTGCGTTGCAGCCGGCCATTGGCATCATAGTATTCGGTACGATTGTAGTAAGGATTGACCTTTGAATATCCAACCATCTTTCCGTGTGCGTCATAGTACTCGGTACGTTGATAGTATTCGTTATACTTACGCGTATAGGTCTGTGCTGCCATAGTCATAGAAGACAATAGCACTGCACATATAATGATTGCGATTTCCCTTTTCATCTTATAAGAATGCAATTCTGTCGAATACGTGGTATTGGGTAGGGCCGACTGTATCGCTGTTATATGTCTGCCCTACCCTTATTTTCGTCAGTCAAGAAGGTGTATCACCAGGCCCGAACGAAGTTTGGGCTCGAACCACGTTGTCTTAGGCGGCATGATGTTGCCTGTATCGGCGATAGTCATCAACTGTTTCATTGATACGGGATACAGCGCAAGAGCCATAGCCATCTCGCCCGAATCAACACGACGTTTCAGCTCGGACAGTCCGCGTATACCTCCTACGAAGTCTATGCGCTTGTCGCTACGTAAATCCGTTATACCCAGGATATCGCGCAGTATGAGGTCGCTGGATATTGTCACATCAAGTACTCCGATAGGATCATCGGGGTTGTATGTATCGGGATGTGCTGTAAGCGAATACCAGTGTCCGCCAAGATACAACGAGAAGTTATGTAACGCTTTGGGGCGATATTCCTCAGTGCCCATATCCTTTACATCGAAATTCTCTGACAACCGAGCCAAGAATTGTTCGGGCGTCAGTCCGTTGAGGTCGCGAACAACGCGGTTATAGTCGATAATCTTGAGCTGGGATGCCGGAAAAGCTACAGCAAGGAAAAAGTTGTATTCCTCATTGCCCGTATGATTAGGGTTGGCCTTAGCTTTTTCATGTCCTACAAGCGCAGCGGCAGCCGTACGATGATGGCCGTCGGCGATATATAATGCCGGCATCTTGGCAAATTCGGCCGTAATTGCATCTATGGTTGCCTTGTCGTCTATAACCCAGAAATGGTGTCCGAAACCATCATTGGCTACGAAATCATACTCGGGCTTGGTGGCGGATACGCGTTTGATGATGTCGTTGAGCACATCATTGTCTTCAAAGGCGAAGAACACGGGCTCGATATTGGCATTTTGGGCGCGAACATGCTTCATTCGGTCTTCTTCCTTGTCTCGGCGTGTCAGCTCATGCTTCTTGATTACACCGTTAAGATAATCATCGACATTAGCGGCTACGACAAAACCATATTGAGTACGGCCATCCATGGTCTGAGCATACAAGTAGTACTTTTCTTCCGGGTCCTGTACCAGCCACCCACGTTGACGAAAGTCTTTGAAGTTTTGCACAGCACGTTCGTACACTTTAGGGTCGTGTTCGTCCGTGCCGGGGGCAAAGTCTATTTCGGGCTTGATGATATGATATAACGACATCGGATTGTCTTGGGCTTCGATGCGAGCTTCCTCGGAATTGAGCACATCATATGGACGAGATGCGACCTTCTCCACATATTCGCGCGGAGGACGGACACCCTTGAAAGGTTTGATTCTTGCCATGGTAGTTTAATGTGTGAGGTTGGTAATATGATTTATCTACATTTTTGGGTAAGTCTATTTATATGTCTTGGACTCAAAGGCCGAGGATTGGGTTTCAATCCTTGGCAGACTGAGCCGGGCTGAAGCCCGAGCGGAAGATTGTCTGCGTACGGTCGGGGCCTACCGAGAGCACGGTGATGCGCACTCCTACAAATTTTTCGATAAAGTCTATATAGCCTTTGAAGGGTTGAGGCAATGATGCTTCGTCCCGTACGGACGTAATGTCTGACTTCCAGCCATCGAAAACCGTATACTGCGGCACTATAGGCGCATCGTTGACGTCGAAGGGAAAATGCTCGGTCGATTCTCCATTTATGGTATATGCGGTGCACACCTTGATTTTGTCGAAAGTGTCAAGGACATCACTCTTCATCATTATAAGTTGTGTCACACCGTTGAGCATCACCGAATAGCGAAGTGCGACCAAGTCGAGCCATCCGCAACGGCGTTCACGTCCGGTGACAGCTCCATACTCGTGGCCACGGTCACGAATCTCGCGACCGATGTCATCATGTAACTCGGTGGGGAAAGGACCGCTGCCTACACGCGTACAATAGGCCTTGAAAATTCCGAAGACCTCGCCTATGCGCCGCGGGGCTATGCCCAGTCCGGTGCATGCGCCTGCACACACGGTATTACTTGAAGTCACAAAGGGATAAGATCCGAAGTCAACGTCCAGTAATGTTCCCTGAGCACCTTCACATAATACAGCGCCGTCATTGTCAAGCACTTCGTTGACATAATACTCGCTATCTATGAGTTCGAAGGTGCGTACATATTCGAGAGCCTCCATCCAAGCCTTTTCATTACGGGCAAGAGCATCAGTGTCCACCTGTGCACCCATACGCGCCAATCGGTCAAGGTGTGATACCTTAAGTCGATTGTATTTGGTCTCGAAATTGTAATCGATATCACCGAGGCGTAGGCCGTTACGTCCGGCCTTATCGGTGTACGTAGGACCTATACCCTTGCCGGTGGTACCTATGCGTGCAGCGCCCTTGGCGTTCTCACCGGCGGCATCAAGCAGACGATGGGAGGGCAATATAAGGTGCATCTTGCGCGAAAGGCGCAAGGATGTATGCAGGTCCACGCCGCCATCGCGCTCAAGTGCACGCGCCTCTTCGGCAAAAAGCACCGGATCAAGTACAACGCCGTTGCCTATAACGTTGACTGTGCCTTTTTGGAATACTCCTGACGGTATTGAACGCAATACAAATTTCTTATCATCGAATTCGAGGGTATGTCCGGCATTGGGACCGCCCTGGAAGCGTGCCACCGCGGCGTAATGCGGCGTGAGCACATCTACGACTTTACCTTTGCCTTCATCGCCCCATTGGAGCCCGAGAAGTACGTCTGCTTTCATTGTGCTGGTATGGTGTTGTTTATTTTATGTTTAATATTCAGATAAGGGCGGATGCCCCACCTTTGACTACGCAAATTTACGCATTTCTTGTCAAATACTTGCCTCAAATCGTCATTTGTTTTCGATACAGAGAGTTCTATCGTTTACATTTTGTTTTGCAGACGTCATAATCAACAGCTAACACACTGCTTTTAAGTGATTTATCTGAGCCTTCTTTTACGCGCACTATTGCTCAGATTTGGCTGTTCGGCGGAAAGACCGTACCTTTGCAGCCGTTTTTAGGTATAAAAAGATTTGTTATGGTTTATCAATGCGGAATCATTTTCGGGTTCCTTGCTATCGGAGAGTTCATCGTATGGCTCACCGGTATCAAATTGCCATCGAGCATCATAGGCATGCTTCTTCTGACAGCCTGTCTTCAATTAAAATGGATTAAAATACGCTGGGTTGAGGGTATTTCCAATTTCTTGGTAAAAAACCTCGGGTTCTTCTTTATCCCACCGGGCGTGGCTCTTATGCTTCATCTTGACATCATCAAGGCGCAACTACTTCCTATCTTAGTGGCATCGGCTGCAAGCACTATCGTAGTAATCGTTGTCACCGGATGGATACACCAACTAGTCCGCAAATACCAGCGTCATGGAATACATTAATAATCCGTACTTTCTTTTGGCGCTGACTTTTGTCATTTACGGGTCGGCCCAGCTTATCCAGCGCCGAACGCATTTCTCCTTATTCAGTCCCATTCTGGTGACTATTGCCCTTATCATTGTCTTTCTGACGGCTTACGACATCCCCTATGATACATATAACCAATACGGCAAGTACATTGAGTTTTGGCTCAAGCCTGCCGTTGTGGCTCTTGGTGTCCCGCTATACAAACAATTGTCCACTGTCAAGAAGCAATTGCTACCCATCACCTTATCAGCCCTCGCCGGATGTATCTCCGGCATCATTTCGGTAGTGATAGTGGCCGATTTGTGCGGAGCGTCACACGAAATAGTTATGTCTTTGGCTACCAAATCGGTTACGACACCTATTGCTATGGAAGTTACCGGATCGTTGGGCGGTATTCCCTCGCTCACAGCTGCCGTGGTAGTCAGTGTCGGCATCTTCGGCGGGATTATCGGATTCGGAGTAATGCGATGGTCGCATGTACATAGCCCTATGGCACAGGGCCTCTCAATGGGCACGGCGGCGCATGCAGTGGGCTCGTCAAGAGCCTTCGGCGTCAGCGATCGCTATGGCGCATTCGCCAGCCTAGGCCTGACACTTAACGGTATCTTCACAGCCATCCTCACACCTTCGATACTGCATATCATCGGCTATTTCTGAAAGACGTACCGGGCAATCCTCCAAAGCCAAAGACAATGGACATTAACGACACGCCGCCGGAGATTCTATCAAAGCATCCGACCGTTGTCGTGATATGAATAATAGCCGCCATCAGTGACTATAAGGTGATCATTGACCTTGATGTCAAAGAGGGTCATTGCATCTTTGATTTTGCGTGTAATGGCATCATCTTGCACACTCGGCATCGTATTGCCGGACGGGTGATTGTGAAACATAATGACGGCCGAAGCATACGCATCGAGGGCGGCACGCACAGCCACTTTTGCATCTACGACCGTTGCACTGAGGCCGCCCACACCAAGACGCACGCTTTTTAGCGGCATTAGTGACCTGTTAAGCAGCAACAACCAAAATTCCTCGTGGTCGAGACCGAGAAACACCGGCGCCATTTTACGGAAAGCCAGCTCGGAGGTGCATATCTTTTCTTTTTGCCTTTCGACACAATCGGCACGCGAGCGCTCACCCAAGTGCAAAGCTGCCAAAAGCGTCACCGCCTTTGCCTGGCCTATACCTTTGTATCGGCTCATAATTTGCTGCGGCGTCATACGCGTAAGCATTGATAGGTGTCCTTCATTGTCTCTAAGGATGTCCTCTGAGAGCTCGAGTACCGATTTACCTTTGATGCCGGTGGAGAATATTATCGCCATAAGCTCGGCATCTGTCAGGGCATCAAAGCCCTGCGCAATAGCTTTTTCGCGCGGCTTCTGCTCGGACGGAAGGTCGCGTATCAATATTGTATTCGTCTTTTTATTTTCCACGACGCATTTCGATTTCGCGGTTAACGTCGCGCCCACGACGAAGTATAATCTTGGAGATATAGGCTTGTATGAATCCGGTGCCATAGCCGCCAAGCTGAATGATGGCGGCAGGTACGGACTTAGCCGCAATCACAACCGAATGTGTGGCAATCAAGGCCATAGCGAATACGGCAACGAGGTATACTCCTATGGGCAAAAGCCACCACGGCGACATCGTTATGGCAAGGACAACCATAATCACGGCCAACAGCACGGCTACTGCGGGGAGAGTATGCACGGCCTTAAGCGACTCGGGATATAGCTGCTTGAGTGTAATGCGAGACATACCGAAGACGTATACCTGACGCAGGAATTTGCGGAAATCAACTCTACGCTTGTGCCATACGGGAGCATCGGCGATAAGAGATGTCGTAAATCCGGCGCGGGCTATGCGCTTGCTCATATCTATATCCTCGGAGAACATCTCACGGAAGCCGCCGACAGTCTCGTAGACCCGACGCGAAAAACCCATATTGAATGTACGCGGGGTAAATTTTTCAAGGGCAACTTTGCCGCCGCGTATGCCGCCGGTGGTCAGGAAAGAGGTCATCGTGTAATTTATAGCCTTCTGCGTAGTTGTGAATGACGAGTGTGCCGCATCAGGTCCGCCGTAACAGTCCGTAGGCTGCTCGGCCAGGACCTTGGACACGGTCTCAAAATATTCGGGCGGAATCACACAATCGCTGTCAAAAAAGACGAAGTAGTCGCCTTTGGCGTGCTCCATACCGTAGTTACGGGCTATCGAACGGCCTTCATTGTCTTTGTAAAAGTACTTTACATCAAGACCGGCGGCACGTGCTTCGTCACACTGCCTACTGCAAGGCATCGTCGAGCCGTCCTCAACTATAATTACTTCAAAGTTTCGGACTCGTTGCGCAAGCAGGCTGTCAAGCAGGTCGCGGACTTCGTCCGGACGGTTGTATACCGGAATAATGACTGAAAAAAACATTGTAGGCTGTTGTTATTGGTTTTTTATAATTCTTCGGAGTGTCACACATCTGGCGTAAGATTAGGAATACGCGTAAAGTATCGCTTGAATTTACACCATATTACGGGTTGTGATATAAACGTTTATGACATCCTGCTTTTGTAATCCTCGTATGTGTAGCGACGAAGATATCGACATTGGCTGTCGC
The DNA here is from genome assembly GCA_002478045.1 of Porphyromonadaceae bacterium UBA7555. GTDB lineage: Bacteria > Bacteroidota > Bacteroidia > Bacteroidales > Muribaculaceae > CAG-873. The sequence goes on from DLLT01000017.1 coordinate 98,135, forward strand.
GATCGCACAAGACAATATCCGGGTGTTGTATACCGTTGAACATCGTGGTCTTGACATTGGTGTAATGGTTCATATCTTCAAACGTCAGACGCATTCCGGGTCGCAGCAGTTTGACAAAGTACCAGTCGCCTATAAAATCACCGCTTAGGCACGAATTGCCTCCAAGTCTGTAGGCAATGGTGTGTCCCGGTTGCTCGGGCACACTTTCGCTAACTATCGGCTGATAGGGCATTTCGAGCGTATCGGGCATATGGCATGCAAAGGAAACATCCATAATTGCGGTATTGATGCCGTCATGATTCACTACATCCACAACACTACTAATTAGATCGCCTGTACGCCACATAAAGGCGCTGCCCGGTTCGAGTATTACTTGCAGGTGCGGATAGCGACTATGGAAGTCTTTGAGCAACTGTATCAGATGCTCCGTGTTATAGCCTTGACGCGTCATCAAGTGTCCGCCGCCCATATTGACCCATTTGACTTGCGACAGAAGATGTCCGAATTGGCTTTCAAAGGCCTCAAGAACCTTGGCCAGGTCATAAGAGGTGGACTCGCATAGGGCATGAAAGTGCAGACCCTCAATGCCGGCGGGAAGCGTATCGCCGATTTCTGCGGCACTGACGCCGAACCGACTGCCTGGAAGTGCCGGATTATATAAATCCGTATCTATTACCGAACAATGGGGATTGACTCGCAATCCCGCACTGACGCCCGTACCGCGCAAACGCTCGCTATAGCGTTCCCATTGGCTAAACGAGTTAAAGGTTATATGCGTGCTTTTGTGTGCATATTCGTCAATGGTGTCGTCTGTATATGCCGGCGAGTAGGTATGAATTCTATCTGTAAGGTATTCGCGTCCCAAGCGTAGCTCGTTGATACTGCTTGCGGTGCATCCGAAGCCGTATTCTCGAACTATGTCGAAGGTGCGCCATAGGGCGTTGGCCTTAAAGGCCATAATGATTTCGACATCGGCACGTGCAGCCACATCAGCGATCAATTCGAGGTTGCGGCGTATACGGTCTTCGTAGACTATATAGAAGGGTGTGGGCAGTTGGTCTATGGTCATTGGGATATATAACTGTAATTATTCCGGCTAATATTACTTTTTCTTAAAACACTTTTATTATAATCTATTGTCGTGTATTATATCAAGTAACGCTTAAAGTAAGGTGAAGCGAGCAAAAGCCAGCATCAGGGTCTTGGTTTCGCCTGTGTCGAAGCGCACTTTTATGCGTGCTCCACCGGGGTTGTTACCGTCTATTTCGGTAATTGTTCCTTTACCGAAACGACTATGTCGTATATTCATACCGACGGAGAGCTGCGAGGCTTGGAATGTGGATTCGTCTGGCGTGCTTTTCGAGGTCGCCGGCTGCTTGATGGTCATCGGTGGCTTACGGGTGAGCCATGTCTTTGTGTGTTGTGGTTGTATACGGCCACTCTCGGCTATCTCCGATCCGGAGGGGAAGCATAGGTACTTGGAATCAATATCATTGAGGAATGGCGAGGGAGAGGTAAATTCCGTCATGCCGTTACGAAAGCGCGAGGTGGCGTACGAGAGCATACAATATCGTTTGGCACGAGTAATAGCCACATAGAGCAAGCGGCGCTCTTCCTCTATGGCGGCCGGCGAGTCTTTGCTCATCATCGATGGCAGGAGGTCGTCTTCCACACCCACCACGAATACGTTCCCATACTCCAGACCTTTGGCGGCATGTATTGTCATAAGCGTCACTTTGGGGGTGTCTGCATCTGCCTCGGCGGTATCGGCATCCGTTGCCAGTGATGCTTGAGCCAAGTACTCAGGCATGGTACCCTCGCCAAGTCCTTGTTCTTGTTGGGCTTGTACGAATGTCTTGACATCGTTGGTGAGTTCCTCGAGGTTCTCGCGCTTGGTGATGCTTTCGGGGGTATTATCGTTCTTGTACTCGTCCATCATATGTGTCAGCCGAAGCATATTCTCGGATATGGCGTCGGCTGTGGCACCGGTGGCCACCATATCATTAAGCTCGGTAACGATGTCCTCAAAGGCGCGTAAACGACGCTGCGTACCGGCATTAATCTTGAGGCCGTATTGAAGGGGGGCCTTGACTACGGTCCATAAAGACACTTCGGGCGCGGCAGCAGCCGCCAGAATCTTCTTGAGAGTAGTGTCTCCTATGCCGCGTGCCGGAAAGTTGATGACTCGTTTCAACGATTCTTCATCATCGGGGTTCATGGCCAGGCGGAAATATGCCAAGGCGTCCTTGACTTCCTTACGTTGGTAGAAGGATAGACCGCCGTAGATGCGGTATGGGATGTTGCGTTTGCGTAGGGATTCCTCAAGTATACGGCTTTGAGCGTTTGTACGATAAAGTATGGCAAAATCTTCGTATGAGTCGCCCGAGGACATCTTGAGCTGAGAAATCCTATTGGTCACCAAAAAGCTTTCCTCATAGTCGCTGTAACTGCGCACCACCTCGATGCGTGCCCCTAATCCGTTTTCGGAATAAACGTTCTTGGGTATCTGCATCTTGTTTTTGGCAATCAGGCTTCCTGCGGCATTAATGATATTTTGGCTGGAACGATAGTTGCGCTCCAATTTGAAAGTCTTGATGGTGGGGAAAGTACGTTGCAGGTTGAGTATATTGGAGATATTGGCACCACGGAACGAGTATATACTCTGTGCATCATCACCCACTACACATAGCCCGGGATTGTCGGGACACAGTTGCGACACAATCATATGCTGCGCGAAGTTAGTATCCTGATACTCGTCTACAAGTATGTAACGATAGAACTCTTGATAATGACGTCGTACATCAGGGTGATCGCGCAACAGTATATTGGTATAGTATAGCAAGTCATCAAAGTCGAGGGCATCGGCACGACGACACCGCGCACAATATGCCGCATAAATTTCACCTAAATGCGGCATATTACGAACGGCGTTGGCGCGCTGTATCCCGGCATCAGCGATATACTGCTCGGGCGAAAGCATATCATTCTTGGCGTTGGATATTACGGCAGCCACAGATTGCGGCTTGTAGACTTTTTCGTCAAGATTCATAGTCTTGATGATGGTCTTGACCAGATTGCGACTATCGGCGGCATCATAAATAGTATAATTGCTATTAAGTCCCAGTAGTTTGGCGTTGGAGCGCAGCATACGTGCAAATACGGAATGGAAAGTACCCATAAGTATGCGTGATGCGGCTTTGGCGCCGACCAAGGATGTGATGCGTTCGCGCATCTCACGCGCAGCCTTATTGGTGAACGTGAGCGCCATTATGCGCCATGGCTCGTATCCGTGGGCCAGTAGATGCACAATCTTATAAGCCAGCACACGGGTCTTGCCCGAACCGGCGCCGGCAATGACCAATTGCGGCCCATCGGTATAGAGGACGGCGGCTCGCTGTTGTTCGTTGAGTTGTACCAAGTAGTCCGGAATATCCGTACGTGTATCGCTCATATTTACCAGAATTTATTGAGCGAGGCATTATACTCAAATCCGGCCTGTGCGAGCTTCGCTACAAGCTCCTCGCGGTCTATGCCGAGGTCTTCGCATAGCTCGTCAAGCGAGGTATAATGGTCGCGCAACATGGTGTTTATATAACTCATCAGTATCGCCGGGTCTTGCGGCAGTTGATTGGAATCCATTGGCTGTAATGATATATCTATTTTTTATTGGAGCGCACTATAGCACCCCATCATCTAATTTATGCAAAAGAGTATAATGAAACGAGCGCAGCCGAATACTGTCTGACACACACGAATAAGTACTTTTTGCCACCACGAAGTTAGTAATTTTATTTTAATTAAAGCACACCCATTTGTCGAGTATGTGCGAATTTGTGCCACGCATCTTCGCTCAAAGCGTTCCTCGCACGCAAGACGCAAGGCCTCGGCTTATCCGACCGCGTGTGGCGTTACACGGAAGCCTTCAAGAACGAAATCGAACTGGGGCTCGACCTCGGCATCCGTTCGGGCAAGAGCGCCGCAGCCATGACGCGCGACCTGCGCCAATATTTGCAGCATCCCGATAAGCTATTCCGCCGAGTGCGAGACGAGCACGGCCTGCTCAAATTATCACAAGCGGCAAAAGAGTTCCATCCGGGACGTGGAGTGTACCGCAGCAGCTATATGAACGCACGCCGCCTCGCCGCCACCGAAACCAATATCGCGTATCGTACCG
>DLLT01000050.1 GCA_002478045.1 Porphyromonadaceae bacterium UBA7555
CGGAACTACGCCGCTGCCCCCACAAACGCCTTTACTCTCAAAAGGCGATACCTCATTGATCATCCCGACCGCACGGCCGAGGTTATCAACCGCACGGCCGCTGATTTGGCATGTCAATGCACGCGACGTGCAACCGCACGCGACGGATACAGGCGGTATGTCGCCGGAGTAGTGACTCCGATATGTCCCCGACCGAGCGACAGTGCCGACGAATGGATGGACGCATGCCAGGCGCAGATGGCCGCCTTGGCCGAGAGCGGGATTGATTTTCTGCTGGCCGAGAGTTGCTACGACATCGCCGGTACGCGCATCGTGGCTAGGGCGGCGGCACGTATCGCATCTCATTATAATAAATATATGTACCGTCTTCAGTGCAACGGTCAACGACAACGCAACCCTGCCCACCGGCGGCCGTTTCGAGGACCTATTGGACGTCGTGGCCGTAGCTTCGCCCTTAGCCGTAGGCCTCAACTGTTGCAATGGTCCGCAAGGCTTTGTTCAACTATTGCGAAAGCTTAAAACGCTGTCCCCCTACCCCGCCATAGCCTATCCATGTGCCGGGTTGCCCGACAGTGCCGGCCGCTACCCGGCCACAGCGCGAGACTTCGGACAGATGGCACGCACAATCATCGCCGAAGACTTGGCACGCATCATCGGCGGATGTTGCGGCACCACCCCAGCACAGATTGCTGCCGTAGCTCAAGCCATATATGACAGCGGCAAGTGACAGCGTGTCAGTGTCCGGTTGTCAGTAATGCGCAGCCATCATAATACCCTGTTTTACGTTGATTATCAGCACAATGTCCCCTATACTGTGTTTTGGCACATCATTTGTATATACAGTAAGCGTCAAGCGCTTGAAGCTCCACGGCAGACAGCGCAAGGCACCGATTGCCCGATGCCGCAAGGCACATAAGGCACATCGGTACAGATAAACGAAAAAATAAAAAAACAAATATAAACAGCTAAAACAGAAACAATCATGGGAAAGATTATTGGTATAGACCTCGGCACAACTAATTCATGTGTAGCCGTTCTCGAAGGCAAAGACCCCGTAGTGATACCTAACAGCGAAGGTCGCAACACAACTCCTTCGGTAGTAGCATTCGTCGATGGCGGCGAGCGCAAAGTAGGTGACCCTGCCAAGCGTCAAGCCATCACCAACCCCAAACGCACCATCTACTCCATCAAGCGCTTCATGGGCGAGACCTATGACCAAGTGCAGAAAGAGATTGAGCGCGTGCCCTACAAAGTGGTTCGCGGCGACAACAACACGCCCCGAATCGATATAGACGGTCGTCAGTACACGCCACAGGAAATCTCGGCAATGATCCTTCAAAAGATGAAGAAAACCGCCGAAGACTATCTCGGACAAACCGTTACGGAAGCCGTCATCACCGTACCTGCCTACTTCAACGACAGCCAACGTCAAGCCACCAAGGAAGCCGGCGAAATCGCAGGCCTTACCGTAAAACGTATCGTCAACGAGCCTACCGCCGCAGCTCTTGCATACGGCCTTGACAAGTCCAAGAAAGATCAAAAGATTGCCGTATTCGACCTCGGTGGCGGTACATTCGATATATCCATCCTCGAATTGGGTGACGGCGTATTCGAAGTTAAGTCTACCAACGGCGATACCCATCTGGGCGGCGACGACTTTGACCATGTCATCATCGACTGGCTTGCCGACGAATTCCAGAAAGACGAAGGCGTAGACCTGCGTCAGGATCCTATGGCACTGCAGCGCTTGAAAGAGGCTGCCGAAAAAGCCAAAATCGAGCTTTCCAGCACCACGAGCACCGAAATCAACCTGCCGTACATTATGCCCGTCAACGGAGTGCCCAAACACCTCGTTAAGACACTGACACGTGCCAAATTCGAGCAATTGGCCGACAGCTTGATCAACGCCACCCTCGGCCCCTGCCGTCAAGCTCTCCAAGACGCCGGCTTAACAGCCAAAGACATTGACGAAGTCATCCTCGTAGGTGGTTCGACACGTATACCTGCCGTACAGCAGATTGTCGAGAAATTCTTCGGCAAGACTCCCAACAAGGGCGTCAACCCCGACGAAGTCGTAGCAGTAGGTGCTGCCATCCAAGGCGGTGTGCTCAGTGGCGATGTCAAGGACGTACTGCTCCTCGATGTAGTGCCCTTGAGCGTAGGTCTTGAGACCCTCGGTGGCGTAATGACCAAACTCATTGATGCCAACACCACAATACCTACCCGTAAGAGCCAGGTATTCTCCACCGCAGCCGACAACCAGCCTTCGGTCGAAATCAACGTCCTGCAGGGCGAACGCCCCATGGCTAAAGACGACAAACTCATCGGCAAATTCCACCTCGACGGCATTGCTCCCGCTCCTCGCGGCATACCTCAGATCGAAGTTACTTTCGAGATCGATGCCAACGGTATACTCAACGTTACCGCCAAGGACAAAGCCACTGGTAAAGAGCAGAGCATACGTATCGAAGCTTCCAGCGGCTTGACCGACGCCGAAATCCAGCGTATGAAAGACGAAGCTACCGCCAACGCCGATGCCGATGCCAAAGAAAAAGAGCGCATTGACAAACTCAATCAGGCCGATGCCATCATCTTCCAGTCCGAAAAGAGCCTTAGCGACCTCGGCGACAAGATTCCCGCCGACAAGAAGGCCGCCATCGAAAGCGCCCTCAACAAACTGAAAGACGCTCACAAGAGCCAAGACGTAGCCGCTTGTGACGCAGCCATCAAGGAAGTTGAAGCCGCTTTCCAGGCCGCACAGCAAGACATCTACAACGCTCAGGCTCAGGCTCAGCAGGCACAACAAGCTCAGTCCAACGCTAACGCCGGTGCCGGCGCTTCCAACAACTCGGGTGACGACCACAACGTCTCCGATGTAGACTTCGAAGAAGTGAAGTAATCGTTGCTCACCGCGCATCAACCGCGCTAAGTGTAACACACCCCATATCATCACAAGTATCAACCGCATAAGATGATAACAGAAACGGGACGCATAGCAGAAATGTTATACGCCCCGTTTTTGGTGTTTCTCGGAAAAGCAAGCGGAAAAAAGGTAACTTTTGCGCATTTTCAGGTATGGACATAGCCGGGAAACAGACGTAACTTTGCAGCGTATAAATGATGTGCCGACTGCGCAAACATCAAACGAGAAAAGACTAACGAAATAAACAAACACTATGTATATCGAAAAAATAAAATCTCCGGCCGACTTGAAGAAGCTGGACATCGAAGCGCTCAAAACAGTTGCCGACGAAACACGCCGGGCAGTGTTGAATCGTGTAAGCAAACACGGCGGACACGTAGGTCCAAACCTCGGATTCGTAGAAGCCACCGTGGCACTCCACTACGTCTTTGACGCACCCAAAGACAAACTGGTGTTCGACGTCAGCCACCAGAGCTATCCGCACAAGATTCTGACAGGCCGTGCAGAAGGCTTCTTAGGCAATGTCGATGAAATGAACGCCATCTCCGGTTACTCGTCGCCCGCCGAAAGCCCGGTGTACGACAACTTTGAAGTCGGACACACCTCCACCTCCATCAGCCTGGCCACCGGTCTCCAGAAGGCTCGCGACATCAAAGGTACGGACGAAAACATCATCGCCGTCATCGGCGACGGCTCCCTCTCGGGCGGCGAAGCCTTCGAGGGCCTCGACGAAGCCTCCGAATTGGGCACGGGTATCATTATCGTAGTCAACGACAACGAAATGTCCATAGCCGAAAACCACGGCGGCATCTACAAAAATCTCCGCGCACTACGCCAAAGCAATGGGCAATACGAGCACAACTGGTTCAAAGCCTGGGGCTTCGACTACTACTACCTCGAAGAAGGCAACGATATTCCCAAGCTCATCGAAACTTTCAAGAAAGTCAAAGGCACCAAGCGCCCCACCATAGTACACATCCACACCGAAAAAGGCCACGGATACACTCCAGCAGTGGAAAATAAGGAAGCCTGGCACTACTCCATGCCCTTCAATCTTGCCGACGGCAGCCTGCTCAATCCCCCCACCGGCGAAAGCTACGAACAGCTCTACAGCGACTGGATGCTGCGCGAGATGAAACGGGACAAAACACTCGTCGCCGTGACCGCCGGCACCCCTGCAGCCGCCGGATTTACCCCGGCCAAGCGCCGCGAAGCCGGAGCACAACACGTAGATGTAGGAATAGCCGAGGAACAAGCCGCCGCTATGATCTCCGGTATGGCCAAAGGCGGACTGCACCCCGTATGGACAGTCTACAGCACATTCATCCAACGCACTTACGACCAAATCGCACAAGACATCTGCATCAATTCCAATCCGGCCGTAATCAACGTTGCCGGAGGCGGAACAGCCTCAATGAACGACATCACACACATCTGTCTGTTCGACATCCCAATGCTGTGCAGCATCCCCAACCTCACCTACCTGGCCCCGACGACATGCGAAGAATACTTTGCCATGCTACGCTGGGCCATCGACCAGGACAAGAAACCAGTAGCCATCCGCGTACCCTCCAACGGCGTAAACCACACGTCCGAACCCGTAGACACCGAGTACGGCTATACGCCGCAATACAAAATCACGCGCCACGGTAGCCAAGTAGCCATCATCGCTGCCGGGTCATTCTACCAAAAAGGCGAACGAGTGGCCGATATCCTTGCATCCAAAGGCATCAACGCCACACTCATCAACCCCCGCTATCTCAATGCCGTCGATGCCGAGACGCTCGACTCGCTCAAGGCCGAACACCACCTCGTAGTCACCCTCGAAGATGGCTGCAAAGACGGCGGATTCGGCGAGCGCATCGCATCATACTACGGCACCTCGGACATGAAAGTCCTCGTCGGCGGCGTCAAGAAAGACCTGTACGACCGCTACAACCTGCAGCAGCTACTCTCCGACAACCGCCTGCTCGACGAGCAAATAGTCGAAGACATTCTCGCCATAATTTGCTAAACACACACTTTTTCCAGTCAAACAAGCACCCGGTCGGCTTTGCCTACCTTTCGGCATAGGAACATCCGACCGGACGCAAATCCCAGGCTATCAATTCAAAAGCGAATCTAAACCGCAGGCGGAACGCGCGATCTTTCACGATCACACGTTCCGCCTGCACTTTTTTCGGACATACCACCCACACAATCCGACGAATGTGCGTACCTTTGTGATGCCGCGGCACACAGCCGTGTCCGACATCAAACATCACAGCCATGACCATCGAACATATCGCAATAACCACTGCCGACACCGACCGCCTGCGCCAATTCTACAACACATACTTCGGCATGGAAGCCGAAACGGAAATCACCGGCTCCACCGGCGCACGCATCATATTTATGCACTCGCCCGACGGCGGCGCCCGCATCGAACTGATGCAAAAGCCCCGACCCACCGACCAACCGCTCACCCCACCTCTCGGACAAGCCGATGTCCAATCCGGCGAGCGACCCGCCACCCCGCCATGCGGACAAACCGGTACCCCACCCAGCGGATACGCACACCTGGCATTTTCGGTCGGCAGCGAAGACGCTGTCAATGCCCTCATCCAACACCTGCAAGCCGCCGGCGTGACCATCCTCCGCCGGCCGCAGCACACACCCTCCGGCACCCTCCTCGCCACCATCGCCGACCCCGACGGCAACCCCCTCGAAATCGTCCCCTGACCTCCCATGCCCGCCAGCCCATCAGCCTTATCTCCGCCTGCTTCACACTATCATAACCACATAGCCATAACAGACCACATAATTCAACTATTTTTATTATTCTAGTGTTTTATTCAAATTAATCACTAACTTTGTCTTTTGAAACAGACTTCGTTTATGGATAGCACAAACACCTGCTCAGACATGAAGGACAACATCAATACGTCCACCAATTTCTTTACAAATAAGAATGGCAATACTCTCATAAAGGAATTTGAGGGTATATTGCAGCATAATAATCTCATCAAAAACATCGATGCCGTTGTCGGTTTTTTGCGTGCCTCAGGATATTTCGCATTACGCCCATTACTTGACAATCTAAATAGAGTTCGCATACTTATTGGTATTAATGTAGATAAATATATATCACAAGCTGCAAACTCGGGACATATTTTCTTTGGCGCAGAGAGTGAGGTTAAGGTCGACTGTTTACGCAAAATCCGCAAAGACATCGAACAATCCCATTATTCTAAAGATGTTGAAGACGGGATTTTCCAAATGCTTGAAGACATAATCAATGGCAAGCTTGAGCTTCGCGCCCACCCATCAAGGCAAATCCACGCAAAGCTGTATGTCTTATATCCGGAAAACTTCAATCAATACTCACAAGGCATCGCTATTACAGGGTCAAGTAATCTGTCCGGATACGGATTAGGAGTCTCAGAAGATAAACAATACGAATTCAACGTTAAACTGAGCCGATTTGACGACGTGAAGTTTGCCAAAGACGAATTCGAACAAATATGGGAAGAGGCCGAAGGATGCATCATAACATCCGAGGACATAAAAGGTTCTATAACCAGAACTTATCTAAATGGTGATGCAACACCCTACGACATTTACATCAAAATGTTAATGGAGTTTTTCTCCGATAGGGTATTAGCAACCAATGACAACGACCCGTTCGATATGCCAAAAGGGTATACAAAATACGACTATCAGATGGATGCTGTTGTTGAAGGTTATCAGAAGCTCATCCATTATGATGGTTTTTTCCTCGCAGACGTGGTCGGCCTTGGCAAAACAGTTGTTGCCACCATGATAGCAAAAAAGTTCTTGATCGAAAATGGACGAGACAACACAAAAATACTTGTTGTATACCCTCCGGCAGTAGAACAAAACTGGAAAGCGACATTCAAAGACTTCGGCATAGACAAATATGCGAACTTCATCACTAATGGTAGTTTAGCCAACATTCTTGACGAAGATAACTACAACTATTGGAACGCAGATGAGTTTGACCTTATCTTGGTTGACGAAGCCCATAAATTCAGGTCGCACACTACTAAGGGTTTTGAGCAATTACAAGAAATATGCAAAATGCCACGCATTGAGACCGGCAATATTCCAGGCTACAAGAAAAAAGTTATGTTGATTTCGGCAACACCGATGAACAATACCCCTGCAGACATTTATACCGAAATCCTACTTTTCCAAGACCCACGCCGCTGCACAATTGATGGAGTCTCAAATCTTACGGCCTTCTTTGCTCCGCTAATTAAGAAATTCCAACGGTTAAGGAAAGACCCTGATTCCAGCTTACCGCAATTCAAAATATTAGCAGAACGTGTCCGTGACAGGATTATAAAACCTCTAACAGTCCGACGCACACGCACTGACATCGAAAATGTGGCACGCTACAATAAAGACATCGGCTGTTTTCCAAAGGTTGAGCGACCAATAGAGAATAGGTATGAGCTGAATGAGCATCTGGCTAATTTGTTTGAGAATGCGATGAAAATCCTCGACAAAGAACTTACCTATGCACGCTATCAAGCAATTGCATATCTAAAGCCCGAAGTTTCTAAAGGTTTGTACGACAACGCAGAGTTGATAAGCCGCAGTTTGGCCGGCATTCGCAAAAATGGGTTAGTAAAACGATTGGAGAGTAGTTTCTACGCTTTTCAAAAGTCATTAAATAATTTCCGGCAAGCCAACCAAAACATGATTGACATGTTCAATCGTGACAAGGTCTTCATTGCTCCCGATCTTGACATCAACAACTTACTGGAGTCCGGGGTTTCTGATGAAGAAATCGAAGCTAAATTGAATACAAAAGCAGAGGACAATCCCAAAAACAAGGTATTCAAGGCATCAGATTTCAAGGACGGATACCTCGACATGCTCCAAAAAGATCAAACGATTCTCGAAGACTTATATAAAGCTTGGGAGAATATCTCCGATGCTGATGACTCCAAATTTGCGAAATTCAACGAACTACTCAAGCACGAGCTTTTTAAGACCGAAAAAAATCCGGGACAAAAGCTTGTGGTATTCTCCGAATCAGTTGACACTGTAAAGTATCTTGAAAGGCGCATAAATCGAAAAGATGTACTCGTTGTTTCTGCGGAAAACCGTAATAGTTTATTCAAAACAATTCGAGAGAATTTCGATGCAAACTACAGTCCAAAGCTAAACGACTACAATATTATACTCACAACAGACGTTTTGGCAGAAGGAATCAATCTACATCGAGCCAACGTTATTGTGAATTACGATACGCCATGGAACAGCACTCGATTGATGCAACGCATTGGACGTATCAACCGTATCGGTTCATCGTCAAAGCACATATACAACTATGTGTTCTATCCATCACGTGAAGGGAATAGGGAAATAAATCTCACTCAAATAGCGCTAAGCAAAATCCAATCATTTCATTCGACTTTTGGCGAAGACAACCAGATTTATTCCACCGAAGAAGTACTTGACTGGGACCTTACAAAGCTATTCGATGAAGGAATAAAACGTCAGAAAGAAGACGTCAACCAAGAACTACCATTCTATGAAGAACTTCGAGCTCTATACACGACCGACCGCAGGGAATACAACCGCATAGCCAAACTATCTTTGCGCAGTCGTACAGGGCGAGAGCCACGAAACATAGACGGTGTCACCCTATCAGGAGACACACTTGTGTTCCTCAAAACTAATTTCCGAAAGATGTTCTTCCTTGTATCTGAAACGGCAAAAGAGCTATCCGTTGTTGACGCACTTAGATATTTCAAAGCGTCAAAAGAGGAACAGCCCGTGGAAAGGATTGAGCAGCATCACGAACATGTCAATATGGCATTGCAAAAATTCCGTGCCATCAGAGATGAAGAACTGCGCACACAGGAAACACCACAGGAAGCAAAAACGTCTCTTGGCGTACAGGTCAGCACCGCAGTCAGCCTTCTAAACAGCTTCCTCAGAGAAATAGATGATACAGAGATATATACTAAAGTAGTTCAGCTAAAGTCATTAGCCGAACGCGGCGTCATCACATACATACCTAAGCGGTTACAACGCATACAAAAAGATTTGCGCCGTACAAATGGCAAGGCTCGGATGACACACGACGAGGCACTGGACGAAATCATTGAAATGGCAAAAAAATACGCCGCATACTATATGGCACAAGAGTCTGAAAGCGACCGGCAAGAGACTAATGCCGAAATAATCCTATCAGAATCATTTAGAGAATAATCATCATGGACTATAAAAAAATAATAGAGGCAAAGTATAATCGTAAAGACTGGCAAGATCTGCTTCGCGATATATTCCACAACAACGTCAAATTCTTCACCAGTGTCGGTGAAGTTGAAGTGAACAGCCGTCTCGCAAAGAGCGCAATATTCCTTGGAAATATTTCTCTTTCCGATGGAGAATCCCTTGCTGTATACGAGGTGGAACTCGCAGATAATGTGGACATCGCCCGCAATCGCCGTGGCATACGGGATATGCTAACAAAAGACTGGCGCGACTCTGGGTACGCCGGTGCATTTATGTTCTGCTACCGTAAGGGAGAAAGCGTATTGCGCTTCTCTTACGTTAGTGAGACCTGGGGATTTAACAAGAACGGCGAGTACGAGAAAATAACGACTGACACAAAGCGCTACACGTATTTATTAGGCGAAGGACGTGGTTGCCGTACAGCAATCGAGCAATTCGGTGCTTTAAAGAATAGCAAACGGGCTCTTAGCGATGTCACCGCAGCTTTCTCTGTCGATGTCCTTACCAAGCAGTTCTACAAAGATCTATATGGCTGGTATCAATGGGCCATAGACCCTGCTTCAGGTGTATTTTTCCCGAACAATACATCTATCGAAGATGATGATCGCGAGGACATTGAGACAAAGATAATACGCATGATTACACGTATTATGTTCGTTTGGTTTATCAAACAAAAAGGTCTTGTGCCTAACGAAATATTCGACGTTGACTATCTTGAGAAAATTCTGAAAGACTTTGACCCCGAAAGTAAAAGTATAGGTAATTTCTACAATGCAATTCTTCAGAACTTGTTCTTTGCCACCCTTAACCGAGCTATCGAAGACGAGCAAGGTAATAAGCGTAAGTTTGCTACAAGTGTTAACCGAGATATTAAGACCTTATACCGCTATGCCGAAATGTTCAATATAAGCGAAGACGAGGTCATAAAACTATTTGCCGGAGTACCGTTCCTAAACGGCGGCCTTTTTGAATGTCTTGATAAGACTAAACAAATAGACGGGGTGGAACGTGCTTACAACTATGATGGGTTCAGCCGCAACGACAGAAAGTTTGCCGATGGTCGCTATCGCAATCGTGCTATCGTTCCCAACATTCTTTTCTTCGAGCCGGAGGAAGGGCTTATCTCAATCCTAAACCGATACAATTTCACTATAGAGGAAAACACGCCTGAAGAACAACAAGTGGCACTTGACCCCGAATTGTTAGGCAAGGTTTTTGAAAACCTTCTTGGTGTATACAATCCTGAAACGCAGGAGACAGCACGAAAACAAAGCGGTTCATTCTACACCCCACGTGAAATTGTCAACTATATGGTAGACGAAAGCTTGATTGCTTATTTGGGCGATACCGATTTCGTTCGCTCGTTGTTCTCTCCGGACTTTGTATACGATAAAGACAAAACGTCTAATTATCAAATTATAGAAAACAAACTCAAGGCAATCAAAATTCTCGATCCGGCCTGTGGCTCAGGTGCATTCCCTATGGGATTGCTGAACCGTATGATTGACCTATTATGCCGTATAAATCCATCGAACAACACATATAGCACCAAACTAACAATAATTGAAAACTGCATCTATGGCAGCGACATCCAATGCATTGCTGTTCAGATAACAAAGCTTCGCTTCTTCATATCCCTCATCTGCGACTGCACAAAGGATTCGACCAAGCCAAACTTCGGCATACCTACACTCCCTAACTTAGAGACAAAGTTCGTTGCCGCAAACTCTTTGATTGCAAAGAAGAAACGTCCGGCACAGCTCAGCTTATTCGAGAATATTGAGATTGAACAGACAAAGCAGGAACTCACCAAAATCAGACACGAACACTTCTCTGCAAAGACTGCCTACCGCAAATCCAAGCTTCGCGAAATAGACGGACAACTTCGCGAAAAACTGGCACAACTTCTTGCAGAAGACAAGTTCTTCGCCCCGGAAGACGCCAAACAGTTGTCTGAATGGAATCCCTATGACCAGAACGCTGTTGCCGGATTCTTTGACCCGGAATGGATGTTTGGTATAACCGACGGCTTTGACATTGTCATAGGAAATCCTCCTTACATACAGTTGCAAAACAATGGCGGCGAGTTAGCCAAGCTATATGCCGATTGCCAATATCAGACTTTTGCACGCACGGGCGACATCTATTGTCTGTTCTACGAACGTGGCCACCAGCTATTGAAACAGAATGGACATCTTTGCTATATAACATCCAACAAATGGATGCGCGCCGGTTATGGAGAAAAAACACGCGGCTTCTTAGCCAAGAATACAAATCCTCTACTACTCGTAGATTTTGCCGGCGTAAAGGTTTTCGAAAGTGCCACCGTTGACACAAACATACTACTGTTTGAAAAATCAGCAAACGCACACAAAACACTCTGCGCAGTCACCAACAAACAAAACAAAGACAGTATCAAGAATTTGAGCGTTTTCGTGCAGCA
>DLLT01000045.1:0-6053 GCA_002478045.1 Porphyromonadaceae bacterium UBA7555
GCAGAGCCCCGTTGCGCTTCAGACCATAGCGCGAAGTTATATAATTCGGATCAATTCCCCTCAATAATCCACCCTGCAATTTGACCCATTGAACACCTATTACTCAAAATCACCCTGCAATTTGACCTATACGCCAAATCTTAGTCCTATTTCATCTCTCTTTTTGGCTTATATAGACTGAGTTTATCGTACAGCAATAATAAAAAAAGCAGTCGTTCAATAAAAGTGAACGACTGCTCTTCTATGTAAGCTAAGATAATTCTTATCTTATGGAGTTGTTTAATATTGAGTGTTTTGCGGGTCGAAGTTGGTCCATCCCTCGAGCCAGTTGTCAGACTGGTCCTTGAAAGCTCCTATGTATCCGCCCTTGCCGTCAGACAATTCCGTTGCAGGGCAATAGTTTTGACCGGTCTTCATCGGGTCTGTGAGATTGAGGGCAGCCTCTGTCATGACTTTGTTGTTGGGGTTGGACAGGAAGAACGTGTGGGAGAATGATTCTTTTGTCCTGTCTTCGGTTTCTGTGGCATAATCAAAGAAATAATCCTCATATTCTTTATTCTTGTCAGAACCGACAACTCCCATACCGGCGAATATTATATTGTCAAGACGGAATTCGCCCTTCTTGGCGTACGACACGGTATTGCCTTTTTGTCCGTCAACAATCAGTCCGATTGGATAGCCTACGGCGAGAAGGTTCTCTGCATTCAGCTTGCTGCCACGACGGATCTGTATTGCCGACTGGAATTTGCCGAGCTTGGAGCCGTTGTCCGGGAATACGTCCCCTGCGGTGATGTAGTCGGAATTGTTGCGGAAATCGCTGTTTTTAGCGGTCATCGGGCCGATGAAGGTGACGTGCTTGAATTTTGCGGAAGTAAACGGTGTCGTTTCAGCTCCGGAGGCGTTGTTGTCGCTCTCGAAACCATTGCTCTGCGATGTGTCTGCAATGCGCGGATCACGGATAGACAGACAGTATTCGACATTACCGTTGAAACCATTGTCTGTGTCAAACTCATCGTCCCATCCCTTGTATGCTACAAGATACTTGCAGTCCACCGAACCGCCGAACCATTCAAAGGAATCGTCATTGGAGTACGACACCTGAATATGGTCAATGGTTGTTCCACGGCCTACCGAGCCGAGTGTGATGCCGTTGATCTCCTTGTCCGTGTCAAAGGGATAGCCTGCGAACTCAATTCGCACATATTGATATATGCCGGAGTTGTCATTGTCGTTATCGCCTCCGTGGATTGTGGTCGGTCCACCCTCGATCTGCATGGTTTTCTGGTTGTTGTGGGCTTTGCCACAAATTATCAGACCGCCCCAGTCGCCGGGTCTTCTTTGGCCGGGAGCTTGTGCGGAGGTCATCACTATCGGTGCGTCCTTGGTGCCTTGCATTTCGACATATCCGCCGGGCTCCACAATAAGTGATGCCATTGTCTTCTTGTCGCCTTTGATGACTGTGCCGGCCGGGATGCGGAGCTTGGCTCCGGCATCAACATATACCCAGCCTTTCAGCAGGTATGTCCCTTTTTCAAGGGTGACATCACCGGTGAAATGGAAGTTCTGCGTTCCATTTCCCAGTTCCTTTCCTTCATTGAAAAGGATGCCGGCCGAGTATGCCACGTTGCCCTTGTAGGTCACTTCTGGGTCCTTCGGCGTGGGATTGGGTTCATCGTTTGACGAGCACGACACCATTGTCATGGCCGCTCCGAGGGCTAAAGCCGCTATAAGGCTTTTGCCTGTCTGCTTAAAGTTGATTTTCATACTCTCTAAAGAATTGATTAGAAACTGTATTCTATTGGTTGATTAGAAACTGTATCCTATTGTTATGTTGAAACTACGTCCGGGTTTATATGTTCGAGTAACTTCCTCTATTGTTCTCTCTTTACCATTCTGTACTACCTCTTCCATCTGTTTGAACATATATCGGCTTGCAAGAATGTCGCGTATTGCAAATTTTACATTGAATTTGCCGAATTTCTTTGCGACCGAGAGGTCAAGGCTGTGGCGCGGCATCTCGTATGAGTTGGGGATGTTTCGTGCCGTGCCGTCGGATGCGGTGCCATAGCGGTTGCCGACACCGATGATTCTCTTGCCGATGCAATTGTAGAGGAGCGCAGCGTTCCATCCATAATCGCTGTTGGAGTAGAACAAGCCTGTGTTTATCAGATATGGAGACTGCCCCTGCATCGGACGGTCTATGTTGTTGGAGCCTGCCGCAAATTGCACCTTGCTTTTGATCAATGCTCCGTTGAAGGAGAGTGAAAAATCTCGGAGTCCTATGAAATCAAGGCTTTTGCGTATATCAACCTCTATTCCGTAATTATTAGCTCCCTTGGCATTGACGAAGGAATATACCAGATCCGTACCGCCGGAAACCGTGTATGTCCACTCGATTGGATTTGAAAAGTGCTTATAAAACAGCGCAACTGATATCTGTTCGCCCTTTGACGGATACAACTCCCATCTGAAGTCAATATTGTCTATATAGGCCGCTTCCAAATCCGGATTGCCCATCACATTGCTGCCAAGGTCGAAATCATAATAGACCGAGGAGGAAAGTTCGCGGAATTCAGGACGGTTTGTCGAGCGTCCGTATGCCGCCCTCAGTTGCTGTTTTTCGGTAAGATGATATGTCATATTGACCGATGGGAATAAATCCGAGTAGTCATAGTTGGTACGTTGAATGCTTTCTTCGTACTGACGTGTGTTCATTTCCAGAATCTGTCGGCAATACTCATATCTTACGCCTGCATAAACATCGAATTGTTTCCAAGGAATGTTAAATCCGAGATAGGCCGCTCCGAGTCGCTGACCGGCATTATAATTGTTCAGGAAATTGACCTCTTCGTATATGTAAAGCTTATCAGGTCCGTAGTTTCCGTCCACCAGCACATTGTCCTGCACATCGGGGTCGAACATAAAACCGTCGGGCAATGTGTTGTTAGGTTTCCAGCCATATTGAAACTGTCGTGTACGATAGGTGCGTGTACGGTACTCGCCATATCCTCCGGCTTTCAAAGTCGGTTTCACATTTCCGAAGTCAAATTCATGACGGTAGTTGGCAGAAAGGGATGCCGTGTGTTCGTCAAGCCGTGTAAATTCCCGACTTATACGATAAATTCCCATTGTCTGCTCGGTGCGGTCGGTCCGTTGAATAAGCCTGCGATCAGGCAGATTTCTTTGTGCGAAGGCATATCCGGCACTCCAGTCAAAGAAGTCGCGGTCAAAGGAGTGACGTCCGGTCAACTGCGTGTTGACTGTCGGGCGCGAGGAGTGATAATACTCCATATCATTGATGTTGTCACTCTGGGCATTGAACCCGACGCGCTCCGAATACCTGTTCTTTATCGTCTGGTTGAATATGTTCTTCCATTCGAAATAATGCTTGGTGTCGGCCGGTCGGAACGACAGATTAAGCATCGCACCCAAACGGGTGTCGTGCGTATACTGGTTGTCGGTGGCTTTTCTCAACGGTACGGTCTTGTCGTTTGTGATGTCAAAGGGACCATAAAGCGAATTTTCCATATTGAGGTATGTGCGATAACCGCTTGAAAAATTCACGGCTCCAAGTAAGCCCAAACGTGCATTGTCCAAAACGCTCCAGCTTTGGCTGTAACTTGCATTAAGTTTTAAGTCTGCAATCGGATGGATTGTCTTTACCCGCCAATCGTTGTCAAAGCCGCTCTTGATCGGGTCTATCATTCCGTCATTGCCGGGATATGTTGGTAGGACAGCATCAAAGCCTCCTTTAATAGCGGACAATGATCCGTTTGCTTTGACATATTTTCTGAAATGGGTTTTATCATTGAGGCCTAAGCCTACCGATATATCAAAGAATTTCTGTGATGATTGACGCTTGGTGTTCACCAATACGAATCCTCCGGTGAAGTCCGCGGGGTACTCCGGTGCCGGGCTTTTGACAATCACCATATTGTCAAGCTGAGAGCTGGGGATTATATCGAACGAAAAAGCTCGAGAATCCGCTTCGGAACTTGGCACAGAGCTTCCGTTAAGCCACACATTATTATATCTTTGAGCCAGGCCGCGTACCATTACAAACTTGTCGTCTATTATAGATATACCCGGAATGCGTCGTATGACCTCGGAGGCATCCTTATCCTGTGTCTTGGATATCTCCTGAGCGGAGACGCCGTTTTGTACAACAGAACTGTTCTTTTGCTCCTGAATTTGCGCCACCTCGCTATCCTTACGGGCGATTGCCGTCACCGTGACTCCGGTAAGGGTCTGAATTTCAGGTGCCATTGCAAAATCAAGATGTATGGTATCACCAGATATTTTGAGATCCGGCATAGACAGGTCCTTATATCCTATATATTTCGATACAATAGTATATCGACCGGATGGTAAGGACAACGTGTAGTGCCCGTCAATATCTGCAACCGCTCCGACATTCGGCATACCGATGACATGCAACGCGGCTCCGACAAGCGGCTCTCCATTTTCTTTATCGCTGATTGATCCTTTCAGAATGGTTGCATTTCCATTGAACCATAACAGAACCGGGACCGAGAATGCAATAATGCGTTTAATGTGGGGTTTACTCATTCTTTTCCTTTTTTCTCGTTTTTTTTCACTGCAAAGTTCCTTGATAGTTGTTTTATGGATGTTGTATATATATATAGTATTTATTAAGGCATAATATCCATTTTGTTGCCTTAAAAAATTGCTGTTACGTCTTTGACGCTTATGCTTATAACACACTATAATACAGGTGGTTAATGCTGACTGAGATGTGGTATTGCTTGGCTGTCGTATTTATTTAACTTGCTTTAGCTCCGCGATATAGCTTGTTCTTTGTTTTATGTGGGACAATTTCGCACCCACTCGAATGCCGGCATGCTCTTGTGGTTTGTCTTTCAATGTGATATGCGCAAACATCGGTGCATAGCCTAAGCCCTTGAAGTGAGCGAACTCTATATTTTTCGGAGCCAAAAATAGATGGTCTCGGAGGTGCGCCGAAAGCTTCGAAAAGGATGTATTTCCCGGCCTTTCAGGATTGTTGAAAAGGATGCGGAAGACCGCATATTTGAATGTATTAAGCTTTTTAACGAAATGCAGTTGCTGTGATTAAAAAAGTGTTGATACATTTGCGATATGTGTGGTAGCCGCACATCAATCAGTACCTTATGTTTGTTTTGAGGATGACTTAACGCCGACTTTCAACGCCATGCCATATTTATGATGCTTGTTCACGATTTTGCCGGCGCTCACTATGTTTTATGGGTGGGCATCACCGAGTGTCGCCACAAGCCGTTTCGTATGCCATGGAACGGGGCTGACCGAGCCCGAACATTCCTCATTGTGGAATTTGTCCGATGTGTCGCCCTTGGACAAAGCCGGGCTGAATCTTGCTCCGCGATATGTTCTACCTCCGGGCCTTTCGGAAAAGGGAACGCACAGCCGCACCGATGACGTGATGAAACAGCTGGCCTATTTGTACGACTACGACGGAAGAGGACGGCTCGTGTCAAAGAAGTTGCCGGGAGCGGCTTTTGCCGAGTATCGTTACGACCCGGCGGGGCGCATCGTTGCCGAACGTGACGGAAGACTCGCTGGCGACACCTGGCATTTGTATGTCTACGATGGCTGTGGCCGACAGGTGGCCAAGTACCGCTGCGGCATGATGGATGATGAGATAACGGAATTTGCCTCCGTATGCCGCACGGCCTCGCTGACGACGGCAGCCGATGAATACGACCGTGGCGGCTACACCCTGACGCCCGTCTCGACGGCCTGGCCCGGCGACGTGGTCTGGGCTTAGTACTACGATGACTACCGCTTTGTCTCGGTGCGCGATCTCGGCGCGGACTTCGCCTTCGAGGCAACCGATGCCGCCTCGGCGCACGCCTTCACCACGGGGCAGCTGACCGGCATGTACACCGGCAGCGGCCACGAGGCGTACTACTATGACGACGAGGGGCGCGAGATACAGCGCTGCGCCACGGGCTTCAACCGCGGGCGGCGCTGCATCGCGCGCAACTACGATGGTACTATTGCCTTGTGTACATTTATTATAGGGATATTCAGAA
>DLLT01000045.1:6143-43974 GCA_002478045.1 Porphyromonadaceae bacterium UBA7555
TTCTGAATATCCCTATAATAAAAAAAGACCGCACGCGGACAAGGCGTGTCGGTCTTTTGCGTTTAACCGGGAACTGCTTATCAGTTGTTCGAAGCGGCGGCCAGGGGTGCGGGCACTACGTATACTCGTGCGGCCAATTCCTGATCGAGGGCATATAATGCCATTCCATCGTTGCCTATGAGGCGCAGACGATCAACGATCTGACGTGCATTGTTTTCCTCTTCGACTTGCTCGGATACAAACCAGTCAAGTTTGCCGCGTGTGGCGTAGTCGTGTTCGGCTTCGGCCAGAGCATACAGATTGTTGATGAGCGAGGTGACTGTCTGTTCATGTTTCAAGGTGTGCTCGAAGGCGGCCAGAGGTGTGTCCCAACTGTCGGGTACGGCTTCGATGGGCTGCAGACGTACACGTCCACCGCGCGAGTTGAGGTAATTGATGAATATTTCGGCATGAGCTTGCTCCTCTTTGGTCTGAACGCGGAACCAGTTGGCGATGCCGGGCAGTCCGGCGTACTCAAAGTTCATGGCCATGGCCAGATAGAGGTATGCCGACCAAAGCTCTTTGTTTATCTGAGTGTTGATTGCATCTTCGATGTTGTTGTTAATCATAGCTGTATATATGAAATATGAAAAGTGAATAATATGCGTGTACTCTGATTTATACAACAAATGTCTCGGCAAAAAGAATGCCAATGACAGTTTTTCGGTAGAATTGTCAGCCGACTCAGCGCTTGTTGAGAAGTGATTGCAGGTATGGTGTGGAGCGTATTGCTATGGCTCGTTGTATGTAAGGTGTGGCAGCATCGCGGTTGCCGCAGGTGATAAGATAAGCTGCCAAGTCCAACAGGGTGTCATAGTTGTCCGGGGCTAAGTCAAGGATGTGCCGCCAAATGTCGGCTGCTTCGTCACCATCGCCGCAGAGCAGTGTGCCTCGCGCCTTGACGCGCAGGTATGACACGTTCTCCGGGAAGCCTTGTAGCATCTTGTCGGCGTAAGCCACCATCTGCGGCCCGTCGTTACGATTGTCGTAGTATTCGAGTAGGCTGCGATCCACCATACGTGTCATCCAGGGGAAGTTGTCGCGTGCGCGTACCAACAGATCCTGGTAGATGCTTGGATGTCCCAGCGCAAAGGCGCGTGTACGTATGCGTGAAAACAGCGTGTCGGCGTTCACCAAATTATCCATAGCATTGTGCACCAGCGACATGGCGGCGGTTGTGTCGCCGGCCAGTGTATTGCAGATCATCGCATCGGCGTATATGTCTGTGTCATCGGGCGTCCGGTCCAATATAAGCCAGTATATTGCGCTGGCGTTTAGCCATTCGCCTTGTGCGACATATCGTGCGGCCTTGGTGCGTAGCGCGTCTGTTTCGCCGGCCAAAGCGTACACGCACGCGAACAAGGCGCATATCGCGGTGAGGAGTACTTTGCGGATATTCATATCGGTGCGTGGCTATTGACGCTCAAGTTCTTCGGGATGTTTGAGGTAGTATTGTTCGAGCATATGGTGTAGGTCGAAGTAATGGTCGCTTTCCTTGGGGTCTTTTTTGCCGACTTTGACGGTGACTTTTTCGTAGTAAGGCTCGACAAATTCGGAGTTAGTGACGGTGACTTGTGACCCGGAGAGGTTGAAGAAGTCGTATTCGTGTGTTTGATATGCTACGACCCAAGCACTATCGGGGTTGTCGCCTGTGCCTGATGATGCTATGGTCAGTAGTAAGTTGTTGAGCTTGGATGCCCATATTCTGGCTATATTGACTTTGCCGAGGCTCTTGTAGGCGTATACCATATAATTGAGCTGACGCAGATCCAGAGGGTTGTCGCCGAGGACTTTTTCGGCAACGCTGATTATGCGCTTGCATTCGCCCTTTGATAGATGGTCGCGTTTGAGGTAGATGGGGCCTAATTGTTTGACTTCGTTCTCAAACGGTGACGGGCGATATGGGTCGTAGTCCTCCTGAAATATGGCGCCGTAGTAGAAGTAGCGGTATTGTTCGGCAGTCATCGAGGTGTCGTTTTCGAAGAACCTATCCATAAGTCGAGGAAAATAGAACTGCGATGCGGGGTCGGTGGAGGCTTCTTTTATTTTGGCCATGTCGGGGTGGACGTGTGGCATACGCGGCCTTTGGGCGTATACCCCGAGGCCGACCATCATCGTGGCCGCGAATATGGTGAAGAGTGTCAGTATTCGATTCATATCAGAGAGGTCATAGAGTGGTGAGTGTCAGCAGCCGCGCAAGTGCCATGCCGACAATTGTCATAGTGACGACGGCTGCGGCGCCGGTGCACAACAGCATATCCCAAAATGGTCGTGACGGGAATGGGTAGTGCTGCCGGGCATGCGTAATGATGCGCGAAAACGCCAACATCCCGAACACCGCGCCTATGGCAGCACCTAAAATCAGCCCGGCCATGGTGTTGACTATTAGCCCGATGATGGCTCCGGTTAGCGTTCCGGTGACCACGAAGGGTCGTGCGTTGTCGCAGTCTTCGCTGTCGCGGCGGTCCGAGTAGGCAACTATGGTGGCTATTAGAGCTATAAAGCCCCATAGCACCATCTCGCTTATGTCCCATACGGCGGAGAGCCCGGTTCGACAAGTCCACATACCGATGTAGGCACACAGCGCCGCAGGCTTGCGGCGGAAGTACGCCAAGATTACGGCGGCGCTGAGCAGCAGTCCTGTCAGCACTACCATTATCGGGTCCATTGTCAATTGGGCGTTGTCCATTGCAAGTGGCGACGCTGCTATCTTTGGTGTCGCTATTGGCAAAGGTAACAAAAATTCGGCGTAATGCCGCCGTGTGCGCTGTGCGTGCGCGTACTTTTATGAAAGTTTTGCACAACTGTTATCATATCTGAACGGTTGGGCGCGCTGTGCTACGGTAGCGTACGACGATGTGTGTGGGGTGGTTATTTGTCTGCCTTTTGCCCGGTTCGGGCGGCTTCGGCGTCCATATCGCGGCGCGATTTGGATTTGATGACGAGCCATACGCCGCCGAATATCAGCGCGACGGCTATGGCTTGCTTCCAAGTAAATATGCACATGCCGGCTGCGAGGCTGACTGCAACGGCGACAATGGGCTGCACGTAATTGTAGACACTGACCACGGTGGGACGCAGAACTTTCTGCGCCATCTGCATCAGCAAGTAAGCCAAATAGGTGGCGCATACTACTACAAAGGCTGTGCCGAGCCAAGCTTCGGTGCTGACGTTGCTCCAGTCGGTGTCCTTGACGTGTCCGAACAGGAACGGGGTGAGTAATAGTGTGGCCCATGTGAACATCCATTTGCTGACCGTGATGGGCGAGTATCGCCGCAGGTAGTCGCGATATAAGGCGAGGTAGAGCGCAAACGAGAATTGGGCGAGTATGCACAGCAGGTCGCCGCGTACGTCTCCGGCACGTGAGTCGTGAGCTGTAGCGGTGCCCAAAATCAGTATCAGAGCTCCGGCGCATCCTATGCCGACACCCACGGCTTTTTTGCCTGTAATGGGTTCGTTGAGGATGATGGCCGAGAGTATCATGGCAAAGATGGGCAGCGAGGTGGTCACGATGCTGGCATTGGAGGGCGAGGTGATACCAAGCCCTATGGTGAAGCAGCACTGATTGCCGATAAGTCCGAGTATTCCGGCGCCGCTGAAGGCCAAAATGTCTTTCAGCGGC
Organism: Porphyromonadaceae bacterium UBA7555; assembly: GCA_002478045.1. Classification (GTDB taxonomy): domain Bacteria; phylum Bacteroidota; class Bacteroidia; order Bacteroidales; family Muribaculaceae; genus CAG-873. The sequence goes on from DLLT01000045.1 coordinate 9,805, forward strand.
ACGTGCTCGTGCTTGGTAAACAGCGATGTAAGCCAAAATAGAATGGCGGCACCGCTGACGCGAAGAAGGACGAGGTTGATGCCGTCTATGCCGTTTTGCATTGTCACTTTCCCTATGGGCGCCATCAGTCCCCAGATGATGCATGCGGCGAGTATGCAAAGATGAGCCGTGAGCGGTCGGTTGATGTTCATAATGTGATTGCTTGATATGTAGAATTAATATATGGGTTGTGTCAAAATAGCGAATTGTTGGGAAGAAGCAATATATTGCACCCCTACAAGGTTTTCCCCGTTCTGATACAACCTCGCGTGGCTGTTTGCTGTTTTAGAATGCACAAAGGTACGCTTTTATTTAGTCTTGCAGTAAACTTTTATAGAAAACTGTCATTGCTGTGATGGAATGCTGTGGGCATTTGTCGTTTTGGCGCACCTTTTGCTTGATAACCTATAAAAGACTTGATGGTTATGAACAACAATAGATTGTATACTGCTGTAAATATCACGTTCCTGAAATCAATAAAAGAACGTGACGATGGACAGAACATCAACTCGTGCGTGGCGATGCATTCAGAACAAACGCGTGTGGCGTAATCGTTTACGCCTGATTTTTCGAGCATTCTCTCCGGCATACCTTGATGACCCCTCAACCGGGACTAAACGCAAGGCAGAAACATGGAAGGAGCTTCGCATGGTGAAGTGGTGTCAGGTGTATCGTACTACCGGCCAACCTTGTAGCTGTGAAATGTGTAGTGGCGAACGATACAATCGTATCGATTTCAAGAGAGACACCGAAAGAGTTGTTAGGGAAGAGCTCGAGATGAAATAATCTGTATAATCTGCGACCGATATTTCGTTTTTTGGCGATATCGGTCGCAGATTATATATTCAGCCAACCAATTAATCGGCTTATTTCAAATCCACTTATCAAAATGGGGTGCGAACATATCAATGTCGCGCTGAGGAAGTCCTTGTCTCCGGGCTTCATTGCGCCATGATCTCATTGCGGCCCTAACGTTATTGATAATATCCCGAGCTTTCTCGGAGGACAGCATATAGTCTCCTGCTGATTTCAAAAGAATATCAATGTTTGATTCGCTTGTGTTGCGGTTAATCAGTAGGCGCTGGAAGTCGGAGCGTGTAGGGTTGATATCGTATGCCGGTGAGAGTTCCCAGCCTTTGCGAGTCAAAAGAAAACCGTGATTGCGGAAGTGATCGTCGGAGTTGCCGACAATGATGTAGAATGCTACTCGACGATATAATTCTTCAAGATTTTGTTCAACATTACTGCCGTGCTGAATAATGAAATCAACAATATCTGTATAGCCATAGCCTGTGGATGCATTGTCTCCATCGGTTAGTCCGAGGAGGGTTAATGCGGATGCGAAATGTATTCGTTTGCCATCGGTCGTCCGATCAAATCGTTTTGAAATAAGAATATGGTACTCGTCACCGTCAATCGTGCGTGTTTCCGCAACATTCAATCCGGCTTTCCGACCCATTACATGACAGAAGTGTTCCCATTGAGCCACATCGTAATCGTCTTTTCGAGAAGGAAATTTAGCGACAGTCAGACTTCCATCCTCGTCAATGACAGACGCTTTGGGCCTGGCGCCTCCAAGTGATGTGCCCGGATGTAATAGTTGTATCAGCCACTTTTTTGAGGGTAACAATTGTTTTTCATCGCTGGCTTCAATCTTATGTGCAGCATACATAAGTTCTCTGACACTTGCTAATGGCGGGACGCGAAGGCTTGCCTCACAGTTGATGAATTCGCCTGCGGGATTATAAGCAAATCTAAAACCACCCATACGCGAAGTATCATCGATACCTATAAGATAGTCGAAAGAAGAGAGATGTCGCGCGGCTCTTTTTTCATCGGCAGCGGCAATCTGTTCTCGCCTATTAAGCAATGTGCGCCCCCAGCGGTCGGGTATGGCATCGGAGAAGCATGCGAATATGCCTCGCTCGGGGCGCGTGTATTGGATTCCCGCAAAATTCTGTAAGTCACCACTGAGAAATATGTCTCCATACTTCGCAAGCCATTCCTTGTTAAAGGAAAACCCGTATGTTTCATTGCCGCGTACCGAATCGTAGGATAATTCGCCAATCAATAGAGGTTTATCAAGCCAATAAAAGTCGGCATATACAAATAGTTTCTGCATAGCTTAAACTTTTTTAGAGGCACGGGTGCGATGTTTGAGACAAAGATCTTGTAGGTTGCGTCCGAGCGTATCTTCTTTGGCAATTAGAAGAAGATCGTCATCAAGCTGAAGGACGTAAAGAACGCGGGCATATATGCCCATTGAGACGGTCGGCGAGCCTTTCTCAATGCGATTTATTGTTAGTGGTGAACAAGTGGCGCGTTCTGCAACTTGAGCAATCGAGAGGTTGCGTCGCAACCGAGCGAGCTTTATATGTTCACCCAAGATAGCCATCTTTTGCTCCAGCTTTCGGGGAAGCACAGTCCCCATTGTATTCTTAGCCATACTCAATATTACTTTTAATGCGGTAAAGTTAATAAAAATATTTATTATATGATATATTGAGTGTCTAAATAATTATATGGTCATTGGCGTATGGGCAAATTGCAGGGAGATTCAGCGCAGAATGTTTAGAGGTTTGCGGCGGCTGTCATCGCGCAGAAGTGTCAATGTGCGTCCAGCCAGTTGTCGGCGATGCCGGTGGATACGTCCAGCGGCACGGGTGACTGCGGCCACGCCTGCGACATCTTCTCGGTGACCAGGGCGCGCAGAGCATCTTCCTCGCCGGGTACTACGTTGAATACCAGTTCGTCATGTACCTGCAAGATCATTGTCGAGCGCATTCCGCGAGCTTTCATCTCGCGGTGTATAGCCACCATAGCTATCTTGATGATGTCGGCGGCAGAGCCCTGCAGCGGCGCATTGACGGCGTTTCGTTCGGCAAAATTGCGCACGGTGGCGCTTCGCGAATTGATGTCCGGCAGGTAGCGTCTGCGGCCGAATATGGTTTCGACATATCCGCGCTCGCGCGCTTGTTCGATAGAGCGCTTGATGAATGCGTCTACGCCCGGATAGGTATGCAAGTATCCGTCTATGAGTTCTTTGGCCTCGCCGCGCGGTATACCCAGACGTTCGCTCAGCCCGAAGGCACTGATGCCGTATATTATGCCGAAATTGGCGGTCTTGGCTTTGCGGCGCTGGTCTTCGGTGACGGCATCTTCGCTTTCGTGGAATACTTTGGCAGCCGTGGCGCGGTGGATGTCCTTGCCTTCGCGGAAGGCTTCGAGCATTACGCTGTCGCCGCTGAGCGCTGCCATAAGTCGCAATTCGATTTGCGAGTAGTCGCAGGACATAATTTTGTCGCCTTCGGAAGTGCCTATGAATGCGGCACGTATACGACGTCCCTCGGCGGTGCGTATGGGGATGTTCTGCAGATTGGGGTTGTTGGATGAGAGGCGTCCCGTGGCTGTGGCGGTCTGGTTGAAGGTGGTATGTACCATTCCATCCGCGGGCGATACCATCTTGGGCAGAGCCTCGACGTATGTCGACTGGAGCTTTTTGAGTGCACGTATGCGCAGTATTGCATCTACTATCGGCCATTGGGCGCGATATTTTTCCAGAATTTCTTCGGTGGTGGAATAGGCGCCGGTTTTGGTGCGCTTGGCTTTGGGGTCGATTTGCATTTTGCCGAAGAGAATCTCTCCCACTTGCGCCGGTGATGCGGTGTTGAAACGCGTTCCGGCCATCTGCCGGACATCTTCCTCAAGTGCGGCGATGCGCGATGTCATTTCGACGGCGATGTTTTGCAGCAGCATCGTGTCTATACGCACGCCGGCATACTCCATATCGGCGAGGACGCGTATCATTGGCAGCTCGATGTCGGTGAGCAGATGTTGATGGCCGTTGTCTGTGATACTTTGCTGCAAAGGACTATATAGCCGTAGTATGGCGTCGGTCCTTGAAGCCATACGTATTGCCACTTGTGCATCATCGCCCGTGATGCCGCGGCGTAGTGTCTGCACCGGCACGCCCCAGTCGTGTATGTGTACTTGAAGCATTTCGGCAGCGATGTCTGCCAGCATCTGCGAGCCCTCGGGACGTAGCAGGTAGTGCGCCACCGCAACATCGTAGTAGTTGTCCGGCAGATCTATGCCTTGGCGGCGCAACACCGTGATATCGCGCTTGATCGTAGCTCCGAGCACGGTGCGCCCGTCCGGCGTAATGATGCGCGATACGGCGGCGGCCAAGTTTCGGTCTATTGTTCCGCCGATGGGAATGTATAGCGTGGATTCGGCGCTATTGTTGCCGACCGAAAGTGCTATGCCCAGCAGTCGCGCCGACATAGCGCTCTCGCCTTCGACGTTGAGTGCCATTGCGATGTGCGGATAGGTATCGGCATTGTGTTTTGCGCCCCACGCTTCAATGGTGGAGGGGGCATCGGTGATGGTGATACCGGCTGCATCCATGGTTGGAGCATCTAAGACGGCATCTGACGGAGCATCGTCTGCAAGGTCAAAGAGCGAACCCATGCCATCGTTGTGCTGCGCCTGGGCAACAACCGGAGCAGCCTTTTCCGGCGTCCGGGCGTCTCTGAGGCGTGTGAGAAAGGTCTTGAATTCAAGGTCCGAATAAAGACGGCGCAATGCGGCATAGTCCGGGTCGGTGCGTCGTAAGTCTTCGGGCGTGTCGTCCATAGGGACATCTGTTTTGATGGTTACAAGATGGCGGCTGAAACGTATCTGCTCGGCGTTGTCGGCAATTTTGCGGCCTAATGCACCTTTGATTTCGGCGGCATGTTCCAGCATATTGTCTACATCGCCCCATTGAGCGATAAGTTTGACTGCGGTTTTTTCGCCCACACCCGGACATCCGGGCACGTTGTCCGAAGCATCGCCTTCCAGCGCCAGCAGGTCAATGACTTGACTTGGCGAAGATATGCCGTAACGAGCACAAATCTCCTTCGGGCCGCGAATTTCGAGGTCCTGCCCGCGTGTAGCAGGCCTCAGCATCAGGGTATTGTCGTTTACAAGCTGTCCGTAATCCTTGTCCAAGGTCATCATATATGTCGTAAAACCCTGTTTGGAGGCGGCTGTGGCCAGTGTTCCGATGACGTCGTCGGCCTCGTAACGTTCCACTTCGACGACTTTGATGCCCCATGCTCGGATTATATCCTTGATTACGGGGATGCTCAGCGTGATGTCTTCGGGCTGTTTGTCACGTCCGGCCTTGTATTCGGGGTACTCCTCGTGGCGGAAAGTCTTGCCACCGGGAGGGTCGAAGCACACCGCCATGTACGGCGGATTGTGCTTGGTGAGAATTTCGCTTAGGGTGTTGCAAAATCCATATATCGCCGAAGTGTTGCGCCCGTCCGATGTCGTGCGCGGGCTGTTGATAAGGGCGTAATATGCGCGGTATATCAGTGCGTAAGCGTCTAACAGAAAGAGTTTTTTGTCGTCCATAGTCGTGAGGTATCGAAGTGTAGGCGCATGCCTTTTGCGTGCGTCCGTGCTTTCACGTATGGCCGACACCGGACGCCCGTCCCTACAAAGGTAGCCCTTTGCCGCGAGATAGGCAACATTTGAAGGTTTTTGGTTATTCTAAATTTTTCTAAGAATAACGTTTCGACTTCGGCTTTAACCCGAAAACCGTGGGCGTTTGTTAAAAGAAATAGTGCACGAGGCGTTTCCATCAGTCAGGAATGTTTCACGAGATAGTGATGTTTTACAAGTCCGGGATTTCTCACGAAATCGGGTATCTCAACCGAATAGCGGTCGAAGGCCGAGGGCGTGGCGGATGTCGGCGATGTCGGCCGTGGGGTCATCATCAGTCTCGGCGAGTAGACGCTGCGGCGGAATAATGCCGACTGTCTCTGGATTGAAACGTGCGCCCATGGACAGGTACATACCATGGTCAAGTAATTGACGCGCCAATTCGGGACGTCCTCTGAATCCGTGGATTATCCATAGCGGAGTGTGTCCGCCATTGCGTTGCATCACCTTTTTTTGGATCTCGTAAAGGCGGTCGTATGCGCCTACGATATGGACTATCAGTGGTTTATGTAATTCATTGGCTATAAATGCCTGACGCCTGAATACTGGCAGTTGCACTTCGATACTCGGGCCGCGCCGCAGGTCGATGCCGGTTTCTCCGACGGCATAGGCGTTGGGCCGTCGGAGCGCGTCTTCGAGCCATACCCATATCGGGTCTGTGGCCTTGTCTGCTTCCCACGGGTGTATTCCGGCGCTGAAAAGCGTGGGCGGACACGGCGGCGCGGTGTCCAAGGCGATATTTACGACGGCCGAACCATTATCGCAGTCTTGCCGATGCGTATGGATGTCGGCCGGAATCGGTGTCGGCAGCGGTGGTGGGGTCAGGATGGTTTTCATCGGCGGATTGTGTCGTATTGTGCGGGAGCGCTTGTAGACAATGTATTACGGCACCGGGTCGTATCCGCTGCCGCCCCAGGGATGGCAGCGCAGTATGCGGCGTATGGCCAGCCAAAGTCCGCGTATAGGTCCGTGTTTTTTGATGGCTTCGAGTGCGTAGCGGCTACACGTGGGCGTGAAGCGGCAGGATGGCGGAGTGAGCGGCGAGATGCAGGCGCGGTAAAAGTATATGGGAGCGCACAGCAGCGCGACAAGTAAGGTGCGGAGGCTATGCGCGATGGCACTTATGCCGGCTCTCAGAACTTGTATGGGCGATTTCACTTGTCGCCGTCCTCGGCGGCGGCAGCTTCGTGGTCGATGGCTGCGGGTATGCTCGGCAGCGCGGCAAGTATGCGGCGTACTGCGCCCACTACTCGCTTGTAAGGCAGGACGCTATCGGCTACGTAGATTAGAGCCAATTGGATGTGGCGCTCATCGGTACGGTCGGGACGGGGGATGGACAGACGCATGGCTTCGCGAACGCGACGACGCATTTGTACGCGGTCGACGCCGTGGCGCAGGCGTCGCTTGGGTATATTGACCATGAAGGCGATGTCGGCTTTGGTATCATCGCTCTGACGCCACACGGCACGCAACGGGTATGCCAAGGCTTTGCCGATGCCGTCTGAGCCGTCTTTGGCGGTGAACAACGCATCGAGCGTGGTGGTGCCACGCAGTCTTTGGCGTCGTTGCAGTGTCTGTGCGGGCATAGTCGCTTGGTCGTAAGTTTGTATGGATATGGCATTGTCGTGCCGGGTAAGTTGCGGCACGACAAGTTGTGCTGTGTGCCGGATTTTATTCGGCGGAGTCTTCGTCGCTTATCGAGTTGAGATAGCGGTTGATGGCCGAGGCCATGGACGGCGACTCCTTGGTGGGTGCTTCGATGTCCAGTCGTAGCCCGGCATCTTTGACGGCGGCGGCCGTGGCGGTTCCGAAGGCAGCGATGACTACATCGCCCTGCTTGAAATCGGGGAAATTCTTGAGTAGCGAGTTGATGCCTTGCGGGCTGAAGAATACCAGCATATCATAATCGAATTTGGCGTCTTCGGGGAATTCGTTGGGTACGGTGCGGTACATCACTGCGCGAGCGTAGTGTATCTTGGCTTTGTCCAGCATCTTGGAGTCGTCCCCGTTGCTGACGTCGGATACGGCGAGAATGTAGCGTTCGTTCTTGTGTTTGGTGATAAAAGGCATCAAGTCGGCGAGCTTGCCGGTTTTGGCGGAGAAAATCTTGCGTTTGCGGAATACAATATACTTCTGCAGATATAGTGCAATGGACTCGGTGGTGCAGAAGTATTTCATAGTGTCAGGCATAACGAGACGCATCTCTTCGCATAGGCGGAAGAAATGATCCACGGCGGTCTTCGCAGTGAAAATGATGGCTGTAAAGTCGGGAATGCTGACTTTCTGTTGGCGAAATTCGCGAGCCGAAAGTCCTTCGACTTTGATAAAGGGATGAAAAACCATTTCGACGCCGAATTTTTCGGCGAGATCGTAGTATGGTGACTTATCGGATGCCGGCTTCGGCTGCGAGATGAGTATCTTTTTGATTTTCACTGCCTAAATAATTGTTTTATTGTTACTTATGCGCCTACGCTGACGATTTTTAGAGCACAAGAATATAGAAGAATCACAGGTGTGATTTCGAGAGTGCAAAGGTACAAAATAAAGTAAAATGGCGAGGAAATATTAGTGTAAAAAATGCTAAAACCTTTGATAAAAAATGCGATACGCGCCAGGATGTATAGCACGGCGGCGATGATGAGAGCCACTCCGGAGGCCGGTGGGTCGAATACGGCGAGGGTCACCGGCATGGTCAGCGCCAAGGCCAATGGAACTTGTGTGGCGTTGTAGGCACGCAGCCACGCTCCGCGTTTGTGTGTATCGCCGAAGGCGTATCCCACGATATTGTATCCGGCGAGCATAAAGAGAAAGTATGCTCCGACGGCCAGTGTCAGCAGTAGTGTGTGCGCCGTGCCAAGGTCGGCCACGGAGGGTGTCGACGGCTCCAACGCTTTTGATAACAATATTGTGCAGCAAATGATGAGCAGGGTATATATTCCGGCGAGGCTCCATCGGTCGGCGGCGTCACGCTCATCGTAACGTCGGGTGGCGCGTACTCCGGGGCGCAGGTCGTGACCTATGGAGGAGAGCAATCGTGAGCCGCGGCGGAGGCTGACTATGGCAACTATGACGCCGATGCCGAGCAATGCGGGCATATCTGAGTTGGCCCCCGGGGGCAGTGGCCGCGGTTCCAGCCCTTTGGTCCATGCCGGGGGCTGTGACGGCACGGCGGTATGTGTATGTGTTTGTTTCTTAGTCGGTTGGGGGATATGGCAGATTGCCAGGCTATCGGCCGTGAAAGGCGCGTGTATGTCTTGCATAAGCACGCTGTCGGCCGGATCCGGGCCTATAAGTACGGATTTAGTGGCTGGCGCATCAACCTTTGCATGTTTGGACAGTGAGACTGCAGCAGGCGCAGCGATGCGAGGGCTGTCGCTGCGTTCGAGATGCTGTATGGTGTCTGTCGTGACCGGCATAGGCTGTTATTTCTCTAAATAATCGTGCTCTGTATTAGAACGATACTACGCCCAGTGCTATGTCCGCCGCTTCCTCGGCGGTGGTGGCTACGCGGTACAGCTTCTTGTCGCTGTAGGTGTTGAGGAAGCCTTGGCGCTCGGCACATGACAGCATCGCCAGCAGGTCATCGTAATATCCGTCTACGTTGAATATTACGACGGGGCCGCTGTATAGGCTCAGTTTGCGCCACGTGATGATTTCGAGGAGTTCCTCGAAGGTTCCCACGCCGCCGGGCAGGGCTATGGCAGCATCGCTGAGCTCGGCCATAGTGGCCTTGCGCGTGTGCATATCCTCGGTGACTATGATGCGGCTCAGGCCGGGGTGCTGCCACCCGCGTTGCTCCATAAAGCGCGGAATGACGCCTATGACGCTGCCTTCGGCGGCGAGTGCGGCATTGTTGATGGCGCCCATAAGGCCGCGGCGTCCTCCGCCATCGATGACGGCGGCACCGCGTTGTACCAGAATGGTGCCGAGTTGTTGCGCGGCTTCGAAATAGGTCTGCGGAATTTGCTCGGACGATGCCGCGTATACGGTCACTGCCGGATGCGGGATGCTGTCATATCGGGCGGCAACCATCAGTATTGTTCGTTTTCGTTGGGGAAATCGCCGGACTTGACGTCTTCGATGTAATGTCCTATGGCTTCGTTTATAATTCCGGCCAGGTCGGCGTAACGACGCAGAAATTTGGGCGAGAAATCCTGATTGATGCCCAGCATATCGTGTATCACCAGTACTTGGCCGTCAACGCCGCCTCCGGCACCGATACCGATGACGGGGATGGTGAGCTTGGAGGCCACTTCGGTGGCCAGTGCGGCGGGAATTTTCTCGAGGACGATGGCAAAGCATCCTATTTCCTGCAACATAAGGGCATCAACTATCAGCTTCTCGGCTTCTGATTTCTCCCTGGCGCGTACGGCGTATGTGCCGAATTTGTTGATGGACTGGGGCGTAAGGCCCAGGTGTCCCATTACGGGTATACCGGCGCTGAGTATACGCTCGATGCTTTCGCGCACTTCGATGCCGCCTTCGATTTTCACTGCTTCGGCGTGACTTTCCTTCATGATGCGTATTGCATTGGCCAGGGCTTCCTTGCTGTTGCCTTGGTAGCTGCCGAAGGGCATATCGCACACCACGAGAGCGCGTTTGGTGCCCTTGATGACACTCTTGGCGTGGTATATCATCTGATCCAGCGTGATAGGAAGCGTGGTCATATTGCCGGCCATGACATTGGAGGCCGAGTCGCCTACGAGGATTACATCGATGCCGGCGCCGTCTACCAGCAGGGCTGTGGAGTAATCGTATGCTGTAAGCATACTTATTTTTTCGCCGCGAGCCTTCATCTCTGTCAGGCGTGCGGTGGTGACTTTTCGTTTGTTGTCTACTGTATTGGTTGACATAATGTTTTGATGGGTATAAATGTCTTTGGGAAGCGAGCTCGGACAGCAGTGTCTGCATAGCCGTGCGCATATTCCGGGGGTCGTTTACGATAAAATCGTCCGCAAAGTTACAAAACTTCGCGGACATAGCCGCATCCATATACGCCAAGGATGTTATATATCGCTGTTTTTCAGACTTGGACGAGTCAAGGAGGTGCCGAAGCTCTTCGAAGAACCGCTGTCTTCCGATGCCGCGCTTGTCTTCTGAGACGTTCTGCAATTAATAGTCTCTTTCCGAGAATTTGGCTTAAAAACTCCTGACTTTTGGTGGAAACGGCACATTTCACGTCAAAACATTTGGTGGAAATCGTATATTTTGGCCAAAAACATTTGGCGGAAAACGATGAAGTGTTTGATGGATAATTCGTTGCGGCGCGGACGTAAAAACGCGGTGCGGACGGGACTTTCGGATCGGTTTATCGGCTTTCGGACGCGTCTATTTTGCTGCTTTTGCGCCGAGGCAGAATGTATGCCAGGGCCTCGCTTTGGACTGTGGAGCCGAGGTAGCGGTTGGCGATGAAGTATAGGACGGCGCCGAATACGGCTTGTGCCGTCAGTGCCAGCAAGGGCGAGAAGCCGAGGGCGTTGCCGATGGCCAGCATAGCGACTCCGATGACTGCGGACATGGCGGCGTAGGGCGCTATATCGGCCAAGTAGCGGCGTATGGGCACGGCGGTGGCACGGCTGACGGCGATGAGTGATGCAGCCCATGCGACACCGGCAGCTGCAAGCTGACCCCATAAGAGAATTTCGACGCCGAGGACGATGTTAGCTGTCGTACTCAAAGCCATATACGGGAATGTGATGACGATGGCCACCAAAGCTATGGCATCGCGCAGCACTTCCAGGTAGAATATGGTGCGTGCGCGTCCGAGGGCAAGCAGGTAATTTGAGTACAACCCTGTGAGGACGGTGAATATTCCTCGCACCAGTAATAGCTGGAATAGTATAATGGATGCGTCCCACTTGTCGCCGAAGAGTATATGGAATATCGGGGTGGCGCATACGGCCAGCCCTACCATTGCGGGAAATAGGATGTATGCGGTGACGCGATCCATTTTAGAGGCCAGGCGCGCAAAGCGTTCGGCTTGATCCTGCACGCCTGACAGCACCGGGACAAAAGTCGAGGTGAGTACCTGACTTAGGGATGCGGTCATCATCTTGCTCCATTTGTCAGCTTGGCTGTAGTAGCCGAGTGACACCAGTCCTACGCGATTGCCTATAAGGAAGGCGTAGATGTTCAGGAATATGGTGTTGAGCAGAGAGGTCAGCATCATACCGGCGCCCACGCCTGCAAACGATCGCAGGGCTTTCCACGAAAGCCGATACAGCGGTCGCCATTGGCTCATAATCCATAGCATCAATGTCTTAACGGCTGCTACGGTGAGGGTTTGCCATACTATTGCCCAGGCGCCGTATCCGGCGAAGGCCAGCCATATTCCGATGACGGCTCCGGCGCATAGCCCGCCGGCATTGGCTATGGCTACCGGGCGGACGTTCAGTTGTTTTGTGTATAGATTGGTCTGGACGATGGCGGCGGCATTGAGCGGCAGCGAGAGAAACATCACGCGAGCCAAGGCTGTCAATTGGTCGCCGCCGTGAAACCATTCGGAGATTGTCGGCGCTGCCATAAATAATATGGCATACAGCGCGAAGGAGGCTATGATGTTGAACCATAGCACCGAAGAGTAGTCCAGGCGAGAGGGCGCCTTGCGCTGGATTAGGGCTGAGGATAGCCCACTGTCTATCAGTAATGAGGCAAATGCCTGGAAGACAAGCACTGCGCCTACAAGACCGAAGTCGTGTTGAGACAACAGCCGAGCCAGCACCACGCCGGTGACGGCGTAGAGTATCTGCGACCCGAAGCGGTCGATGACGTTCCATTTCATGGAGCGTGCCGTGCGCCGCTTCAGGTTGTCCTGCTGCGTGGCTGTTCTGCTGTCTTGCTCGTTGGCCATTTAAGTGCCTGGTTTGCGCGATTTTGTGCGCCGATACTTATGGCGCGTATTGTGTCGGCTGAGGGGGGCGGTTCGTCAGCCTATTGTACGGGGAAGATTTTGATGCCGAGAGTGCGATTTGTGGTCGTCGGACTGCCTTTGAGGTATATCTTGCCTGAGCCCAATCCCGTGACTGTGAGCTCGTTTGTCACCCAGCAATCCACCGTGCCTGTGCCGTATATCGTGCATCTGCCTATGGTGGCCTTGATTGTTCCGGCTTCGATTGTTCCGGTGCCGGTGTTGTTCAGCTTGACTGTCTGTGCCTCCCCGGCCAGTACCAGATGGCCGTGTCCGGTGGCGATTTTGCCTTCAACGGTGGTGGCGCGTAGTCCGCGAGCAATAAGCGTGCCGTTGCCTACGATACGAGCTTTGAAGGTGGATGCCGGTGATGGTGTATCGACGTACACGGTTGAGTCACCGGAGTTCTCAACCTTGCTTAAAAAGGATGAGAACACTGTGACTGTGGGCAGGCGGTGGCGCTGTGCATCTGTGATTTCATCCGAGAGCTCGATTTTCAGTTTGTTTTTGTTGTTCGAGAACAAAACCATAGAAGATATTTCCGGGTCGCAGCTAAAGCGCACATATCCGGCCGAGTCGTTGCTGCAGCGGTATATAACGTTGATGTTGTTGACTACTTGGAGTTCGTCAAAAGGTTTGACATTGAGTTCGTAATCGGCGGCAGCGGCAGGTGTGGCCGCGGCCATAGCGATGGCCGACATCAGGGTGACAGCGGCTTTGCGGATCGAAGTGTATAATGTGATGTTCATATTGTTTTTTAGTCTGTATTGTTGTCAATTGTCTTTGGAGTCTGTATTGTTGTTGTCAATTGTCTTTGGCGGTGTCTCCGTCCATGGCTATAAGCATTGCTTCCACTTGGTCCAGTATGGAAGCCAGTTGCTCCGGCGTATCGGCGCGAAGCATGGCCACGCGCGTGGGGCGGAACGAGGGTATGCCCTTGAATAGGGGGCTTACGGCCAGGTGACGCCGTATATGCAGGATGCCGCGGTAGTCATCGATGCGTTCGATGCTCTCGCGTATCTGACGCCGCAGTATGGTAAATTTGTCGTGCAGCGTCAGGCCGTCGCCGGCTTCGGGGTCGCCGCTCAGTAGCGCGTTCTTGATTTGACGGAACACCCAGGGGGCACCGATGGAAGCGCGACCTACCATGACGGCGTCCACGCCGCTGTCTGCAAAGGCACGTAAGGCCTCGGCCCCGCAAGTGATGTCTCCGTTGCCTATGACGGGAATGTGCAGGCGTGGATTGGCCTTGACGCGTGCTATCATATCCCAATCGGCTGTGCCGGTGTACATCTGTGAACGTGTACGACCATGTACGGTGATGGCGGCTATACCGCAGTCTTGCAGGGCTTCGGCCAGGTCTACGATGATGCGGCTGTCGTGGTCCCATCCGGTGCGCGTCTTTACGGTCACCGGCAGGTGTACGGCATCAACAACGGCACGGGTGATTTCGAGCATTTTTTGTGGCTCGCGCAACATTCCCGCTCCGGCGCCTTTGCCGGCAACTTTTTTGACCGGGCATCCGAAATTGATGTCCAGAATATCCGGGCCGGCGGCTTCGGCGATGCGAGCGGCTTCGACCATCGCATCCACATCGCGGCCGTAGATTTGTATGGCTGTGGGGCGCTCGGCATCGTTGATGTGCAATTTGCGTGTCGTGGCTGCAATATTGCGTATAAGGGCGTCCGCGGACACAAATTCGGTATAGGTCATATCAGCTCCCATTTCCTTGCATATCAAGCGAAAGGAGGCATCGGTCACGTCCTCCATCGGAGCTAATACGACCGGACGGTCGCCAAGGTCTAAATTACCAATTTTCATTGTGTCTGCGATGTTTGGATGCCGCGGTGTGTGTCGCTGTCGGCTTTTTGTCGACGATGAAACCGTTCCTGCGGCTGTCGGGAAGACAAAGTTACCACTATTTTTTGTAACGACGTTGAGGGTAAGGCGTATTAGGATACTATTAGGATTATTTTACCATTATTAGCGCTTTACGAGCCAATGCGAAGCTAATCGTCGAGGTTTCAGCTAAGGCGTCCGAGCAGCGCGATGTCTATGTACTGTCGGGACATCGCGCGTGCCAGGTCGGCATCGGTAACGTGTCCCATACAGGTGTATACGGCGCGCTGTATGCCGCTTCCGAGGTTGGCGATGCTATTGACGCCACGCGTGTCCACGAGGTCGGGGAGCAACGATACCAGGGCGTTGCTCAGGGCCATAGCCGTGGTGCGCGGTACTGCGGCACTGAGGTTGCGGAAGCATACGGCGTTATGAGGAAGAGTGTGTTGTGATTGTGTATCGGCAAGATCTACCGAACTCATTGTCGCCAAAGGGCATATATCGGACTGGGTGATGTCGTAGACCAAGACGCCGTGCTTGGCCGCAGACATAGACGCCGCCGAAATCATATACGGCATTGCCGTGGGTGTCAGGATGATGACGTCAGCCATGGTGATTGCGCCTTGCAGTACGTGCGGCTGCATTGCACTGCATATCAGCCGTCCGCCGCAGGCGTCCATGGCTGTGCGCAGCCCATAGGTGTTGTCATCGAAAAGACGTACGGTGGCGCCCAAGCCTAAGGCTGCAGCGGCGGCGGCGCGTGCGGCGATGCCGCTACCGATAACAACGACTTCGCAGGGCACGATTCCTGCTATTCCGCCAATAAGTATGCCTTTGCCGGCAGTGGTGTCGGCGTCCACTTCGGCAAGGCGAGCCACGGCCATGGTTACGGCGGCGCGTCCGGCAATTTCGCCGAGGATGTCGCTGAACGGATGCCGCGTCTGCGCGTCTTGGATTTGGAGCATGGATATTGCGCAAATGCGGCGCTCGAGCAGGGCTTTGAGAGCCGCGGCATTGTCCACTTGCGGCTCCAAGGTCAGCAGTGTAGCGCCTCGGCGCAGGTGTGCGGCGTCATCTGCCGAGGGCGCTTCGACGGATACCGTGATGTCGCAGTCGAGTGCTTCAGCGCGATTGGTCAGTCGCGCTCCGGCGGCGGCATAGCGCTCGTCCGGGTAGTTGACAAAGGCGCCGGCACCACGTTGAATGCGTACTTCGATGCCGTACTCGCCTATGATTGCGGCGGCTTCGGGCGTCAACGGCAGACGTCTGTCGCGTATCGGCGCCGGAATGCCGAGTGTGAGGTAGCGTTGGCGCGATACTGTCGCTTGCTCTTGCTCTTGCGGTGTGGGTTGTATCATGGCTGTCAGGGCATTAATTGAGGATGAAGGTGTCGATGAATAGGCGGACGGAGGTGGCGACTTGCTCGGCGTCTTCGAGTCGCGAGCTGTCGAAGCGCAGATGAGCGCGTCCGTAGTAGGCGCTGCGCTGCGCCAGTGTCTGTCGGACGTAGCGACGTAATTGCTCGGCATCGAGATTGCGCACCAGCGGGCGGCTGTCGCCGTATATAGTCAGACGCCGTACCAGGCAGTCCTCATCGGCGTCAAGCCATACGACGGTGCCGCCTTGGAGCATCATGTCCATATTGCCGGCATGGCAGGGCGTGCCGCCGCCGCAGGCGATGATGGCCGAGGGCGTAGCCGGGGACGTTGTTTGCCGTGCGTCCGAGACCGTCATACCGGACTTGGATGCAGCTGCCGAGGTGTCCTCGGGCTGTGTGTCGGCGTTGGCCGACGTCTGTACGATGTCGCGGAGCGTCTCGGTTTCAAGGGCGCGGAAAGCCGCTTCGCCCTGACGGGCAAAGATGTCGTTGACGCTGTCGGCGCCTACGCGGCGGCAAATTTCATCGTCGAGGTCGGCAAAAGGTATGCCCAGGAACGTTGCCAGAGCCTGCCCCAGAGTGGTTTTGCCGCATCCCATAAAGCCCACAAGGAACAGGGGCTGTCCGCCGCGGCAGGTCATTGCTTGTTCTGTTTGGCCAGCAGGTCGCGTATCTCGGTGAGCAGTTGTTCCTGCGTAGGTCCGGCGGGTGCGGCAGCTGTTTCTTCGGCTTGTTCCTTCTGACGGCGCAGGCGGTTGATGACCTTGATGGCGATGAATATGCAGAAGGCTACGATGAGGAAGTCGACGATGGTTTGCACGAATGCGCCCCAGGTGATGGCCACCTCGGGGATGACTTCTTCGCCTTGGGTGACGGCATCTTTGATGACGAATTTATAGTCGCTGAAATTGACGCCGCCGGTGAGCACGCCGATGACGGGCATGATGATGTCGTTGACCAGTGAGGTGACGATTTTGCCGAAGGCGGCGCCGATGATGACGCCGACGGCCATGTCCACTACATTGCCTTTGATGGCAAATTCCTTGAATTCAGAAAAGAATTTCATAATTATGTCTATTTAATCCGCGGGCGTGTCGTCGCCGGCGGCAGGTATGCTGAAAAACGAAAAATTGACAGCCCCATAGACCCGATGGTCGGTGAAGTGCGGCAGTGCGGAAAAGTCGTACTTGTCCGAGTGTTCAATGATGAACAGGCTGCCCGGATGCAGCAACCGGCTTGAGAGTACTCTGGTCGGGATGTCTCCGAAGCCGGGGAGATTGTAGGGCGGGTCGGCAAAGATGATATCGTAGGACGTGGGCGCTGTGTCTATGAAGCGCAACGCATCGCCACGCACGATGGTAATATCGTGTGTGCATCCGAGCTGGCGGGCAACATCGTTGATGAAGCGTGTTTGCGGTGCAGCTTTCTCGACGGCGGTGGCGTGTGCGGCGCCGCGGCTCAACATCTCAAAGGTGATGGCGCCTGTCCCGGCAAAGAGGTCCAGCGTATCGGCGTCTTCGATGTCCGCGATGCCGCGCAGAATATTGAAGAGATTTTCGCGTGCCATATCCGTGGTAGGGCGGGCAACGATACCGCCGGGTACGGTGAAGCGGCGCCGTCCGTATTTTCCGGAGATTATTCGCATAGTGTCAGGCTTAGCAGTTCGAATGGTACTTGTGCCGCCTCGGCACCCAAGTGTAACGCTGTGGTGGGGAATATCACCGGCATTACGAAATTTACATACGGCTTGAGCCGTGCCATCAGACGGTCGCGCAATGGAGCCTCGCCACTGCACATCATACGGTCGTTGTCGGCATCGAAGCCCAGGTCTTTGGCGGCGGCCAGTGCGTAATATACGGCGTCATCATCGCCGCCGGCGGTGACAAAGGTGTTGGCCATAGTGAGGCCCTTACCGTCAAATGCTATGATGTCTACGGCATCGGCGCGTCGGTGTATGTGCATCTTACCGGCATTTCCCAGCAGTCGTCCGCATGCTTCGAAATAGCGGGTCAGCGGCACCATGCGGTGCATAATGCGTGCTTGTACAAAGGTGCGGCGCAGAAAGCCTTCAAGTGCCGGCGATATAAACATCGCTGCGAAGGCCTCGCCGCCATCGTCTCCGTGGAATGGCGGCACTTCGGCGCAGGTGCATACAACGTTAAGACGCTCGGAGGGGTACAGGCTGTCGGCAATGTCGCGCATGGCGGCGGCGTCTTCGGCCACGGAACGCGGCACCATAGTGTATCGTTCCGTATCGATGTACACGTCTATGGCATCGTAATCGTCCGTAAGTTCGGGACGTGTGTATATGGCGTCCTCAACGGACTTGACATAGGTGGCTGCGGGCGTCAGTGAGACGGTGACGCGATGCAGCGATTCTTCGACTGCCGGGTCAAAGGATACGGCATTGATGGAATCCCGGTTTAGTAAGATATTGAGGCGTTGCACGGTATGTCGGTTTTTTGTCGGGGGGGAGATTGTAATAGAATGGTGGACTGTAATCAAACAGTCGGCTGTGTCTTTACACAAGGCTGTTGAACGATGCCGGCAGCGGTATGCTGAAATTCATATCCTTGCGCGTCACCGGATGAACAAAGCGCAGTGTGCGGGCATGTAGCGCCAGACGGTGTATGGGCGAGGTCTTGGCACCGTAACGGCGATCGCCGGCTATGGGCGTACCCATATCGTGCATATGTACACGTATCTGGTTTTTGCGTCCGGTGTCAAGGCTGACGTCCACCAGTGAGTATCCGTTGCGGCTTTTGAGTACCTTGTAGCGGGTTACGGCTTCCAGTCCTTTGGGGTCGTCGGTGCTGTACATCAGGTGCTGTGAGTTTTCCAGCAGACGGCTGCGGTACACGCCTTCGGGCGGCTCGGGACAGCCTTCGACGATGGCGGCGTAGCGGCGGTCCAGCACCATATTGTTCCAGTTGTGCTGCATAGCATCTTTGGCCTTGATATTCTTGGCAAAGAGCATCAAGCCCGAAGTGTGCTGGTCCAGTCGGTGGACGATAAAAAGTTTATTGGCGGGATTGAGTCTTTTGAGGTAGTCGCGCAGAATCGAGTATGCGGTACCTTCTTTTTTGTTGTCCGTTCCGACGCTGAGCAGGCCGTAACCCTTATTTACCACTATTATATCGTCGTCTTCGTAGACTATGCGCAGGCGCGGATTGGAAAGTGTCTGCCATGGGCGCGAAAAGTTGATACTCACCGTCTGTCCCGGTGCTACCGGTGTGTCAAATTGGTTGGTGACGTTGCCTTCAAGTCGTATCTGGTCGTACTTGAGCAGGGCCTTGACGGCGGTGCGAGACTGCTGCGGCAGGTTGGTGCGCAGAAAATCAAGTAACAGAATCTCCCGATCCGAGGTATTGGTCAGTTCCGAGATGTTGTCTTGTCGCATGTGCCCGTGTCCGGTGTGTGTGCCGGGCTTGTATGCCTGAGGTTTGTTGCGGCTCATTTCGCTGTCTTTTTACGGGTGGTGGTACGACGAGTTGTTGCGGCGGCTGTGGCGGCGCGTCGAGCGGTGCGCTTGGGCGCGGCCGCAGGTGTATTGACTACTTCCATGGCCTGCTCGAGGGTCAATTCGGCTGCCGCTTCGGGTGTCGTTCCGCGCGCCAGCTTGTAGTTGGTACCCTTGTAAGCAATGTAGGGGCCGAAGCGTCCGCGCAGTATTTGCAGCTCGGGCTCTTGGTCGAAGGTGCGCAGTACACGGTTGGCGTCTTCGGCGCGCTTGGCTTCGATAAGTTCGATGGCGCGGTCGAGCGTGACGGCGGCCGGAGCCTCGTCCTTGGGTATGGATACGTACTTGTTGTCGTGGCGTACGTACGGGCCGAAGCGGCCTATGCCCACGCTGACGTCCTTGTCTTCGAAGGTGCCCAGTATGCGCGGGAAGTCGAACAAATGCAGTGCTTCGTCCAGCGTTATAGTCTCGAGGCTTTGGCCTTTGAGTAGTGATGCAAAGCGAGGCTTGGTGTCGCTGTCATTGCTACCTATCTGTACCAGAGGGCCGAAGCGGCCGATCTTGACGCTTACCGGCTCGCCGGTGGCCGGGTCGGTGCCTAATTGACGCTCGCCTACTTTGTGCTCCAGTCGCATATCCATAACCTTCTCGACTTCGGGATGGAACTTGTCGTAGAATGTCTCCATCTGGCTGTTCCATTTTAATTTACCGGCGGCTATGGCGTCAAATTTCTCCTCAATTCCGGCAGTGAAGTTGTAGTCAAGAATATTGGGGAAGTACATGGTCAGGAAGCTGTTGACAACCACTCCGATATCGGTGGGCATTAGCTTGCCTTTGTCCGCACCGTATGTCTCGGTATGAGTGGCTTCACTGATTTTGCCATCGGCATCCATAGTCAAGGTCTTGATGTCGCGCTGTGCTCCGGCGCTCTCTCCTTTGGTGACGTAATCGCGTGCCTGAATGGTGGATATGGTGGGCGCGTATGTTGAGGGACGTCCGATGCCGAGTTCCTCCATTTTTTTGACCAAAGACGCCTCTGTATATCGCGGCGGCTGCTGGGTGTACCGCTCTGTGGCAGTGAGACTTTCGCCTGTGACGCTGTCGCCTATGGCCATTGCCGGGAGCATATCGGTGCCTTCGGCGTTGTCGATGCTGTCGTCGTGTCCTTCGATGTATACTTTGAGAAATCCATCGAACTTGACGACTTCGCCCGAGGCGGTAAAGCGTTCGGTGCTGCCGGCCGGTGTGATGTCTACGATGGTCTTTTCGATTTGTGCGTCAGCCATTTGTGACGCCACTGTGCGTTTCCATATCAGGTCGTAGAGGCGGCGTTCCTGTGCGGTGCCTTCGATGCTGTGGCGGTCGATATAAGTGGGACGTATTGCTTCGTGAGCCTCCTGAGCGCCCTTGCTGCTGGTGTGGTAATGGCGCTGCTTGAGGTATTCCTTGCCGTGGGATGCGGTGATTTCCTGCGCAATAGCCTCCAATGCCACTTGCGAGAGATTGAGCGAGTCGGTACGCATGTAGGTGATGAGTCCGTTCTCGTAAAGCTTTTGGGCAACCATCATAGTCTGGGCAACGGTCATTCCGAGCTTGCGCGAGGCTTCCTGCTGGAGCGTAGAGGTGGTGAAAGGCGCTGCCGGAGACTTTTTCAGCGGATGTACATCAACGCCGGTGACCGAGTAGGATGTGTGAGCGCAGCCTTGGAGTAGGTTGCGAGCCTCGTTTTCATCGTCTAAACGTCGGGCGAGCTCGGCACGAAAGTGTGCGCCGCCGGCGGTGGCAAAGATGCCGGTGAGGCGGAAGTAGCGGTCGGGGGTAAAGGCCTTGATTTCCTGCTCGCGCTCGACGATAAGGCGTACGGCTACGCTTTGGACGCGGCCGGCCGAGAGTCCGGGTTTGATTTTGCGCCACAGCACGGGCGAGAGCTCGAAGCCGACGACGCGGTCGAGGACGCGGCGTGCCTGCTGTGCATCCACGAGGTTCATATCTATGGTGCGAGGATGCTTGATGGCATCGAGGATGGCGCCCTTGGTGATTTCGTGGAACACTATGCGTCGCGTGGTCTTGGGGTCGAGACCAAGGACTTCGCTCAGATGCCATGCTATGGCTTCTCCTTCGCGGTCTTCATCAGATGCCAACCACACGGTTTGTGCCTCCTTGGCGGCGCGGCGCAATTCGCCTACGAGATTCTTCTTGTCTTCCGGAATTTCGTAGATGGGCTCAAACCCTTTGTCGACATCGATGCTGAAACTATGCTTCTTCAGGTCGCGGATATGTCCGTAGCTGGACATGACCTTATAGTCGTTGCCTAAGAACTTTTCGATGGTCTTTGCCTTGGCGGGAGACTCGACTATGACGAGATTTTTCAACATGTCGTATTGATATAATCGGTGATTATTCGTGAATATGTTCGGAGCCGGAGCGGCCACCCGTCCCGGCTTTTCGGTCGGCAAAGTTAGTTATTTTTTTGCCAACAGCCCCAAAAATCTATATATAATGTGTATTTTCGGCTCGAAAGTGCGAAAGTGCGCCGTTTTACCCCGCTACGCAGATGAATATCTATCGTAATTTTTAATGGTAAAGCAAATGTGGAGGGAATAGATTATCTAAGAATAGTCATATTCCCAACAAAACCATAATCTCTGCAGATAAGTTGTTTTTATGTATTGTGACTATAGTTTGATGCATTATTACGGGAAAAAGGGATACAAACATTTGCTTGTGTCCCGGAAAAAGTTTGTATTTTTGTACTCAAATTGCGTACTACTCATTAATAAGACTATGGCAGAGAAAAAAGAATTCTTGAAAGGAAGAACCTCAGTTACTTTTATAGACCTTTTTGCTGGCGCCGGTGGCATTAGCGAGGGTTTCCTTCAAGCGTATACAGATGATAAGTATTTTGATTTTTTGTTGGCAAGTGACATTAATGAGAATTGTGAACTGACCCATACAGTGCGATATAACCGCCAACTTGGGCTGAAAACGAAGTTCTTAACTATGGATATTATGAGTAAGGACTTTCTTAAAACTCTTATTTCAAGAATAGGAAGGAATAAGATAGATGTCGTTACTGGTGGCCCAAGTTGTCAGTCGTTTAGCCTCTCTGGTCGGCGTAGCCAATTTGATAAACGAGACAATCTATTTTTGCATTATCTAAAAGTGATTAAGGCTCTAAGACCCAAATATTTTATAATGGAAAACGTAAAAGGGCTCTTAACTAAGGATAAGGGTAGATTCAAAAATGCGATAATGCAAGAAATTCGGTCTATCGTTGATGATGAAAAAGTTCCTGATTTTCTGATGGAAGTTGAACGGCTGTTGTCATCTTCAGCATCAACATTTGTTAGAAACTGTATCTTAACAAAAATACAGATGGAAACGGCTGATGATGCCGCCATCTTTGGATGCAGAGATAAGTATGTCCAATTTTTGGAGGGACAATTTAAAGATATCACTCGTCAAATAGATTATAGACTGAGTAAGTCGGATGCCAAAGTAAACACTATTCGCCATGGATTGAATCTATTGCGTCATACAGAAACAAGAAAGAATATTTCAGAGCTTATTGTCAACCTTAAGACTACGTGCAGTGTAGATAACGACTCTTTTATCAATGGAATGAATATGTTCATTTCGCAAATGGATGATGCAACGATTATAAATCTAATATGCTCGGCCATAGATGACGTTGAAGCCTTTGTGGGTATATGCGATTTGCAAGTCTCCGAGTTCCGCCAGATGATAAAGCTATATTCGGCTTCTTTGGATGAGGTATTTGAGGCGTTGTTGCCTTATGCAAAATTTTTGGGTTGTGAGAATAGTCTGAAATCTAAAATTGAAGGTATACGTTTATACGATGTGGCGCGTCCGATAATAGTAAATTCTGCAGACTATGGAGTGCCACAGAATAGGGAAAGAGTAATATTTATTGGTTGCAGAAAGGACCAAAAACTGATAGATGGCATAACTCCTACCGTGTCACCGCAAGAACGTGTTACAGTCTATGAAGCCATAAGTGACTTGGATTTCATAGATAGTGGAGTTACTGAAACTGATTATGGTGAGCGTAATATCATTCCGAAATATGAAACGCTAATTCGTAAGCGAGATGCTATGGGGGCGTTGAGCGACACTCCATTGGCACATACATACTCGGAGTGGTCAAGGATTGGTCGTTTGAGCCATCGGTTCGTGTTCGAGGCAACTCCGTTTTATGTTCGGTCTATGTCTGACTTAGAGGATAATCTTTTTATGGAAGACCCTGTATTATATAATCATCAAACAAGTTCTCAAAGTGATGACGTTAAAAAACGATTATCAATAATTGCAAAGTATGGCTCATATGACAATGACTGTAAATCTGAGTTGGAAGAGAAGGGACTATGTTCGAATAAACGAAATTATACGGTCTTAAATCCGGAAGGACAAAGCCCGACGGTTGTGACTATGCCGGATGATTTTATACATTATTCAGCACATAGAGCGATGACTGTTCGGGAAATGGCTCGGCTGCAATCATTTGACGACTCTTTTGTGTTCCAAGGTAAGAGGCAAACTGGAGGGCTAAAGAGAAAACAAGAAATACCTCAATATACGCTTGTCGGAAATGCTGTACCTCCGCTAATGGCTCGTGCAATTGCTAATACAATATTAAAGAATATCAAGTAAAATGATACATATGCGTCCGTTCAATGCATTCGAGGATTCGAATGCGAAGTTTCTCGTTTCTAAACAGGTGGACTTTGCTACGATAGAAGCCACTGAAACTGGGCTAAAGAAAAGTATATTGGATGCTACTGCTCCGGTACGTGCATTTCTGAAGGAAAAGGGAGTCCATAATTATATGGAGCAACAGCAAGGCCCGGCGCATAAGAAGCTAGTTAGAACTTATATAGTTGATGAATGTGCGGAGTATCCCACGTTTTCATCCTTATATAGACCTGTGACGAAAAAAGGAGATCCGAGAATATGGATTAATAAAGTTCGTGGAGTTTCTTTTTTACAGCCCAATGATATATTTGCTATAATAGTCAATGAGCAAGTTTTGTATGTTGTCAATTTAACGAGAGTAAACGTGCCGAAAGTGTGTGACTCATTGTTAGAAACCCCTCTTAAGTGTTTAATCAATAGAATTTCAAAAGATAAAAATCTTGCAAGTACAGAACTCTTGGGGTTGATACGAGAAAAAATGACTGATTGGAGGCCTTCGGAAGTTATGGCAGATACGGGTATCGGTCGAACAATTGAAAGTCTATTGGGAATTAATATGAACGCATCCAAACTTCCGGATTATAAAGGAATTGAAATAAAAAGTCATAGAGAATTGGCTAAAGTTCGGAATGTACTGTTTACACAAACACCAGATTGGAGATTAAGCCGATTTAAGAGTGGACACCAAATAGTTGAAAGATATGGATATATTCCCAAGGACTTAAAGAGTAAAACCTTGCAGGTAACATTGTGTTCCGGTAAACCAAATCGACAATTATTGGGTTTAGATTTAAACGAAAGCAAGGGATTGCTTGAAGCTGTAGAGTTTTCCCCAATGCCAGCCGATGGAGGCTCTTATCGCGTTGTGAATAACATCGTAACTTGGACATTGCACCGTCTGCACGAACGTCTCTTGATTAAACATCATGAAACATTTTGGGTTGATGTCGAAACTCGAACGCAAGACGGGAAAGAGTACTTTCGATGTACAAAGATTGAACATACCAAAAATCCGATTACGTCTCAGTTTGACACCCTCTTGGGGCAAGGAGGAATCACGGTAGATTTCCTACTTGATAGGCCTTCTGGGAATGGGGATACTTATAGTTTTAAGATTAAAAAGTCGCTTCGATCTCTATTATTTCCGGAAAGTTCGCTATATGTGATTAATAATCAGATGTAGTCATGAACATTATAGAGGGTACGTGAGCTCTTAGTCCTCTAACTTGGGGCCTAGCGGCGGAGGTGGCGGCGGGCGGTGCGGCTGTCGGCCGGGGCGAGCGTGCCATCGGCGGTGAGCGTGCGGACGACATCGGCTATGGCGTGGCGCATTTGCGGGCTCTGGCCGTCGTAGAGTTCGGCGTCGGTGGCGCCCTCGGGTCGCGAGCATCCACGTAATACCCTCTCTCGTGCACGTTCGCGGAGCGATGTGGCGGATGATGAGGCGGCGCGTGCACGACATACATCGCAGGTGCCGCAGTCGGAGGAGGGTGTCTCGCCGAAGTATTCGAGCATCTGTCGCACGCGGCAGCGGCTGTCGTCGAAGACAAAGGCGCGCATGGCGGCGATGCGTGCGGCCATGATATCGCGGCGTGCTTCGTAGACATCTCGGCCTATGACTACGTGCTTGGGTAGGTCACGCGAAGTTGGGTAGTAAATGTATGGTATAAGGCTGCGCGGTATGTAGTTGAGAATATCTCGGCGCGACAGCTCGAGCAGTGCGCGGTAGGTGGCTTCGGCGTCCAGTCCCGTATCGTGCGCCAGTACCCCTTCGTCGAAGTACACGTAGTCGGCGAAACTGCCGGTGTAATTGCGCAGGAAGGCGGTGAGCGTGCGTTCGGCATTGTCGCTCATGTCCATACCGTAGAGCGCGTCGCGCGTCACCGTCATCATCGCGCGTGCCTTGGCAAAGTCCGGGTCGTGGTATTCGATGGCTCCGGCAAGTGTCAGTATGGACAGTGCCGAGCGCGTGACTCCCGGTTGCAGCGAGTAGACTTCGCAGAATTTATCGAAGTCGAAGGGGTATACTCGGTCATACCCTCCGCCGATCGGTATTTCGAGGAAGTTGCCGGCCAATTCGTAGACACGCAATATGTATTCGCGCGGCGGAAAAGCCTCGCTCAGGCGGCGCGTCAGTGTGCCTTTGTCCGTGTTTTTGGCGATGACTACCGCGAATGACGGCAGACCATCGCGTCCGGCACGTCCGGCTTCCTGATAGTATTCTTCGAGCGAGGAGGGTAAGTCGTAGTGTATGACGGTGCGCACATCGGCCTTGTCTATGCCCATCCCGAAGGCATTGGTGGCCACGATGACGCGTGTCTTGGAGGATTTCCACATTTCTTGCCGCCGGGTTTTTTCGTCGGCATCCATACCGGCATGATATGCGGCGGCGCTGATGCCGCGTTCGCATAGCATCTGGGCTATCTGCACGGTGCGTCGGCGGCTGCGCACATACACGATAGCCGTACCGGAGGTGTGGTCGAGTACGTCAAAGAGCTTGGCGTCTTTGTCCTCGATGTGCCGTACTACAAAGCTGATATTGGGGCGTGCAAAGCTCAGAGTGTATTCGGCAGCATCGGTGCCGAAGTTGAGCCGTGCCATAATGTCGCGGCGCACCTGCGGCGTGGCCGAGGCTGTCAGCGCCAGTACGGGAACGTCCCGAACAATGGTGCGCAGCTCGGCAATTTTGAGATATGACGGACGGAAGTCGTAGCCCCATTGGGATATGCAATGTGCTTCGTCCACCACTATCAGACGTATATCGAAGGCTTGCAAATGCTGTCTGAACGTCTCGGAGCCGAGGCGTTCGGGCGATACGTACAGTAGTCGCAATATGCCCAGACGTGCTCGGTCGTAGACGAGGCGTGCCTCGCGCGGCGTCTGTCCCGAGTAGAGTGCTCCGGCGCGTATGTCTCGTTCTTTGAGGGCGTCCACCTGGTCCTTCATTAGCGAAATCAGGGGCGTCACCACCACGGTAAGGCCCCCCAAAATCATTGCCGGCACTTGGAAAGTCAGCGACTTGCCGCCACCCGTGGGCATCAACCCCAGGGTGTCGTGCCCTTGCATCACCGAGGTGATGATGTCGAGCTGGCATGGGCGGAAGCTGTCGTATCCCCAATAGCGATGCAGGACTTCGTGTGCTTGGGCTGAAATCTCTGCTGCTGTCTGCATGGGTCGGTATTATTGGGGATGGTGGGTGTCTGCATCAACTGTGCTCGAGACTGTCGGCGTGAAGCTTCGGACCGCATCGGCAGGCGTTACTTATCTTCTTGTGGCAGGCGTATTTGCTTGACTTGCAGTTGTATGGAGGATGTGGCGTTGCGATGCTTGTTTTCCTCGATGGTGTAGCAGATGTCGAAAGGCTTGCCCTGATGGATGTGGTCGAAGTATTGCGCCATATTGAAAGCGATGCCGTTGAATACTTTGCCCGAGGTGTCGTCTACGATTTCGAGTTTGATGTGCTCGTTGTTGCGGCCTACTATGCGGCTGGTGCCGAAGTCTTTGACGTCGCGAGTGCAGAATACGGGTTTCTGATTGCCCGGACCGAAGGGCGCGAACATACGTAGCATCGAGACAAATTCGGGCGTAATGCGCGTAAAAGGCAGTATCGCATCGATGTCCAATTGTGGTGTCAGCTGCGAAGGCAGGATGTTGTCGGCTACATATTGCTCGAAGCGGCGAGTGAATTCGGGGATATTCTCCTCGCGCAATGATAGCCCGACGGCGTAGGTGTGACCGCCGAAGTTTTCGAGCAGGTCGCGTGATGCTTCCACGGCCTTGTATACATCGAAGCCTTGTACGCTGCGGCTGCTGCCGGTTGCGATGCCGTCTTCGTTGCCGCGTGTCAGCACTACCGAGGGCTTGTAATACAGCTCGGTAAGGCGTGAGGCCACGATGCCGATGATGCCTTTGTGCCACTCGGGGTTGTAGATGACTATGGATTTATGGTCCGAGACATCGTCGCCGCGTGCGCTGAGTATGGCGTTGGCTTCGTCGGTGATGCGTTTGTCCAGCTCTTTTCGATCTTTGTTGTACTGGTCGATGGCGGCGGCGCGTTCGTTGGCGTCCTTGGTGTCGCGCGACACAAGCAGGTCCACGGCTTCGCGGCCGGACTGCATACGTCCGGAGGCGTTGATGCGCGGTCCTATCTTGAAGATTACATCGCTGATGGTGATTTCCTTGCCGGGGAGGCCGCAGATGCGGATGATGCCGCGCAAACCTACATTGGGGTTGCTGTTGAGGCGTTTGAGGCCGTGGTAAGCCATGACGCGGTTCTCGTCCACCATGGGCACGATGTCGGCGGCTATGGATACGGCCACCAAGTCGAGCATTCCTTCGAGTTCGCCTGTGCCGATGCCGTTGCTTATCGAGAATGCTTGCATCAACTTGTAGCCCACTCCGCAGCCCGATAGATGGCTGCACGGGTATGTCGAGCCTTCGAGCTTGGGGTTGAGTATGGCCACCGCATCGGGCAACTGCTCATCGGGGACGTGGTGGTCGCAGATGATGAAATCGATGCCGAGGGTCTTGGCGTAAGCGATTTCGGCGTTGGCCTTGATGCCGCAGTCAAGGATGATGATGAGTTTGACGCCGGCGGCGGCAGCTTCGTCTATGGCGTGCATACTGATGCCGTAGCCTTCGTCGTAACGTGTCGGAATATCGTAGTCGATTTCCGAGTAAAAATTTTGCAGGTATCGGTATACCAGCGCCACGGCGGTGGTGCCGTCGACGTCATAGTCGCCGTATACCAAGATACGTTCTTTAGCCCCCATGGCCCGGTTGAGGCGGTCCACAGCTTTGTCCATATCGGGCATTAGGAATGGGTCATGCAGGTCTCTAAGCGAGGGGTGGAAGAATTTCTCGGCCTCGTCTATAGACTGTATGCCACGTTGCACCAAGAGCTCGCTTATGGGCGAGACCTTGGCGTACCGGCGTGCCAGCTCGGACTCCAATTTTTGTTTTTCTGCGGACAGGGGTAGATAGTTCCATCTACTTGTCATTTATGTTGTTTTTTATTTTTTTATCGTGTCTGCGGACACGCCGGGGCGTGTCTCTGTCGCGCTGTCGGGGATAAGCCCGAGGAAGATCTGCCCGTGGGGGCGTGCGCGTGTATATGGAGCCGTGGCGGCGTGGTGTGCGCCTTGCGACCGGTCCGCCGTATCGGCGGTATATTTGTATTGTTGCCGCGGTATATCTGCGGGCACATCAATGCGTCTCGAGCCGTGGCAAGTCGAGTATTATGCCGGAATGTGGCCGATGCGCTGACTTTAAGCATCTTAGCGGGCAGTTCCGGCGGCCGCATAGAGAAGAGCGCGCCTCGTCAGGCACTATTGCGGCTATTTTAACGCAAAGATAGCCAAAATTTCGGTTTTTGTCGGTATGGCGCGTTGTTTTTTAGGAAAAAATTTTCGGAGCATCCGAAAGTAGTCCGTCCGGGACTTCTGTCGAAGTCTCGGACGGATATTGAACGGAAGATGTATATCTCTACTGAGGGGATGGATCTAAGGATGTGGAGACGATGTCTTACTTGATGTAGACCTTGGTGGCGGTGTCGCCTATGATACGGATGTAGATGCCGGATGCGGGGTTGGCCACGGGCATGCCTTGGAGGTTGAAATAGCGCGCCTGTCCGAGGTTGTCGGTGGAGATGTCGTCCACGCCGGTGGTGTTCATTCCGGAGACGAGGAGGCGTCCGTTGGCCTGGCTACCGGGGGTGTATTCGACGGTGAACACTGCATGGTCGATGCGAGCCACGTGTCCGATGTTGGTATTGGGGTGGGTGCTGAAGACGTAGTGATTTTCCTGCAACGGGTCGTATACGAGGGTGAACTCGCTGCGTCCGTTTTTGCCTACGTATGCGTATACATCTTTGCCGTTGTTGTCCTTGACTCCGATGGAGGGCTCGCCCTTGATGGCGGAGACTGAGGCGTTGATGCTGTTGCCTACGTATCCGGTGGAAGTCTCCGGATCGATGCACTCGTCGGCGCTTGCGCCGAAGTATGTGCCGCCGTTGTTGGCCTTACCGTCGCGGATGTAGAACGAGCCTTGGAGATCGTTGACGCTGAGCGTATAGCGGCCTTCGCCTTCGTAGGTGAATGGCATGGCGACTTCGGCTCCACCGATTTCGTTGGACTTCATAACCAGGTACAGGTCTTCGTAGGGCTTGCCGGCGGTGTACTCGCCTTCGCGGAAGAGGTCGATGGCGCGGCGCTGAGTGTCGGCGATCTTGTTGTATCCGGCAAATCTGCTTCCCTGTTCGTTGTATACAAATTCGCGGTCGGTGCCGTTGAAGGTCACGTATGCGTTGCCGTCACTCAGATCTATAGTTGTCGGGATTGCCGAACTCTTGTCTGTGGTGAAGTCAAGGCCGTTTTCGTAGCCTTTTATGCTCTTCTTGTACTTGGGTATGATGTATCCCTTTTCGTTATTGTACAATTTGAGATACCATCCGTCGGTGGCGTTGCCTTCGAGCGTGACTTTCTGAGCTTTATTGACATCGCCGGAAATTACGCCATAGGTGTTGTTGCATTCGACCTTGACGGATTCGAGGCCGCCGTTGGAGGATACTCCGGAGGTCATCATGTTTAGCTCTGTTGAGGCGCTGCCGTTAGGGGCATAAGCCACGATTACGTTGAGGCCATCGGTGAGCTGTGAGGCGTCTTGGATGCGTATCCAGCCGGAGGTGGTGTATGTATTATCGGAGAAGACGTAGGTGGCGGCGTTGATGACGGCGCCGGCGTCGTTAACGGCGTAGGCGTTGATGGTCACCACGTTGCCGTCTGCGGGCTTGGCGATGTCTATGCCTTGTGCGTCATCGTATGCTATATGGTTGTCACCTTGTGCGGTGTATCCGCCTATGGTGTAGTACAATGTCGGGGTGGGATATGCCTCGGCATCGGCGGCCAGTTTTACGTTGAAATTTGCGCTTTCGGCGTAAGTGCCTTCCTTTTGGCTGAAGGTGATGGCAGTGGGCGCCACGTGATCTTTGTCGTTGAAGATGATGGATACCGGTTCGGCTGCTACTTGTCCGCCGGAGTTGACGGCTATGGCGTTGATGGTCACTGTTTGCGGAATTGAGCGTGCCAGTGTGAAGCCTTTCTCGGGATTATATGTTTCGGTGTTTTCGGCGCCCGGAACGGGGGTGCTGCCGTCGCGTGTGTAGTATATGGTGGGTGCGGGGATGGCTTTCTCATCGGCGATGATCTTGACCGAAACGGACTGTCCGATGACTGCTTCGGTCTTATTGGGCTTGATGGTCAGCGAGGTGGGTGCCACGACCTTGGTCAAGGCGAAGGTCATAGACGAAAATACCGGAGTGTTGAGATTTGTTCCGGGTGTCAGGTCTATGGATGTAGTCCCTTGTGGGAATTCGCGGAAGGTCTTGGCTGCGAGGTCTTCGCCGTTGATGGCCATAGCCGGGTTGTCGTATGTCTTTGTGGGAGCGTATGATGCGCGAACAATGACATAGCCTTCGGGTGCTTGAACGGTAATGGGAACGCCGCTGGCCTTGGTGATGGTGAGGTTGGTGGCTTTATTGGCGGATTGGTCGACGTTATTGGACGGGTAACCGGCATTTACGAGTTTGCCTACGGAGGTAGCAAAAGTGTAGGTGACGCCGTCTATGGGTTCGGAAACCCAGTCGGCCTTGGTGTTGGAGTTGTAGGTGATTTTAGCTTGCTTGTAGAAGCGTACTGTGGCGTAAGTGTAGGGCGAAGTCACTGTCAGAGTGAACGATGCTTCGGCGGCGTTATACTTGCCGGTTTTGTCGGAGAATGCCTTTATGGTGGTAGTGCCTATGGCCAGAGGCGTGATGACGCCGTTTTCGACCGTGGCTATCTTGTTGTCTTCCGAGCTCCAGTAGATAGTGCCATCGCCGGTGGAGGTGGCTTTGAACTCGGTGGTTCCGTCTTCGAGGGCTAATGATGCGCCTTCTGTGCCTATGGTATTGCCTTTGGCGTCCTTGACGGTGATGACTGCATCGTTGCGCGTAAATGTGACGGTGGCGCTACCCGAGGCTTCGCCTTCGGAGTTGTGTGCCAGGGCGTTGACGGTGACGACCTTGCTTTCTTCGTTGTCGGCGAGAGCATCGCAAGTCACGTTGAAGGCTTTGGCGTACTTGGCGCTTTCGGTCGTGGGTGTGGTACCATCGGTGGTGTAGTAGATGTCCGGAGCGGGCGTGCCGTCGGCGGCGATGGTCACGCTGACCGTCTCACCTACCTTGGCTTCAGTCTTGACCGGGGTGACGGTAACCGCGCTCGGTGCTTCCGGCACGATAGGCGCGTCAGGCACCAGCACAAAGGTCATAGCGGAAACATCAGTGTTGTTGCCATCCTTCTTGCCACTGAGATTTTTTGATGTTATTTTTAATGATTTTACGGGAGTCTCATAAGTGTAAAACACTTCGGTGGCAACTTGATTTCCATCAATGAGTATAGCACTGTTAGTGTTGGAATATTTGGCAGACGCTTGGGAAATCGTATAACCTTCTGGAGCTTGGACGGTGATAACGTTTCCGTTGGAGTTATAAATGCGAAGATTGCCGTTGTTGCTTTTGGGATAAGTTGAGCCTGATATAGTTGCGCTTGTATTGAAAGTTATACTCGGATACTCCTCGGCAACCCACACGATTTCCTTGTTTTTTGCGTAACCCAGGTCTTTTTGGTTCTTGAAGATGACTGTAGCGGTGATGTTTCCGCCGGGGACGGGAGTGTCGGCCTTGATGGTGTAGGCGGCGGTAGCGGCTTCGCTGTCGCCTTTGGCGTTGTGTCCTACAACGTTATAGGTGATATTTTTCGTTGATAGTGGTGGTGAAGGTTTCGCCGGTGACGGTTTGTGAGGCCCAGTCGGTGGCGTCTGCGGTCTTGGTCTTGACGGTGAGCGTTGTAGCTCCTTTAGAATTGATGGTAAGCGAAGTGCCCTTGGCGACTTCGCCGGCAGCGACACTGAATGTCGGCGTCTCAGGCACCGTCTCCTCAGCACTGCCCTCATCGTAGGTGATGACCATCTTGGTGAAGTAACGGGTACTTCTGACCTTGGACAAAGCAAACCTAAAGAAAGAACTTGGAGTAGCGCTGAGATCATATACAACCGTTTGGCCCGATACGCTCCCGGCAACGCCTCCGGATGATGGTAGCGATGTCAAGGCGCTTGCTCCTGTATATACGAAGACTGTTTTTGCTTCTGCGGCAGAGAACATGCCGGCCGTCATTTCAAACTCAATCTTAGTTATATTAGGAAGCGCAGTTGTGTTGTAAATATAGAAGTTTTTTCCTATGGCTTCATTCGCTCTACCTTGAATGTAATTGGTCTTCGGCATAAAATTGTTTATCGCAAATGATACATTGTCAACGGAGAATGTCTTTTCGCTGGTCAAGTATGAAGTGCTTGCGGTCATATCCATACCTGAAGCCGTCAGGTTGACAACCAGCGTTTTTGCCGGGGCGATAGCGGTCGTCAGGGCAAGAATGATGAATAGAAGTAGAGATTTTCTCATAAGTGAAGAATCTATGTTTAGAAATGTATGAACTCTTTATTGTCTGTACTATTTTGGGGCAAGTAAAGCGCGAATAGCAATTTCGACGCCTTTTCGGCGGCAAAATTACAAAAAATAGTGAATAACAGATAATAAAAGCTATAAAAAATAGTGTATTCCGAAAATTGACTGAAAAACGTTATCTTTGCTGTAGCTAAAAGCATCGTTTCCGGAAATTATGGAGACCTTAAAGACCTTAAGGACCTTAGGCTCGTGGGCGTATTTCGGATTATAAAGACTCACTGACAGACATATACACACAGATATACAAGACAATGCAACCGCTGACAGAAGTGATGGAGTGCCGACACAAATTGGATGTGCAAGTGCGCTTCAATGATTATGATATGTTTCGCCATCTCAACAATGGCGCTTATATGCAATTCCTCGACCTGGGCAAGACTGACTATTTTGGCAGTCTTTTGGGCGGAGTGCTGACGCCCGAGCGTCTGAGCATTGTTATAGCCGGCATCACCTGTAACTTTATAGAACCGTCTTTGCCGAGTCAGCGTGTGCGCGTACTCACGCGTGCCGTGCATCTCGGTACGGCTTCGCTGCTACTGGCTCAGCAGGTTGTAGACCCGGATACGCAGCGGATGAAATGCTCGGCTATAGTGGCGATGGTGGGATTTGATGTGGAGACGATGACGAGCAAGCCTATATCGGAAGACTTGCGCCGCGCCATCATCGAAAGCGATGCGCCCGATACGAGCAAGTGACGGAAGACCGGTCCGCCGGCAAGTAAAATCGTACAACAATAGCATAAGCGGCATCCGCTGACCACGGATGCGTAACCATCCGAAAAGGGCCGA
>DLLT01000024.1 GCA_002478045.1 Porphyromonadaceae bacterium UBA7555
ATTTTATTTAGGACAATATTGGGCGTATGCCCATAACTTGGCATGCTTCAGTGCTTTCGCGATGACGTATAGCTGCGGCTTCCGTAGCGTCCATTCCACTGATACCGGCTTCGCCGCCGGTGAGGTATATGCTGACCACTTCGCATCCGAGACTCTTGAGTACCAGCATAGTGCCGCCGGCAATAGTCTCCGGGGCATCGGGATGTGCACCTATAACGAGTGCTTTTTTGTATTTACATTGTGCGATGCTTTGAGCCGTAGTAGGTAGGGCCGACGCAATGGCCAGCAATAAGCTTATCAGCGTAATACATACTTGTTTCATAAGATGGATCTATCCGGTGTTACGGCTGTCGGTGGAGTCGTGATGTCGGAATTGGCTATCAATTGGCCGCAATAGCAATGATACTTATTGCTATTGCGGCCGAGCGTTTATATGTGGATGTTATGCCTGATGTTGTGGACGCAACAGGTCATTTACAGTCTTGACCGGGTTGAAAGTTTCGATTGGCACTTCGACGAATATGGTGTTCCAATCGCTCATAGCGCCATTCCATAGTCCTGGAAGTTCCATAGCTTTGAGCTCGCGTCCGTCAAGCGACTTGGCTGAAATGAATCCGGTAGCAGGATCGACGTGTTTGGGAAGGTCGTAGTGATGACCGGATGCATTTTTGATACAGCATACCAGATCCACGGGATTGAAGTGCGTGGCTGTGGCCATCATCGCACGTGCTTCCGGGTCATTCTGATCTATCTGAGATGATTCAAGAATCTGAGGCGCGGTACTTCCGTCTGTGCTGTATGCAATATATGGACCGCCGCCAGGTTCGCCGAGATTTTTTACCATTCCGCATACTCGTAAAGGACGGTCGAATTTTTTTAGCAGGTATAGAGCTGATTCGCTGTTGTCAAGATGCTTCATGTCTTCGTGACGTATATTGAGCGTACCGTGCATGTAGGTAATCATCTGATGCAGGTCGTCAATGGTGAACTTGCCGCTACGCAACTGCCCTATGTATTTGTTTATAGTATCGCGAGCCTGCATAAGTACGCCGGCAATAATCTGCTTGTAGCGTATTGTAGGGGCGCGAAGCGAGTCGGGGACTACATTGTCTATGTTCTTGATAAAGACTATAGTGCTGTCTATGTCGTTTAGGTTGGCGATAAGAGCTCCGTGGCCTCCCGGACGGAAAACTATATGTCCTTGCGTATCGCGGAAGGGGGTGTTGTCTGCATTTGCAGCCGGTGTGTCTGTGGAGGGCTTTTGCTCGGACATTGAAATATCGAAAGACACGTTGTATTTTTCGGCCATAGCCGGGGCTACAGCGCTTATTTTATTCGCAAAAAGCTCGCGATGGTTGTGCGATACGGTGAAGTGCAGGCGAACAAATCCTCCTGCAGCAGCCGTCTGTGCGCCTTCGGCGAGTTGTTCCTCGAGCGGAGTGCGAGTGCTTCCATCTGCGTAGCGGTGGAAGGTTAGTAGCGCTTTTGGTAGCGAGCCGTAGCCCATGCCTTCTTCACTGACGATGGCGCGGATGATGTCTCTGTATCGTTCTTGTGCGCACAAGTCGGTTGAATCAACGCCATAGATGCGGCGGAGAGTATTATTTAATTCATCGATAAATGGTAGCTTGGCAAGATTATCAATGATTGCACGAACAGGCGAATTTTCGGCCGGGATATCTTCTGTGCCGTCTACAAAGGCAAATAAGGCCTTGAACATACGAGATGCCGCGCCACTGGCGGGGACGAACTTTGTCACTTCGGCGTTGTCGGATGCGAGGTATTGCTGCCACCGATTGATGGCTTGCTGCTCCTGCTCGGGCGTCAGACGCATGATGCTTCCGCCCTCTACGGTAGCGGACGATGCCAATCGTAGATATGGAAATCCGGTTGTAAACCGGGCAAAGAGTTTGTCGAAGTCCTCGGCGGTAATGCCGCGTTTTGTAAGGTCTTCAAGGTCTTGCGAGGTTAGCATTTGCGAAATTAGGTATTTGTGGGTTATTGGTCTTGGGATTATTTGAACTTGGTTGTTGTGCGTAGATGTTATTGAGTCAAGCGTTTGAGCAGGTTGTATGCGCCAGGGACACCAAGTTCGCCTGCACGGCCGAGGTCTGCGGCTCCGGCCTTTGTATTGCCCATTCGCATATACAAGTATCCGCGATTGAAGAATGCTTCGCCGAAGTCGTCTTTTAGTTCGATGGCATGGTTGATGGCATCCAAAGCTTCGTTGTCAAGCTCTAACTCAATATATAGACATGCTTTATTGTACCATGCGAAAGCGTTTGTCGGGTCTAGCCTAAGGGCATTGCTCAAGTCGGATAGGATTTCATCGTATATCGCGCGTCTCATGGCTGCTCGTGCAGTGGCATCGGTGCTCTCCCTATCACCGGCCGGTAAGCTCAATTTGTGATGTCTCGCTTGGGCTCGTAAAATATATACTAAGGCATAGTCATCTTTGAGCGCAATTGCACGGTCGAGATCTTTGATTGCCGCATCGTAGTCGCGTAATGTCAAATAGTCCAAGGCGCGTCCTATAAAGTCAACGGCACGCGGAGTATGCGTCGCCATGTAGCTGGTGTAGTCTTCTATGGATGTGAAATGGCGTTGTGTCATAGTGTTGTCAAGGCTGCTCGGTACATTGGATGTTACCATGACTTTGTAGCGCAAGGCCCCCGTTGCATTGAGCATATCCACGTCTTTCATAAAATAGGTGGTAGTCTGCAGTTCGGTAGGCGCATTGTAGTACGAGATTTCAACCCATCCTTGCGGTTCTATTGAGATATTGCGGTCTTGGACCTTGCCTCTGATATCGGGGTTGTTGTATTCGGCATCTATAGGTTGCTGTTGCTCCACGGTGAGCAGCGTTGCAAAGCGTCGACGAGCCACTTCATCGTCCGAAAGTTCGTCCGGTGTATAGTCGCTTTCGACTTTGCCTTGTGCATCGGGACGCAGCTTGCGAGAGAGAGCAACGGCACGATTGTAGTCCGCTCCGGCACGACGTATATCTCCGTTGTGCCGATAGAATTCGCTACGCATATACAGTCCTGACGGAAAATCGGGGAATGCCTTGATAACATGATTAATGTCTTCTATAGCCTTGTCGTATCGATGCTGT
The DNA here is from genome assembly GCA_002478045.1 of Porphyromonadaceae bacterium UBA7555. Classification (GTDB taxonomy): domain Bacteria; phylum Bacteroidota; class Bacteroidia; order Bacteroidales; family Muribaculaceae; genus CAG-873. The sequence continues at coordinate 3,116 of DLLT01000024.1, forward strand.
TGGCCATTGATATAAGCTCGTTGGTATCGAGCACGCACGTTGTCCGGTTCGAGGGAAAGTACACGGTCAAAATCGGCCCGAGCCTTGTCGTAGTCTGACACTTCGGTCTCAAGCAGACCGCGATTGAACAGCGCTACCGTATTATATGGCTCAAGCGCAATAGCATGGTCGAAGTCGTCAAGAGCGCCGTCATAATCATCCTTATTGTATTTTAGATAAGCACGGTTGATGTATAGTCCGGCTGTATTCGGACGCAGTTTGATTGCTTTTTCGAGATGATACATAGCCGTGTCGTTGTAAGCGGCACCGCGACGCATTGCCAGTTCGGCCGCCATGGCATGGCCATTAAAACTATTCGGATTGATTTCAATGGCCTTTGCGATATCCTTAAGGGCCATCACGGTATCCGCTTTCGATGCCTCAAGACGCTCGCGGGCACGCCCGAGATATGCGCTTTCGAAACGAGGATAGTGTTCAATCAATTCGCCAAAAGTGCTGTCGGCTGCCGCGTATTCTTTTAGCGCCGTTTGAGCCATAGCTTTATTAAACATTATTTGACGATTGCGCGGAAGCAGTGCCAGTGCATGGTTGTAGTCTGAAACGGCGCCGGCATTGTCATCATAGTTCTGACGTGCAACGCCACGGACTTCCCAGGCGTCAGATAGGAATGGGTTGAGTTCGATGGCGCGTCCCGCGTCTTCAGCGGCGCCGCGGTAATCCTCGAGATTGAATTTGGCTACAGCGCGATAAAAATAGGGCAGAGCAAGGTAAGGCTTGGCCGAAATCGCACGGTTAAAATACTGTATAGCCAGCATATAATCTTCGAAGTACATGCTGTTGCGGCCTACGGTAATAGCCTGCTCGGCATTGATCTGAGCAGACATCGGGATGTGCGTAAATGCTATGGCAAGAATTACGGCAACTTGAACGATACATGCGCGTAGTCTGCGGCATATACCGAAAAGATATTGTCTTATGGCTTGTGTATGCGTGTACATTTGTTGTCGGGTGCAAATGTAGCAAATTTTTATGAGAAATAGGGGGCTTTGGCTTCGTTAATAATATACAAAAGGCAAGCCGATGCGGTTAAGTGATGACAAGTGAAAATGTAACTGTCAAAAAAGCTTAACGGGGCTTGGTGTATATTTGATATTTGGTGAAAATATGTTTACTTTGCAGAAAATATGGACGGTGCCAGATGTGAATTGACAAGATAGCACGCTAAGGCAAAAGAATACAGCAATTTGCATGTATTTGCCAACTAATAGGAATTTTTATATATCGTACAACCACATATCACAACACAGCCTCAAATATGAAAAAGAGCGCTTTACAGAAAGCCAGGGCAAGCTACCAACCCAAATTGCCCATAGCCTTGACCGGTCCGGTCAAAGCAGTGCTTGGCAAACCGACACAATCTGTTGCCAATCAAGAGGAAATCCAAAAACTTTTCCCGCAGACTTACGGACTCCCCGAGTTGCATTTCGAGAAGAATACCAACCCGGTACCGGGTCGTCCCATCAATGTCGGCGTGATACTTTCGGGTGGCCAAGCTCCCGGCGGACACAACGTTATCTCCGGCCTTTTTGACGGGATCAAACGAATACATCGCGATAGTCGTCTCTTCGGGTTCGTTATGGGTCCCGGCGGACTTGTTGAGCACAAGTACATCGAACTGACAGCATCAATCATAGATGAATATCGCAATACCGGCGGCTTTGATATCATCGGTAGCGGCCGTACCAAACTTGAAACTAAGGATCAGTTTGACCGCGGTCTCGAAATACTTAAGGAGCTCAAGATCTCTGCTCTTGTCATCATCGGTGGTGACGATAGCAATACCAATGCTGCAGTGCTTGCCGAATACTACAAGCAAGTAGGAGCCGGTGTGCAGGTTATAGGCTGCCCTAAGACCATCGACGGCGACCTCAAGAATGACTTGATTGAGACGTCTTTCGGCTTCGACACCGCCACTAAGGTATACAGCGAGGTGATAGGCAATATTCAGCGAGACTGCAACAGCGCAAAAAAATATTGGCACTTCATTAAATTGATGGGCCGCAGCGCCAGTCATATCGCACTCGAATGTGCACTCCAGACACAGCCTAACGTATGTATCATTTCTGAGGAGATTGAGTCCAAGAACCTCACCCTGCAGGATGTGGTCAACCAGTTGGCAGACGTTGTGGCTGCACGCGCCGCAGAGGGCAACAACTTTGGTACAGTGCTTATCCCTGAGGGCCTTATCGAGTTTATACCCGCAGTGGGACGTCTCATCGCCGAACTCAACGATCTTCTTGCCAAGGAAGAAAAGACTTTTGCGGCTCTTGATCGCGAAGCTCAGCGTCAGTGGGTTATCGAGCACCTCAGTGCAGACAATGCGAAGACTTATGAGGCTCTGCCCGAAGGCGTTGCTCGTCAGTTGACATTGGATCGCGACCCCCACGGCAATGTACAGGTATCGCTTATCGAAACCGAGAAATTGCTTAGTGATATGGTGGGCAAGCGTCTTGAGCAAATGCGTGCCGAAGGCAAGTATAATGGCAAATTCTCTGCTCTTCACCACTTCTTCGGATACGAAGGACGTTGTGCCGACCCTTCGAACTTCGATGCAGATTACTGCTACGCCTTGGGCTTCAATGCAGCATGTCTGATCAATGCAGGCGTAACCGGATATATGTCCAGCGTTCGCAACTTGGTTAAGCCGGCCGTACAATGGATTGCAGGCGGTATACCTATCACTATGATGATGAATATGGAACGTCGTCATGGCCAGATGAAACCAGTGATACAAAAAGCTCTCGTAAAACTTGATGGCGCACCTTTCCGCAAATTCGCTGCACACCGTCGTGACTGGGCTCTAAATACATGCTATGTATATCCCGGCCCCATTCAGTACTTCGGCCCGGCTGAAGTTTGTGACCAGCCCTCGCTTACATTGCAATACGAGCATAAGGGTAAGTAATTAAGAAAAATACAGGGTTTTGGACAATTCCATAGGATTTGCTCCTATTCCTGCTATAATTCTTCCTATAACAGCTTGCATGGCGGAAACCTCATATTGGGGTTTCCGCCTTATTTGTGCGTATAGCCTTTGTTTGTGCCATGTGCCACTTTTAGACTTATGGTGTCTTTCCCTGAAAAAAGTTGACTCATAAACCAACAAAAGTTTATGGGTTCATACAAAGAACAACAAAGGCTGATGAAGCCTAAAGTGCGGGCTTTATACGAAGAAGGCCTCACATGTGGACGGATAGCGAAGATTTTATCAATGAATAAAACGACAGTTTACCGCTGGATCGCTATCTTTGCAGAAGAAAATAAAGAAGCAATGCCAGCAAAGAAGCCCAACAAGACCACGAAGCCGGTTTCCGCTTCCAAAGAAGTAAAAGCGCCGTCTACTTCAACAACAAGCACATCAAGCGCCGAAACGCCGGAGGAAAAGATAGCCAGACTTGAACGAGAGCTGAGGGTCGCGCAGCTACGCGCCGACTTCTACGATGAGATGATCAACGTGGCGGAAGCCAAGTTTGATATTCAGATACGAAAAAAAGCTGGCGCCAAACGATAGAGAACCTGCATGCACGCGACCCGAAGCGATATTGCATTGAGCCGCTGTGCAGATTGTTTGGCGTAAGCAAGCAGGCGTATCACAAGCAGAAGGGTGAGCCGGCTGCCAGAAAGGCTGCACAGGAGGCCTTTGCGCTTGAATACATACATGACATACGCAAGCTTGACCCAGGTATCGGGGGCAATAAGTTATGGTATATGTACAAGACTAAATTCCCGGATATAGAGCGCGTTGGCCGCGACAGATTCGCCGACATCATTGACCGTCACGGGCTGAAGGTGCGCAACAAGGTCCGTAAACCCCGCATCACGGACTCATCGCATGGCCTTCCGCTATATCCCAACCTTGTGCGCGACTTCATTCCCACGGCTATAAACCAGCTGTGGGTAAGCGATATCACTTATCTGCCCATATGGGATAGCGAAACCACCTATTTCTTCTCCTACATATCATTGGTTATGGATGCCTACAACCACGAACTCATAGGGTGGGTAATCGGGCCGACCCTTGAAACCCTATATCCTGTAACGGCGCTGGAAATGGCCTTAAAAAAGTGTGAAGGAATGAGCGCAGAAGCTATGCAACGACTTATACATCACAGCGATAGAGGTGTACAATATGCTTCCCGTGAGTACACGGAAAAACTTAAAGGGAAAGGCATTCAAATCAGTATGACCGAGAATGGAGACCCCAAGGAGAACGCTATGGCTGAGAGAATAAACTCTACCCTAAAGAATGAGTCGTTCAAAGGCATGCGCTTCTCCAGCATAGAGGAAGCTTCCGACGCCATGAAGGTTGCTATGGAGTTCTACAACACCATGCGCCCTCACATGAGCATCAATATGATGACGCCTCAGGAAGCGGCCAAGTGCAACGGAGAAATCCGCAAATGGTGGAAAAGTTATAGAGAAGATGCAATATTGTCCTAAATAAATTCAGGCGACAGCGTAACGTGCAACGCCATAGAGCATCGCAAAAATCGCATTGAAATATCCCCCCCTAAGCCAATAAT
>DLLT01000048.1:0-54507 GCA_002478045.1 Porphyromonadaceae bacterium UBA7555
GAGCCAAGTATGATGCCGAAGGCATCGGCGCCATTCTCAATATCGTCACGGACGACGAGACCGTCATCAAGGGCGTCACCGGTCGCGTAGGCGGCAGCTACGACTTTATGAACAACCGCGCAGACGGCAACCTGTGGCTGTCAACCCAAATCGACAAAGTGACTTTCAGCATCCAAGGTGGCATATCCAATATCCCTGAAAAAATGCAGCGAAACCACTCTGAATACGATTATACATACGAAAACGGAACACGCAGCCTACGCACCGAAGACCAACGCGTCCACGGTCTTGTCGAGTGGTTCGGCGGGGAAGCATCCTGGGAAATCGACTCGCTCAACCTCATTTCCGGAGAATTCAACGGCTATGAATATCACGTCAATGGGAATGGCACAGGGACACAATCGCTGACCGCTGCCGACGGTAGCCTGCTCAGCAAATACACATCCACGTATGACATCGCCAATTCGTCATACTTTGACATCGATGGCAGTATCAACTACCAACACCTGACGCGGCGCAAGGGCGAAGCTCTAACTTTCAGCTATATGATTTCGACCACGCGCCAAAAGCAGAAGTCGAATACGCACTACGACGATATATTAGGCTCAATGTTCGAATACACGGATTTCAACAACGACTTTCGCCTTAATTTCATCGAGCACACCTTTCAGGCCGATTGGACACGTCCCACAGCCAAGAATCACACACTGGACTTAGGTGCAAAGTACATACTGCGCCGTAACCGCTCGAAGACCAGCAGCGAGTATATCGGATGGCAGGATTTGTACACCGACTTCCGTCATATCACGGACGTCGCCGCCGCATACGCCCAGTATTCGGTAAAATTAAGCAAAATGACTCTGCGTGCCGGCCTGCGATACGAATTCTCCAAGCTCAAAGCCGACTATCCCGATGGTAGCCAGGACGAATTTTCCTCCAGTCTCAACGACTGGGTGCCCAGCGCCGCCGCATCATGGCAGATTAACGATGCCAACTCTCTGGCTGTCAATTATGCCACACGCATCAGTCGCCCCGGTATATCATATCTCAACCCCGCCAAGAAGTACACCCCGACCTCTCTGTCGGAAGGCAATCCCGACCTCGAAAGCGCACACGCACAGAGCGTCAAGCTCACCTATATGCTGATACGCCCGCGCTTCAACTTCAATATATGGTCACAATACGCATTCACCAACAACGACATTGCCGGAGTCACCACTCTGGATGGCAACATCCTGCATAGCACATACGAAAACATCGGCAAGATTCGCACATTCCAGTCCGGCGGATTTATGCAATGGACGCCTATGGACAAAACTTCAATCATGGTTTCCGGAAGCGTTATTTACACTGACATTAGCCAGACAATATTCAAAAACAACGGCTGGGGCGGCAATGTCTATATGCGTGCCACGCGCAAGTTGCCGTGCAATATCGAAGCCGAGTTGTGGGCCAACTACTATCAGTTCGCACTTTCCGATGCCTTCACCCGCAGCGACAATGGTTTTATGAACAATTTCTGGTACGGCCTCAATATCACCGGCAACTATCTAAAAAACAAGGCGCTGACCGTATCGCTGCGCCTCACCAACCCCTTCGGACAGCACAACAGCTTCTTCAGAAACGAGGCTGTTCGCGGTGCGTACACCGGCACAAGCGTGACGCGTATGGATGATATGCGTATGCAGATAGGCCTATCAGTCGGATACCGCTTCGGCAACCTCAACGCTTCGGTCAAGAAAACCGCCGCACGCATCACCAACGACGACCTCCAAGGCCGCAAAAACTAAGAGCCCTCGGAGATTCTGAGAGAATCCGAGAATAATGTGAATTATGGGAGTAATGGTAACTAAGCCATTGCTCCCATAATTCTTATCGCACCTATTATTCTCGGTCAGGCTACCCGAGGTTGACGACCGTAATGCCGGCACCGCCGAAGCGGACATCCTCGTCGGCATACGACGCTACCGCCGGTACTGAATCAAGATACTGCCGTATGGCGGTGCGCAGTGCCCCTGTACCCGTGCCGTGCAGGATGCGCACTCGTCCGGCACTGAACTGCACGGCGTCATCTATAAAGTGCATTACGGCCTGTAACGCCTCATCGGCACGAAAGCCGCGCAAGTCTATCTCCGGGTTGAAGGACAATTGACGACGGCGTATATCCTCGCCCGTGGACACGGATACAAAGGACGCGGCCTGCGATGCCCCACCCTTGTCGGGACGGCGCATAGTGGGCGTCAGACGCGACACGGGGACATCCATTTTGAGCGCGCCGAAGGCCACCATAGCCTTCTTACCCTCGAGCGAAATGACGCGTCCCGGCTGTCCCTGATTGTCAAGCAATACATATACGCCGGGCTCTATAGTGCGTATAGGCTCTACCTTGGACGGCACTGCGGCATTGGGTGCGGATGCTTTGGTCTTCTTGGACGCTTTGGGGGTATGCTCGGGCTGTTCGGCAACCTTGTCTTCGAGGGCGCGGCGTTGTTGACGCAGGCGCTCGCGTGCCTGTTGTGTGCGGTCGCGCTCGGCTTGAGCTTCGCGTATGTCGCGTATGGTGCGCTCGACGGCTGCATTACTCTCACTGACGATGCGCAATCCCTCCTGCCTCGCCTCGTCCAAAATGGCACGACTGCGACTGTCCAGATCCTGCTGCTTGGATTCGTAGCGATCGATAACCTCCTCAAGATGTTTATGACGGCGACGAATATCTTCGCGTTTATTGGCCCAGTAGCGCTTGTCGCGTGCTATGTCCAGCAGGTACTTGTCCAAGTTGACATAATCGCTGCCCACGATGGCGCAGGCATCATCAATCACATCGGAGGGCAACCCGGTCTTGCGAGCAATCTCTATGGCAAAAGAGCTGCCCGGATGACCTATATCGAGGCGGAATAGCGGCTGCATACGCTGGCGGTCATAGAGCATTGACCCGTTAATCAATCCGGGGACTTCGGAGGCCAATGTCTTGAGATTTTGATAGTGAGTGGTGACCACGCCCCACATTCCGGCGGCATTGAAGCGTGTCAGCAGTGCTTGGGCTATGGCTCCGCCTATCTGCGGCTCTGTGCCCGAGCCGAATTCATCTATCAGGAAGAGGTCGGCACCACCGGCATGGTCCAGCATATATTTCATCGCCAGCAGGTGCGAGCTGTATGTACTCAGGTCGTCATCCATGGACTGGTCGTCACCGATGTCCACCATCAGGCGTTTCATCACGCCCATATCCGAATCGGCGGACACCGTCGGCAACATTCCGCATTGCAGCATATATTGCTCGACAGCCACTGTCTTCAGCGCTATGGACTTGCCGCCGGCATTAGGACCGGAAATGACGAGTATACGACCTTTCTCCCTGTCAAGAGTGATATCCAGCGGGACAATGGCGCGTCCGTGGCGGCGCAACGCGGCCTCGAGTGCCGGATGACGCGCTTGCTGCAGATTCAAGCACGGGCGATTGGAAAGCCTCGGCATGGCGGCTTCAGTGTCTATGGCTACACGCGCCTTGGCTGCAATGAAATCAAGAAGGCCGAGACGGTCATTAAGATCCAGAAGCGCGTCAAGATGCGGACGAATGCTATCGGCGGCAGCCACAAGCAGGCGCACGACTTCGCGACGTTCCTCAAGTTGGAGCTGTCGCCCGCGATTGCCTAACTCAACAACGGCGGCCGGTTCGATATAGACGGTCTTACCGGTGGCGCTCTCGTCATGCACTATGCCCTGAACCATACGTTTGTTCATAGGCGCGACAGGCAGCACGAGGCGTCCGTCGCGCATGGCCGGAGCCGTATCGGGTTGAATCCAGCCCTGCGCCACAGCCTCGGTCATTACGCGGCGCATGGCCGAAGCTATACGTCGCTGTATGGTGGACATCTCGCGCCGTATATCGGCAAGAGCGGCGGAGGCATTGTTGCGTACCTGCCCGAGGTCGTCCACGAGCGAGGATATGACGCGCTGTACTTCGGGCGCGGTATCCATGCCCTCGGCGATTTCGCGCAAATTCGGATAGACAGCCTCTCCGCTGTTGTCAATCCTGTCAAGCCACGAGCGAACACGCGTGGCCTGACGCAAAGCCTTGAGCAAGGCCAATAGCTCGGATGCCTCGACAAAAGTTCCGGGCACGGAGATGCTTTTAAGCGGTCGTTGCAAGTCCTCGACAGTACCCAAGTCGAGGACATCATCACCGGTGAGGGCACGCATCATCTCGGACACACGAGCCAAACGACAGCGCACTTCGGCGGCATCCGCGCTCCATTGCATAGCCTCAGTCACCAGTGTACGTGCCTGCGGCGAGCTGCATCGTCCGACGACCATAGCGCGTATGGCGTCAAAACCTATTTTACGCTCTATCCCTTGGCGCGGGAACACCAGCGGCGAGACCTTGAGGTCTGCTTCTGTCGTATCCCGTTGTGTCGTATTGTCCGTATTGTTGTATTGTGTCATCGTTTGTCTAAGCAGTATATATTTTTATCAAACAAGCAAAAATCATACCATCCGTCCATCGTAGTCCGCAAGACGCATACGAGGCCGACCCCCTGCCGGGTGTCGGCCTCGTAATTTTGGTTATGCACTCTCGGCGTCAACGTGTCACCTTGGTGACCGTGTTGCCTTGTCGGCGTATGTATATGCCGGGGGCAAGCGGCTGATGTACGCGGATGCCTTGTAGGTTGTAGTATTCCGTACTCTCATCATTGGCATCATCATTATCTGTAGATATATCCTCCACTCCCGTGACAATGCGGCGAGTCATCGAATAGGCCGCAATACCATTGCCACTACTATATACATATATCGTGGTGTTGTCTGCCGAAGCGGTATTACTGAGTGTGTGCACGCCGTCCTCATAGGAATCACGCTGGAGTACACATACCGGCATCGAAAAATCGCCCGAGCTATGAGCGGTAGTTCCCATTCCGGAGTTCGGCACTACCCAATGCTGCGACAAACTGCCCGAGGAGGTAAAGTCTATACCGGAGCAAATAGTCCACTTGGAGCCTTGGTCGCTACTGTGCGTTGCCACAACTGCATACGATATCCCGTCATGATTGAATATTGTAAAGCCGCCGCAAACATTTGCCGCACCGCTGTTGCTTAGGGTAGCCTTAGCAGTACTGTTACCCCAATCATAGAGAGTGGGTACACACGCCGTACCATCTACATAGAAGCGATTGGGCCCGTTGACAAACTTTACACGTCCTGCCGCGCCAATATTGCCGATGGTCATTGTTTGCTTAGATACCGAACCATTGGTGACTTTCCATCGCGTGGCCGTAGTGCCGTTAGCAGTGAGTACATAGTATGTTCCGCTGTTCGAGACAGTTCCGTATACGTCAATATGGTCGACACGTACTGCTGACTTTTGGCTGAAGAGTGTGGTGACACGCGAATTTGCAAGATTTACAACGCCTATGGTAAGTGTACCATTGGCCAAAGGCATATTATGTACAAGCACCTGCTTGCCGCCGTCTATGAGAACATCATTTGTCGGCACAAAAGAAGTGACGTACGAACCATCAAAAGTAAGGTTTAGGGTGGCCAATTGCTGCCCGGTGGCGGCATCAAAACGAATCAGTGATGATGAAGCCGAAGAACTCTGTGCACTACGTGCCGATACATATACGACATCTTTGCCTCCTTGGTCACCATTCTTATCGGCACGTGCCACCATACCGCGACTCAGCGTTTCGCTCAGGCCGGGGTTGTTGTTGGAGGCATTGCGTATCCACAGGTTGGTGAGTGTCATTTGGGTGGTATTGTTGCCGTTATATGGTGTCACAGTGGGATACTCAACCATTTCGCGGCGCGGGCTGTAGTTGCCGTAATCGGGATTGACACCATTGCCCATAATCAGCTTGCGTACATCACTGACAGCATCTTTAAGCCCGGCAGTGCTGACACGAACGCGCCAGTAGAATGTGCCGTTCTCGCCGAGCACTTCGGCCGGTACGGTGTATTGCAAGCACGGATATTCCTTGTACCATCCTGTGCTTCCGCTAAATACGATATTGGAGAAGTTGAGGTCGGTGGCAATCTCGAGAACTGCTTTATCGTCATTATTGTCGCTGCATACAAAGACAATGTCGTCATAGAGCGTTGCACCGTCTTCAGGCCAATCGAGGCGCGGTTTGACACACGAAGGCTCTTCTTTGGTGATAAAGGTGCGCACGGCCGAGATGCCGTCCTTGTAGTATCCGTTGCGGTGGTTGATGACTCGCCAGTAGTATGGTGTCGAGTAATTCAAACCGCTTGTATTTACAGTATATGACTTGGCATCGGTATTATACTCCTTGGTTCCGGTACCGAAATCGGTATTGCCGCAAATCTGCAAAGTATAACTATCGGTGGCCATATCGTCCGTCCATACAAAGGTGACGTTGTCTGTCGTGGCTTGCTCGCCGATGGCCGGACTTAGAAGCGTCACAGGAGTCAGTTGTTCCGGTCCTGGGTTGTATATCGTACGGATCTCGCTGTACCCGTCAAGATAACCTTTCTTGCGGCTGATGACACGCCAGTAGTAGTTGACATTCGGATTAAGCGCCGTCATATCGATAGTATGCGATGTGGCGGTGGTTGTGTATTTGGTGACATTGCTACCGAAGTTCTTGTCGGTAGAGATCTGGAATTCATAGGAGTTGACACCCATCGGGTCATTCCAGATGTAAGTCTGCGAAGTAGCGGCACGCGCTCCGTTAGCCGGAGATGTCAGTGTCACGGCGGTCAATGTCTCGGGGGCGGGAATGTAGAACGACCGCACCTCCGATGTACCGTCAATATACGCATCTTTATGGCTGATGACGCGCCAGTAGTATGTCGAAGATGTGGACAGCGTCGTCAGGTCTACATAGCAGGACGTTGTCTTGACGTTGTACGTGGACACGCCGCTTGCAAAAGTCTTGTCCTTGCTTATTTGCAGGTCGAAGCTATTGGCCGAAGCGGGGTCGTTCCATTTGAATGTGTAGCCGATAGACACCTTCGCGCCGGCGGCGGGTGCTGTCAGCGTGGCGGCCTTAACCGTCTCGGACGGCGGCATATTGGAGGTCGCGCCCATAGCCCATTCGTTGCCGTAACGGTCGAGGGCGGCAACACCGTGCCAGTAGCCCGAAGTTTTGCCCGACGGGATAGTTGCGCTATTGGAGTAAGTAATATCCACGATATACTCGGCACGCAATCCATTATGGTCGGTGGAAGCAGCCTGTACTGCATTTGTTCCCAGAGGCACAGCGTATACTATATAACGGCTGTTGCTCTTGGCCGTCCACGAAAGAGTGGTTCCGCTGAGTTTGACATTGGTCACTTTACCCAAGTCGGGGGCGTTGTACCATGTCATAGCCGGCACCGATGCCGGATACTGGTAAACTTTCTGTTTGACATAGCTATCAAGGCCGGAGCAAGTAGGACCGAACATCGAACGGCTGCTATAGAACATCTCGCCGGGAGCATTGTCTCGCGTAGTAGCGCGTGTCTGATTTACTTGGCGTATAATTTCGTCATAGCTGGTGGAATTGTTGGCTTTCTCAATGAAAGTGATAGATAAAGCTCCAAAGATGTGGCGTCCGAATTTCTTAGCGGCAATGCTATACCAGTCTATCATCGGGCCGTATGCATTGGTACTATGCGAATTGGTCCAATAGAGCTGCGGCGCAAGGTAGTCCACATGCTTGCTGCGTATCCACGCTATCGGGTCGGCATATATTGTTCCGTATTGCCAGTCGCTGGCCTTGCAGACCAAACCTTCATAAGTGTGACCGTACAACGCAGGCAGACCGTCAGATTCTTTCACACCATTGTAGGCAGCACCTGCCGGGGCAATACCGAAACGCACGTAAGGTTTGATGTCGTGAATGATGTTATACGACATCTCCATCAACTTATTGACATTGTCGCGACGCCAGTCGCCGATGCTCATTGTTCCACCACTGTTCTTATACGACTGGTAGTCGCTCCAGTCATCAGCGCTCGAGTCTTCGGCAATACCATCCGGATAGAAGTAGTCGTCAAACACGATGCCGTCGATGTCGTACGCGCCGGTCAGTACGGCACATACGGCCTTCAGTCGTGCCTGTGTCTTGCCGCTGGCGGGATTGAAAACGAATTTGGTATTGGCGACATATTTTTTACCATTACTATCGGTGGCGTACTGATATGCCGTAATCATCCAGTCCTTTATCGATGCATCCAAACTCGTTGAGTAAGGATTATATCCTTTGGATTGCGCACCCGAGGGTGTACACCAGCGCAGAGGGTTGACCCACGCATGCACCTCGATGCCGCGCTTATGGCCTTCTTCAATCCATGTCTGCAGCAGGTCTAACGAACAGGGCGTACCGCGAGTACCCGAAGCATATTGGCTTACAGGCTCGTATACAACATACTTTGTACCATTATGTGTATACGAATTGGTGTTGTACAGGCGGTCTGCCATCGGGCGTACATGAACGCAGACAGCATTGAGGCCGGCGGACTTGACCTTATTTAACATATTGATAATCTCGTTTTTCAGAGCAGTAGTATTACCTCGATTACCGGATATCGGCCATCCTCCATTGATGGGGGTGAACCAAGCGGCGCGGAATTCCTGCTTGGGATTAGTGTCGGCGGTGGCATCGATACTCCCGATGGCCGACAATGCTGCGGCCATCACCATGGCCATTAGCTTTTTCATCAGATTCATTGCGGTGTAGTTTTTTAGAATTGCAAGGTTAGTTGTTGTTTAGGCACCCGGGCCGGAGAGAAAGCCTAAGGCATAGAGAGAAAAAAACATATATTATATCAACCGCAAATTTATGTATTTTTAGCCAAATTCACAAAAATGAGGTTAAATATTCTAAGGAATTTGCATATTTTAAGATGAAAATAAGCAAATGTGGCGTCATCATACGCTCCGACCCACTCGAAACGGGCAATAGTTCTTAGAGGCAGAGCGTTCATACAACCCTAAGAGTAAGAGCATTGTATACTCAAGGGCCTTTGAATAAAGTACCACAATCTTAAAGTATTATTACATTAAAGAGCCAAACGGCGGCAAGTAAATGTGGCCAAGTCGAGATCGAGGATAAGCGCAGCCGGACAGCTCCCCCTGTCCTGGAGCAGCAGTATGTCCAGGGCGCGTGCACTCTGTAGGGCGGCCACGGTAGCCGGCGCCGGCGGGAATATGCCACGAGGTGCTCGTCCGCGGCTTCCATCTCCGAAGATATCGCGATACGAGACCGAAGCGACTCCTGCGGCATGGCTGAAGGCCATCACCTGGGCTTGTCGGCCGGCCACACCTCCCAAGATGCATGGTATGGAGGCGTCACGCGTTGCATCGGCCACCATAGTCATCGTAGCGCCGTTGTCGGTACAATCGACCACGACATCACAGCCTTGCACAAAGTCAGCCACGTTATCCGTGCCGAGACGCTCGAAACGCGTGTCCAATATCACTGACGGATTCAGTGCCCTCAGTCGCTCCGACAAGGCTTCGACCTTGGGACGCCCCACATCACCGGTGGTATAGGCAGTCTGTCGCGGCAGGTTGGAGAGCTCTACGCGGTCGAAGTCGATGATACGCAAGTGCCCTACCCCGGCTGCGGTAAGTGCCACAGATACAGCGCCGCCAAGCGCTCCGGCGCCTACAACAGCGACCGTAGCGGCGGCCAAGCGTTTAATACCATCACGGCCTATATCATCCATGTCTATGGTGCGCGAATGGCGCTCATTCATATTGTCTGTAATATCTATATTAGTCATAGTCTTAGACTCCTTTCAAACTCTTTAGCGTCTTTAGGGGCTTTAAAGACCTTAAGGCCTCTAAAGCCCCTAAAATCTTATTGTTTTACATTGTCGAATACGGCATCCCAATCCTTCCACACCGGCTCGTAACCGTTGCGGCGTATGGCCTCGGCCACTTCGTGAGGAGTACGCTCGTCGGTTACGTGGAATTGCTCGAGGGCTTCGGGCGAGGTGGCGTATCCTCCCGGTTCGGTCTGGCTGCCGGCGCTCATCGAGGTTACGCCCAGACGCATCATATTGTCGCGAAAGCGTGGGCTCTCGCGTGTCGAGTAAGATATGTCTACCTCGTGATCAAAGATGCGGAAGGCCATAGTCAGTTGAGCCAATTCGCGGTCCGAGATGACCACGTTGGGCTGGAAACCGCTTTCGCTGGGACACATACGGGGAAAATTGACGCTGTAGCGCGTGCGCCAATACTTGTTTTGCAGATAGCGTAGGTGGCGGGCCATCATGATGACATCCGTGCGCCATTCTTCAAGGCCGATAAGGACGCCCATACCGATTTTGTGCACTCCGGCACGGCCCATGCGGTCATACCCGTTGAGGCGCCACGAATATATGGACTTCATACCCCGCGGGTGGTACTTGGGGTATCCGTCTCGGTGGTATGTTTCCTGGAAGCATACCACGCCGTTAAGCCCGGCATCGACCAATCGCTCGTATTGCGACTGACGCATAGGTTGCACTTCGATGGTAAGGTTATGGAAGTACGGACGACAGGTATGCAGCACATTCTCAAAGTATTCGGTGCCGCACAATGCCGGAAATTCGCCCGAAACTATCAGCAAATTCTCGAAAGGGCCGAGGCGACGTATGGCCTGGCATTCGGCCTCCACCTGTTCCATAGTAAGGATGGTGCGCGTCATGGGATTGGCGTGATTGAATCCGCAATACACGCAGGCATTGGCGCAAGCATTGGAGACGTACATAGGAATGTACATAGAGATGGTGCGGCCGAATTTTTCGAGGGTGAAGCGCTGTGCCAAGGCGGCCATATCCTCGAGATAAGGAGCAGCTGCCGGCGATATAAGCGCCATGAACTCGTCGGGAGTCAAGCGGCGCTGATCGGCGGCAGCCACCGCGAGGGCAGCCTCCACCATCGGCGCTGTGACTGCGTAGGCACGCTTGGTGGTGTCGTCCCAGTCGTATTGGTCAATGATGTCGGCAAATCCGTGGTTGTCGTCCGGTGATATAATTTCTTTGGACATAAATGTATTGTTCTGATTATTTGAGGGGAATGTTTTAGGGCCTTTAGATCCTTAAAATCTAAGACCCAACACCTAAGGCCTAACACCTAAGGCCTCTTATTTACATTCTTGGTTGACGTTTTGGGATATGCGCATGGCGCAGAAGTTGGGGCCGCACATGGTACAGAACTTATCGTCCGCATCGGGGGCATCGCGACGCGCCTTGACATAAATGTCGCGTGCTCGCTCTGGGTCAAGCGACAGATTGAACTGGTCTTTCCAACGGAATTCGAAACGGGCTTTGCTCAGGGCATTGTCGCGTACCTGCGCTCCGGGGAAACCCTTGGCCAAGTCGGCTGCATGTGCGGCCAATTTGTAAGTGATTACGCCCGTGCGCACATCCTCGAGATCGGGCAGCGACAAATGCTCCTTAGGTGTGACGTAGCACAGCATAGCCGTACCCATAGCACCTATAGCCGCTCCGCCTATGGCACTGGTGATATGGTCATAACCGGGGGCGATATCCGTCGTCAACGGCCCGAGTGTGTAGAACGGTGCACCATGGCACTTGTCTATTTCGCGGTCCATATTTTCGCGAATCTTCTGCATAGGAACGTGTCCGGGACCTTCGATCATCACCTGCACATCGTGTTCCCAAGCTTTGGAGCACAATTCTCCAAGGACATCGAGTTCGAGGAACTGCGCACGGTCATTGGCATCATGAATGCTTCCGGGACGCATGCCGTCTCCTAGTGATACGGCCACGTCATAGCGGTTGAGAATCTCGCAAATTTCGTCGAAATGCGTATACAAAAAGCTTTCGTTGTCATGCAGCACCGTCCATTGCGTCATTATGGATCCACCGCGCGAAACGCATCCGGTGAGACGGTCTTTGATAAGTGCGGCGTGTTCGCGAAGAACTCCGGCATGTATGGTAAAGTAGTCCACGCCCTGTTCGCATTGCTCGATAAGGGTATCGCGGTAAATGTCCCACGTAAGACGGCGAACATCACCGTTGACTTTCTCAAGTGCTTGGTATATAGGAACAGTGCCTACGGGTACAGGCGAGTTGCGTATAATCCATTCGCGTGTCTCATGAATATTATCGCCGGTGCTGAGATCCATGAGCGTATCGCCACCCCAGTAGCAGCTCCACATGGCCTTATCGATTTCCTCGGCTATGCCCGACGATAGTGCCGAGTTGCCTATATTGGCGTTGATTTTGACGCTGAAAGCGCTACCGATAATCATCGGCTCGGCCTCGGGGTGATTGATATTGGCCGGAATAAGGGCACGACCGGCAGCAATCTCGTCACGCACAAATTCGGGCGTGATATACGACTCAATGCCGCGTGCGGCATTGTCCAAGTTTTCACGTATGGCGACATATTCCATCTCCGGGGTGATTATGCCCTTACGCGCATAGTGCATCTGGGTGACGCGACGGCCTTCGGCGGCCACTCGCGGTGCTATGGCACGCGGAAAGCGGATGTCATCGAGGCTGTGGTCGGCCAAGCGTCGCTGACCATAGGTGCTGGTGATGCCGTCTAAAGCTACGGTGTCGCCGCGGCGTTCTATCCAAGACTGACGCAGACGCGGTACGCCCTTTTTGATATCCTTAGGCACGTTCGGGTCGGTGTACACGCCGCTGGTGTCGTAGAGAGTGATATCCTCGTTGGGATGCTCAATGCGCTTGCCGTCCTCGATGGTGACTGTGGGATACTGGCTGACGCGGCGCATGGCCACGCGGATGTCCGGAAACAGCGTTCCGGGAACGTATATCTTGGTGCTATTGGGATAGGAGGACACAGCGATATCTGATACTTTCATAATCGTATTTTTGGCATTTTGTTGTTTGGATATAGAGACTATGATGGCTATATATGCAATTATAGGGCTTAGTTAGTCGTTGAGGAAGGATGTCAGAGGGCTGGTGGCCACAGCGTGGCGGAAGGTGCCGGCCGGACCGGCGATGCGTCCGCGATGTCCGGCATCGACTGCATCGGCAAAAGCACGAGCCATCACTATGGGGTCGGCCGCTACGGCTATGGCGGTATTGACCAGCACCGCATCTGCGCCCATTTCCAGAGCCGCAGCTGCATGCGAAGGCAATCCGAGTCCGGCGTCTACGACTACGGGAATCGATGCCTGCTCAATAATGATTTCGAGAAAGTCTCGCGTCAGCAGCCCTTTATTCGTCCCTATAGGCGCACCCAGAGGCATCACTGCTGCGGCGCCGGCTTCTTCGAGGCGTTTGCATAGTACGGGATCGGCCTGTACATAGGGCAGCACCACAAAACCCTCTTTAGCCAATGTCTCGGTGGCTGCAAGGGTCTCCATAGGATCCGGCATCAGATACTTGGGATCGGGATGTATCTCCAGCTTTATAAAAGGAGTGCCGAAAACCTCGCGGCTAAGGCGCGCAGCCACAACGGCTTCGCGAGCATCGCGCACGCCTGATGTATTGGGCAACAGCTGTATTTTCTCGCGGTCTATGGCCGAGAGCATATCGTCGGTGGCATCGGAGGCCATATTGACGCGCTTCATAGCTACGGTGACCATCTGCGTACCCGAGGCTTCAATGGCACGGTGCATAATTTCGGACGAGGCAAATTTGCCTGTGCCCACAAACAGGCGCGAGGTAAATTGCCGTCCACCTATTATCAGTTGTTTATCTTCCATTTTATTGTATGTGTTGTTTGTCGTGTATTATATGTTGTTTGCCTTATTTTCTGTTGTATGCGATGCGAGTCATTGTCCTCGTACCGTTTCAAAATCCTGCATTATGCGGCGTACGGCAGCCGCCGGGTCGGCGGCGCGGCATATTGCCGAACTGACGGCTATGCCATCGGCTCCGGAGGCCAGCACTGCGGGGATGTCCTCACCGACAATGCCGCCTATGACAAGTATGGGCACGCGGATGCCCAAGTCGCGTATATGTCGCACAAGATCTCGCGTACCTTGAGCTCCAAGCGGCTGCGCCAAACGGCGTTTGGTGGTAGTAAAACGCCACGGGCCCAAGCCGATGTAGTCTATGGGCTTTGCGACAAGGCGTTCGGCATCGGCGGCACAATTGACAGTGGCACCTATCAGCGGCACCGGTCCGAGTATGGCACGTGCCTCAGCCGGATCCATATCTTCGCGCCCTAAGTGTACTCCATCAATAGAAGTACGATGCACTGCCTGCACATCATCATCCACAATAAGAGTGGTTCCATGACTGTGACAGAAGTCCCGTAACAATATCAGTGCAGCATCTCGATCGGCCGAGACGGCGTCCTTCATACGCACCTGCACCCATCGGCATCCGCCCGAGACGGCCTGTCGCGCTTGCTCCACGGTGGTTGCGACATCCACGCCGTCAGTAACCAAGTGTACGGGCGAGGGGAAGCGTCCGGGGATGTTTCTGCTTACACCACGAGCAGCAGCAACGATACGGCGGCAGCGTTCGAGTGCCTCGCCACCTTCCCAAACATACCCTAAGAAGGCGGCTCCGGCAAATCCGGCGGCAGCTACATCGACGATATGCTCGGGCGTCATTCCGCCTAAAGCAATTACACGCCTTGCCGATAGGCATAGGCGCACGGCAGGTCCGGAAGGATTGATAGCAGCCGCATATCCGTGCTTGGATATAGAGTCGAATACGGGCGACAATGTTACGTAAGACAACGCCGCAGGGGCCGCGGCGACCTCGGCCGCCGTATGACAGCTACCGGACAAGACGGTACACGGCGGAAGTGCACCACCCTCTGCCAAAGCCGCGGACGACAGGTGTACGCCTACGCCGATATGGGCGGCGGCCACGGCATTGTGTCCGTGGATGCTGACACGGCTCCACAGCGCATGAGGGATACCGTCCACGATAGCCGAGAGTTCGGCATCGCCGGCTTGAGGATGACGCAAGTGCACGCGCAGATTGTCGTCAAGTTCGAGTATAGACGTCAAGATGCGCGCCTCGTCAGCCATTATAGCCTCCGGCGTGATGATTATAGGAATCATCGGCGCACACCCGTGCATATCCGATGTATCAACCTCCATAGGCGGCTTTGATGAGTATAATGTCATCGCCTTCGTTGAGGACGTGTGTATCCCAAGTTCCGCGCGGAACTACCGCACCGTTGACAGCGGCAGCCATACCCTCAATAGTGCCGAGCACGCTCTGCAGTGCCTCGGCCAGGGTGGCGCCGGCAGTGACATTGTACGATTTGCTGTTGATGATAATGGTCATATTTGTATGCATTATTGTAAAAAGTGAGACTCTTTATGGACCTTAGTGTCCTTAGGGACCTTAGGGCCTTTAACTTCTATCTGTGAATTCCAAATCAGTAGCGCCGGGCCGTGACCGTGACCGAAATGACATTCTGCGCCGACACGCAAAGCATCGGAGAGCCAAGCTTTGGCGCGAGCGACAGCATCTTCCAAGGCGTAACCTCTCGAGAGATATGCCGCTATGGCCGAGGACAGCGTACAGCCTGTGCCATGTGTATTGGGCGTATGCACTACCGGACCATTGAAGACTCGCGCCGGGGTATCAACGGCTTGCACCAAGATATCTACCGCACGCTCTTCTTCCGGGCCTGCGGTATATGTCGATGTTGAGAGTTTAGTTCCCTGTTCTTTATCCGCAGCTCGTATTGATAGGTCCGGCACAAGGTGCCCGCCTTTTAGAAGTACGGCACGGCAACCGTAGCGATGAATAATGGCACGTGCGGCAGCCTCCATATCGGATTGTGTTGCGATATCCATACCGGTGAGCATACGTGCTTCGGGGATATTAGGCGTCACCACCGTTGCCATCGGGAAAAGCCGACGAACAATCTCGGCGGCTGCACTATCGTCACTGAGGCGGTCGCCGCTGGTGGCCACAGCCACAGGATCGAGCACCACAGGGCCGACGTGACGTCGTGCCAGCACCTCGGCTACAGCGACAGCGGTAGGACCGTCGGGAATCATACCAATCTTGACTGCATCGGGACGCACATCATCAAAGACGGCTTCAAGCTGGGCACACACCGCCTCGGAACCTACATTTATATAGGAGCGTACGCCGACGGTGTTTTGGGCGGTGACGGCCGTAATCGCGGTCATCGTATAGACCCCCAAGGCCATACAAGCCTTTATGTCGGCCTGGATGCCGGCGCCGCCTATACTGTCGCTACCGGCCACGGAAAGCACCGTAGGACGATGCCCGCCGTCTTGGCCTATATATACACCACACGACATCGCGGTATGGTCGCAACGTTCAATGGATGACGAAATTTGGTTGTCTGAATTCTGCATAGAGCCAACTTTTTGCACGTTTATCACCAGATCCATTCCGGGCGATGGGACGATATCTGTCCCGACAACTACTTAAGGGGCTGTATACTTTGGCTCGTACGTCGTTCATACTCCCCGGGCGGCATTATCCGTCGACAGGTTATGAGGGTATCATCTCAGCCGAACCCAAAGGCTCAGCACCCCTGATGCTGCAAAGTTACGAATTCTATTTGAATTCGCGAAAGATAATAGTAGAATTGTTATCTGCAAGTCGCCCAATCTAATTTGGAAATAAATTCGTAAATTTGCATTTGTACAGAAAAAGAAAGATACAGCACTTACAATGATTGGAACGACCAAACATACGGGATACGGCGCATTAGAGCCATACACACCGCAAGAGCCTATGCGCAAGCTCATTGCCGAGAACAATCTTCTGCTGATGGCGCTTAGTCGCTTCGAGATAGCCCTCGGATTCGGCACAAAGACGGTGGCTCAGGTCTGCGCCGACAACGGCGTAGACACATCGACATTCCTTGCCGTAGCCAATTTTCTGAGCGACAGGCCTTACGAACGCTTTGCCGTATCGTTGCCATCACTGGTGAAGTACTTGAAAAATGCGCACACTTATTTCTTGGGCTTCATACTGCCGGAGATACGGCGCAAACTCATTGCGTCCGTAGACTGCTCGGACCCGGCCAACGTGGGTTTTCTAATCTTGCGCTTTTACGACGGATATGTCGAAGAAGTTCGGCGACATATGGAGTACGAAAACAGCCATGTATTCGATTATGTAGATCGGCTTATCGAAGGCGTCAACCCGGGCGGATACCACATCGCCGACTTCGAGCATGTACATCGCCCCATAGCGTCCAAGCTCAACGAGCTCAAGGACATCTTTATATGCCATTATGCCGGTAGCGGCGCACGCGTAGACTCGCTTAACTCGGCACTCTTCGACATCATCACCTGCGAGCAGGATTTACTGGGACACTGCGCTGTCGAAGATCGCATATTTGTCCCGGCGGTGCAGACCTTGGAGCAGGAAGTGTCGATGCGTACAGCGATGCCAAACAAAGCCCGAAGCGAGGCCCCGACACCCACGGGAGATATTCTCACCGAGCGCGAAAAAGATATCGTTCGCTGTGTCACACGTGGAATGTCCAATAAGGAGATTGCAGACAAGCTGTGCCTTTCGGTGCATACTGTGACCACTCACCGCCGCAACATCAACAACAAATTGCAGATACACTCAACGGCGGCGTTGGCTATCTTCGCCATCCTTAATAAGCTTATCGACCTGTCCGAAGTACAGGTTTGACACACCCTAAACTTTTTTATAGATAGTATTTGATAGTTTATAATGTATAACGGCTATTGATGCCATAGGTTCCATATAGACTACTTTATCATAATCTAAATAAGACACATCAAATGACAGAATTTTTGGCGCAATATCACCTTGCCGGATTGGCCGTAGGGCTTGCCACTTTCCTCATTATCGGATTGTTTCACCCTTTGGTAATCAAAGGCGAGTATTACGTAGGACGTAAGATACGTTGGTGGTTTCTGGGCGCAGGCATCATTATGCTCGGACTATGCCTATACGTAGACGACATCGTAGCGTCCATACTCCTGGGTGTGACTGCGTTCAGCTGTCTATGGAGCATCCACGAAGTCAATGAGCAGGTCGAACGCGTACGTCGCGGATGGTTTCCGGCCAATCCACGCCGAGCGGTCAAAGACGACACATCCAAAGCCGAAGCTTCCGAACAATGACCTTCTTGCTCCGATATTGGCCCAGCGCGTTGACCTTGGCAATAGTACTATGGTTGACCTTGGCATCACAACCATTGCCCGACTTGGACATATCGTCCTTCGAAGGCCTGGACAAAGTAGTGCACGCGGTTATGATGGGCGGCCTTACCGGAGCCCTGATGTTTGATTGGCGTCGCTGCGGACGCTGGAATTTACGCAAAAGCGATGCCGGAAGTCAGCATATGCTGACCCCCGGCGTAGTAGTTATTATATGTCTGTGTATGGCCGTATTCTCGGCCGTGGACGAGTGGGCGCAACACGCCTTGGGTATGGGTCGTTCTTCAGATTTTTACGATTGGATAGCCGATATGGTCGGCATCATCGTGGCGGCACTGACAGCCCCCGCCGCTATCACAGCGCTGCTTGAAGGGCAGCGCGCACATCGGCCTTGAGGTCATCGTCCTGCTTATCGCGCGACAGAATTTTTCCGTCCGGGCCGAAGAGAATTATGCATGGAATCCCCGATATGCCGTAGATGTCCGTAGGTATAGTTTGGCCGTTGAGCCAGCATTCCCACGGCAGGTCATGATCTTTGATAGCCTTGCGTGTATTGTCCGGCTCGTCCCATACGGCCACGCCGAGTACACGCAAGCCTTTATCCTTAAATTCGTTGTAGAGGTCTTTGATTACTGCGGTTTGGCGTATGCACGGTCCGCACCAGCTGGCCCAGAAGTCCACCAAGACATACTGTCCTCGTCCTACGACATCGCTCAGGCGGTGAGTGACACCGTCATACGTGATTTCGAAATCGCGGAACATGCAGCCCGGCTGCGTCTCGGCCTTGGCGCGATTGGCGTCAAGGAGTTTGCGCACGCGCTTGTATTGCTTCATCGAAGGGTGCTGCTCTACCAAAGTCTCAACCTCGGAAGGTTTCATTTCGTACGCCTGATCGAGGAACAACGAATAGCCAATGACATTATCTATATTTGCACGCATCACCGAGTCCAAGTGAGCCGAAGCTGCCTTATAAATGCTCATCTGTTCGGCCTCGTCCTTGGTGGCACGCAGACGTTGACTTGCAGCCTGTATGTATGCCGAGATCTCGGCATTTTTCAGATTCAACGGTGTTTGTATTGTCTGACCGCGGCGGAAGGTATAATTACCCTCCTCAAGTACGAACTGACCGCGGCGATTACCATCTACGATGACACGTGCAAGTATCGGGACGTCTACACGCCCGCTGAAGACGGCAGTAGAATCCTCGACCAAAACGCTGTCGACATTGACTCCCGTATCATAGTTTACCAAATAGGCCATAGCGCCTTCATCCTCCGCGCTTAAAGGCACTGTCACTTTGTAATCACCGGCGTATACGGTCGTGGCTGCTGCCAAAGCCGTCATCGCCCCAAAAAGTATGCTTCTCATTATCTTCTTGTTTTTTAATGCGTTATATACATATATCGTATAACCTATAGAGGGCTTCGACAGCAAAGTTACACTTTTTTTCAGAAAAAACAATCTCCAAAATGTTTGCAAATATGCGGCTAATTCGTAAATTTGCATTCGATGTACTCTCCCAAGCACCCAATAATCCAAATACTTAGGACCATGGACAAAAATCTGACATCGCTCAACGCCTACATCCAACAAGCAATACGCGAAAATTGGGAAGGGTTGGCACTTACCGATTTCAACGGCACGTCGCTGCAATATCGCGCAGTGGCGCGCAAAATCGCCAAACTACACATACTTTTCGAAAATGCCGGCATACGCCGTGGCGACAAAATCGCCTTCTGTGGGCGCAACAGCAGCCAATGGGCCACAGCCGTCTTAGCGGCACTGACATACGGTGCCATCGCCGTACCCATTCTCAACGACTTCAAGGCTGACACGATACAGCACTTGGTCAACCACTCGGAAGCTCGGCTGCTCTTCATAGGGCAAAACAACTGGGAAAACATCGATGCCGATGCTATGCCCGCCCTACAAGCCATATTTCTTATAGACGATTACTCGCTCACGGTGTCGCGAGACGAACGCATCTCCGAGGCTCGCAGCCACCTCAACGAACTTTTCGGACACAAGTATCCCGAACGCTTTACACCAGAAGACGTCGTGTACGAGCCGCGCAACCCGGATGACGTGATTTTCATCAACTACACCTCCGGCTCGATGGGCTTCTCGAAAGGCGTAATGATCACCGAACGCAACATGTGGTCCAATATCCAGTATACTATAGATCATCTGGAATTTCTGCTGCCTGGCGATGCGTTGGTAAGTATGCTGCCTTTGGCGCACATGTTCGGAATGATGGTCGAATTCCTGCATCCCTTTGTTAAGGGGTGCCATATATATTTCCTAACACGCACCCCATCTCCACGTATCATTATGGACGCCTTCGCCAAGGTCAAACCCAAGCTGATAGTAGCCGTGCCGCTGATTATCGAAAAAATCATCAAGACGCGCGTGTTCCCTCTGCTGGACAAGCCCATGATGAAACTGATGCTGAAAATGCCTTTTGTAGACGATGTCCTGCTGGGCAAAATCAAAGACAAACTCACACAGACTTTCGGCGGAAATCTCCAAGAAATGGTTATCGGCGGTGCCGGCCTCAACAAGGACGTCGAGACATTCCTGCGCCGCATACACTTCCCCTTCACCGTAGGCTACGGTATGACCGAATGTGCGCCGTTGATTGCATACGCACCTTGGGAAGAGTCGCGCCCGCAGTCATGCGGACGCATTGTCGATAGGATGGAAATGCGCGTCGACTCGCCCGACCCAGCCGAAATACCCGGAGTCCTATGGGTGCGTGGAGCCAACGTCATGAAAGGCTATTACAATAACCCCGGAGCCACCGAAGCCGTTATGCGTGACGGATGGATGAACACCGGCGACATCTGCACCGTAGACGCCGATGGGTACATATATATACGCGGACGCGACAAAAATATGATACTCGGTCCCAGCGGCCAAAATATCTACCCCGAAGAAATAGAGCAGCGGCTCAACAATATGCCCTACGTCTGCGAATGTTTAGTCGTAGACAGCGGCGGCGGACGTCTGCAAGCCCTGATATATCCCGACATCGAAAATGCCACACAACAAGGTATGACCATGCCGCAGATCGAAGAACTTATGCGACAAAATGTCGAGCAACTCAACCACGAACTGCCCGCATATAGCCGCATATCAGACACCAAAGTGATGTACGAGGAGTTTGAGAAGACGCCCAAGCGCTCAATCAAGCGCTACCTATACCAGCACAATTAATCCCCCACGCGCGGCGCATGATGCGCCGCACCCCTCCGAGGGCACATTTTATTAAGAGTCTGACAAAGTCTTAACAGGTTCTTAATATTTCTCATATCTCCTCAACAAATACTCCCTCAATAGCAAAATATGATATGGCACAACAACAATTTGCTTCAAAGATAGGATTAGTGGCAGCCACAGTCGGTTCGGCCGTAGGGCTGGGTACGGTATGGCGTTTCCCGGCCGAGACTCAGGCCGGCGGAGGTGCTGCCTTCCTGCTTATATATGTATTGTGCGTACTACTGCTCGGTATTCCGGTAATGCTGGCCGAATTTGCACTGGGACGCGCCGGGGGCAGCGATGCCGTAGGGTCGTACAAGGTCTTGTCGCCTCGCGGCAAATGGCAGTACGGAGGGCTGATTGCCGTAATTGCGGCTACGCTTATCATGATGTTCTATATGGTTGTTGGCGGATGGACGCTCGAGTATCTGCTCAATTCCATCACCGGCGACCTCTACGGCAAATTGCAGTTGCACGACAATGCCAACGAAGCATTTACCGAAGTCATGCGCAACTATGTCTATTCGGACTTTATGCCCGTAATCAACTCCATACTGATGGTGGGGTTGAACATTGCCGTACTGCTCGGCGGAGTACAAAAAGGCATCGAACGACTGTCTACAATCACTATGCCTATATTGTTTGTACTGCTGGCTGTGTTCTGCGGATATACACTGTCTCTTGATGGGGCATCCCAAGGAGTAGAGTTCTTTCTATCGCCGGACTTCTCCAAGATTACGCCTTCGGTGGTCATCCATGCTATGGGCCAGGCATTCTTCTCCTTAAGTTTGGGCATGGGCATTCTGGTGACCTACGCCTCCTATTTCCCGAAAAACGTCAACCTGACACGCACCTCGGTGACTGTATGTATCAGTACGCTATTGGTGGCCATACTCATGGGCTTGATAATCTTTCCGGCGCTCACATCCTTCGGCATGTCCGGCAGGGATGTTTCGGGCACAACCCTGGTATTTGTCACGCTGCCCGAAGTGTTCACGCACATGCCAGGCACTCAATGGTGGAGCATAGCATTCTTTGCGCTGCTACTAATAGCAGCACTCACCTCCACAGTATCTCTTGCCGAAGTGCCCGTTGCATACATCCAGCGCCGTTTCGACACCAAGCGCTCCACTGCAGTGCTGGTGACGATGCTACCCATAGCAGTATGCGCCGCTATATGCGCCATGTCCTTTGGGTCGCTGTCGTGGATCAGCATTATGGGACAGAGCATCTTCGAATTCCTGGACAACCTCACTTCCGACATAATGCTGCCGATAGTGGCACTGATTACTTGTATATATATGGGGTGGTTTGCGCCCAAAGGCTTGATGCGTGATCAATTGGGCCATAGCTCAACACAACGGTCCGTAATGGTTTCGCTGGTCATCTTCGCCATACGTGTCATCTCGCCTGCCTGCATAATTATCATATTGATATCCAACATGCTGAAAATATAACATACAGTATCTACAGTCGAAATATCCCATATACTGTGGCAAACAAACATTACCGCCGATATAGGTGTGCAAATATTTGCATATCTACAGCAAATAGTGCGCAAACACATTGACTATAAATGTATTTTACACTCGAATTCATAGAACAAACTTACGATAAGTTCAACCTTCAAATCTTCGGCGGACGCTTGCCCAAGGTCCCGTTTCGGCTGAATACGGCACGTTCCTTTGTAGGCAAATGCGCACCACGCAACGCCAGTATACACCGACAAGGGAGGCACCCCAATGATGACTTCCATCTCTGCTTCAGCACCGCGCACAACCTCTCACGCCGTCAGGCCGAAGACACGATTATACACGAGATGATACACCTATTTATCAATCTCCACAATCTGGCAGATACCACGCACCATGGGCCGTTATATCGCGCACTTATGAATAGTATCAACGCCGCACACAAACGCGACATCACCATATCCTACAAGCCGACAACCAATGACGACAGCCGAGCCGAAACATCCGGGGATACGACTAATACAGGCATCGAACAAAATTCTAAGCCAAGTATGACGCGCAAATGTATGGTTGCCGTTATGCGTGATGCCAAAGGATGGGGCTTCAAGCTGTTGCCGCGCACATACGCAGGCATAACCCGCTACTACAACGGTGTAAAACATGCCATAGCCGGTTTTGAGTTGTACTATGCCATAGTGGATGCCGCCTTCGCGGCTTACCCCGTGTCATCCGCCCTGAAAATCTATCGGCTTGATCGCTCCGAAATTTTCAGCCACCTAATCACTGCCATACCATACGAAATCGTAGCCGATGAAGTACGTCCAAAAAAGTGAACCGGACACACACGATGCCGATAAGTATCTACAAATACGCGAATTAACTTCTACAAACATACACATCTCTTTTGCCTTGGACATGAGCTAACATCTGCCGAAAAGTCGCGCCTATGCCGTATTTGTCACACCGGATTACATCAAACCTGCCACGTGGCACAACTTTTGCAAGTATGACGATATATTCGTACCTTTGTAGTGTCCAAACGGCCTTAAGGCCAAAGGCACACAATCACGAAAACACACTGGGAATATAACAACACACGACATATATCAAAAGACTATGGCAAAGAAAGCACTACTGATGATTTTGGACGGCTGGGGCATCGGTCCCCACGACCACAGCAACGCTATATACGAGACACCCAAACCATATTGGGACAGTCTCATTAAAAAATATCCTCACTCCAAACTTCAGGCTTCGGGCGAAAACGTCGGACTGCCTGACGGTCAGATGGGTAACAGCGAGGTAGGTCACCTCAATATCGGCGCCGGACGCATTGTCTATCAAGACTTGGTAAAAATCAACCGCGCCATTGCCGACGGCTCCATTATGGACAACCCAGAAATCAAGAGCGCATATTCCTACGCCAAGCAAACCGGACACGCTCTGCACCTTATGGGTCTCACCAGCACCGGTGGCGTACACTCATCGCTTAACCATATTTTGGCTCTGTGTGACATAGCCAAAGAATACGGCCTCGAAAAAGCATACCTACACTGCTTTATGGACGGACGTGACACCGACCCGCATTCGGGTATATCGTACATCAAGACCATACAGGAGCACTGCGCCGGCGGTCCGGTAAAGATAGCCAGCATCATCGGCCGTTTTTACGCTATGGACCGCGACAAACGCTGGAATCGCATCAAAGAAGCCTACGACCTGCTGACATCCGGCAAGGGCACACAAGCTACGGATATGGTCAAAGCCATGCAAGACAGCTATGACGCCGATGTCACCGACGAATTTGTCAAGCCCATCAATAACAGCACCTTCGATGGCACCATCAAGGAAGGTGATGTGGTCATATTCTTCAACTATCGTAACGACCGTGCCAAGGAGCTTACCATAGTTCTCACCCAGCAAGATATGCCCGATGAAGGCATGCACACCATTGCCGGACTTAAGTACTACTGTATGACACCCTATGACGCATCCTTCAAGGGTGTGCACATCCTCTTTGACAAGAAGGACGTGCCCGACACATTGGCCGAATACCTCTCCAAACAAGGCAAGAAGCAGTTACACATTGCCGAGACCGAGAAATACGCACATGTCACATTCTTCTTCAACGGCGGACGCGAGCAACCCTTCGATGGCGAAGATCGCATCTTGGTCCCCTCGCCCAAAGTTGCCACCTACGACCTCAAGCCGGAGATGAGCGCTCCCGAAGTTAGCGAGAAACTCGTAGCGGCCATCAATACACGCAAGTACGACTTCATCGTCGTCAACTTTGCCAACTGTGATATGGTAGGCCATACCGGGGTATACACCGCTATACAGAAGGCAGTAGAAACCCTTGACAAATGTGTACATGACGTCATTGAAGCAGTCAAAGCCAATGACTACGAAGCCATTATCATCGCCGACCACGGCAATGCCGACCACGCTGTCAACGCCGATGGCACTCCCAATACGGCGCATTCCCTCAACCCCGTGCCCTTTGTATACGTCACCTCCGATACCAAGGCTAAGGTCAGTGACGGCATTTTGGCAGATGTAGCTCCCAGCATCCTCCATATTATGGGTCTGGCCCAGCCCGCCGATATGACAGGCCACGACCTCATCAGCGAATGATTACGCGACAGCGCAAAAGACTCGTCGCGACACTCGTTATAGTGCTTGCCGTAGCCGCCATTGTTGCGGTTACGGCAAGACTATGCTCGGGCGACGACGGACGTGACGGCCAAGACAGCGTCCCCCCCACTCCGCAACAAATATTGGCCCAACCACCGCATTACGATGAGCGGACACTTGATGACTTCGCAATAGCCGTGCGTCAAGGACGTACCGACTTCGACAATAATGCTTTGGCACGTATGATTATGTTATGTCAGGCATCTATTGACCGATTGGGCAATATCATAGATATGCTCGTAGCCAACGAAGACCCCGCCGACAGCTATAATACTCTCAAAGAATTGGGCGAAACGAAATGGGTCCGCGACACGGCTCTGTTGCTTCACTTCCTGCGCACTGCCACCAAAGATCAGGATATGCTCAACCGCCTGGGACAACTGTCCTCATCGTGTATGCGTATAAACACCAACGTGCACGAAATATATCAAAATCAGCTTGGAGGCAACGACCTGCACATCGTCCTACCAATGTAGTCTCGTCCATCCGCAACCACAACAGCCACTCCACGATGCAATACAAATTCATAAGCCGCGAAAACAACAGACGTCTCATCCTCATCTATGCCGGATGGGGTATGGATTGGCGCGTCTTTAGATACATACGCCGACGCGGCTACGACATCCTCATCGTATGGGATTATCGACAGCTCACTTTTGACTGGTCTGTAGTGGCACACTACGATGAGATATGCCTCGTGGCTTGGTCTATGGGCGTCTTTGCAGCCTCTGTGACCATACACGAAATTTTACCTCGCATCACCAAGTCCATAGCCGTCTGCGGCACTCCAGATCCGATAAGCGACACGCTTGGTATTCCGGTCGAAATATATCGCGGCACAGCCGAAGGGCTTAATGCCGGAAACCTTCGCAAATTTCACCGCCGCATGTGTCTGGACGCCGAGCATTACGCCGCCTTCCGCGAATTGGCGCCGCGGCGTGACATAATCTCGCTGCGCGACGAGTTATATGCCCTGGAAACGCACACCATATTCCATACCCCGCAAGTATGTCGCTGGGACTTGGCTATCATCGGACGGCACGACCGAATATTCCCTCCGACCAACCAAGTGCGTGCATGGCGCGGCAAAGCTCCCACAATAATTACCGAAGGCGCCCACCTGCCTGATATGCAATCCATTATTGACGAGCATATCATTGATAAAGACACTATGGCTACGCGTTTTGCCGCCGCTGCCGACACATACAACGATGCTTCGGCCGAAGTGCAGCAAAAAATCGCGCAAGCGCTCTATAAAATCATTAAAAGCGCTGCGAATGTAGATGCTCTATGCGGCGACATCCTCGAAATAGGCTGTGGCACAGGCGCACTCACGCGCCTCTATGCCAATGAATGCGCACCGGCATCACGCATCGAGCTATGGGACATCGCACATACAAACGCAGCCGCACATTACGACAAAGCCATTTCGCGCTGCTGCGATGCCGAAGTGGCCATACGTCGCCGTCAGCCACGCTCGGCATACTACATTCTCTCGTCCTCGACCATACAATGGTTCAACTCGCCCACATCGTTCCTCGAACAATGCGCACGAGTACTTCTTCCCGGCGGATACATAGCATTCTCCACTTTTGTACGCGGCAACCTTCCCGAGCTAACCGAGACCTGCCCTCAACTGGACAGACATCTTCCCTCCGCGAATGAATGGCGCGCTATGCTGCCTTCCTCCCTCGAGCTCTTGGTATGCCAACCCTCGGTGGTTTCTATAACTCTGGATAGTACACGCGATGTACTCGAACACCTACGCCGTACCGGGGTCAACGCATTGGCACACGGCACCGATGCCGTAGCTATGGCACGACACATACTGCGACACTATCCGCACCGTGAAGACGGCACATGCACTCTGACCTATTATCCTCTGATTATCGTTGCACGCAAAATCGACCCCACAGTTAAAGGGCCGGGGGAATAACGATTATGAGGCATTAAGGCGTTTAAGGTCGCTAATACCACTCAAGATAATTTAGATTATCGGCGTATAGGTTATTATTTACACCAGCGCCAATGAATTCAATCTTTGTGCTAAGGCGGCGGCCACCTCTTGTATATCGCTCGGCGTCAGCGTGGACATCAGTTCAGCCAGCTCGGCACGTGTCATCGGACGCGGAGTGCCACCCTGCGCCTCGTCATGGTGTATCATCGCGCGTGCCAACGCAATAATCCGTTCCGATGTATTATCGTCTGCCAGTAGTATCTGCCCCAGATATTGACGGCGCGCTCCATCAAATGTTCTTGCAGTCATAGGTGTAGTCGCAGCCGTTTCTATGGTGCGTCGCACGATGTCGTGGCAGCGGCGACGGTCTTCGTGGTCACAGCCGAAGTATACCGTAAACATCGAGCTGTCACGGAAATGCGTAGTAGAAGCTTCGACACTGTACACCAATCCGCGGCGTTCGCGTAATAGCACATTCAACCGCGAATTCATTCCCGGTCCGCCCAAAATATTGGCCAATAATGCCATAGACACCTTACCTCGGCGGTCACGCAACGGCACAGCGCATCCGGTCACAACGTGTGCCTGGTGGCTGCCTATGGTGCGCACCTCGTCATAAGCCGGAGCCTCGAAATCGGGTAAAACCGGCGGCGTAGAGGACCGCGCAACATCTCCCATAGGTATAGCATCGCAAAAACGTGCGGCCAAACGTACAAAGTTCTCGGCCTTGTCAGGCCCGGCATAAAACAATGCCATATGCGGCACCGTATAATGACGCGCCAACCATCGCCGACAATCACTACTGTCCAAAGCCCCTACCCCGGCATCCGTACCCAAGATATTGTGTCCCAAAGGAGTGCCGGCATATATCATATCTTCGAAATCATCGAAAACCGCATCGGCAGGCACATCCAAATAAGATGCAATCTCATCGCGAACCACTTCGCGCTCGCGTTCGAGTTCGGTTTCCGGGAATTGCGAGGCCGTCAGAAGGTCTACCAGCAAGTCCAAAGCTCGACATGTATTGCCGTGCGGAAAGGCGGAATAAACCACTGTATCTTCCTTGGTGGTGAAGGCGTTCAGCTCGCCACCCACGGCCTCCATACGATTGATAATATGCCACGAACGACGGCGATGTGTACCCTTGAAAATGGTATGCTCCACAAAATGCGCCAATCCGCCCTCGCCGGATGCAAGATCCTCGTCACGGCTGCCGGCATTGACCGCAAAACCGCAATACCCCACGACGCTGCCTTCAAGGTGCAGATGGACTATGCGCAGGCCGTTGTCAAGTATATGGTATGTAGGTTCGATCATTATTATCTGTAAATCATCGTAAAAGTAGCGATGAACAAGTATTTGCGAGAAAACTTACAGTCCTTTAGCAACTTTAGGGGACTTAGGTGCTTTAGGGGCTTCAAGAACTTTACAAATTCCGACTTAATTCGGTTCCTTCCAATCTCCGCAGTCTTTGATGAGTTGTATCAGGGCTTGCACGGCCTCTGACTGCGGAATGTTGCGGCGGACGCACTCGCGACGGCGGTACAGCGAAACGTGTCCGGCAGCAGCACCCACATATCCGTAATCGGCATCGGCCATTTCGCCGGGTCCATTGACTACGCATCCCATGACGGCAATTTTGAGTCCGGTAAGGTGCGAAGTGGCACGACGCACGCTCTCCAATGTGTCACGTAGGTCAAAAAGTGTACGCCCGCACCCCGGACATGCGATATACTCGGTGCGCGTGATACGACGTCGACACGCCTGCATAACAGATAGCAATAATCGCGAAAGTTCCGAGGAGTTTACCCCGGGAGCTATCACCTGTATACCTGCCAGTAAGGGCAATGGATTGAGCAACAACGCACCGACATCGGCAGCCACAGCCACGGTTAAAGCCGTACCGCGCAGTGATATCGAATAAGTCATACGAGCCATTACCGGTTCTCTATTTCCCTTGTCAATGTATTCGGCCAAACGGCGACGCCATTCTATGGCATCGCAGGCCGACAAAACCTTGGCCGGAGCTGTTTCGGGGTCGTCCACCCCATAAACATATATGTCCCCGGTAATGGGTTCGAGACCACAGGCTCCGAAATTGTATAGGATATTGCACGACCCGATTGTGGCATTGCGGGATGCAACTAAGTCTGTATGCGCCAGCAGCATATGCGCCACCGGAATTTCGCACTCGGGCGGTTCGCTCAGCGACACGCGTATGGTATCGCCAATACCGTCAACAAGCAGCGACCCGATGCCGGCAGCGCTCTTGACACGTGCGTCCTCGCCGTCCCCGGCCTCGGTTACGCCAAGGTGTAACGGAAAGTCCATACCTTCGCCCTCCATGGCAGCAACAAGTAAGCGCACTGTATGGGTCATCACCATCACATTTGAAGCCTTGATACTTACCACAACATCCGCAAAATTCTCTGCACGGCAGATGCGTAAATACTCCATAGCGCTCTCGACCATACCTTCGGGAGTATCTCCATAGCGCGACATAATGCGATCCGAAAGCGAGCCGTGGTTGACGCCCAGACGCAGAGCGACCTTGCGCTCGCGGCATAATGCCAGTAGCGGGCGTAACCGCTCGGCTATGCGCTCCTGCTCGGCGGCATACTCCTCATCGGTATATTCCAACTTGGCAAAAGTACGTCCCGGATCGGCAAAATTACCGGGATTGATGCGCACTTTCTCAACATATTTGGCCGCCTCGATGGCTGCATTTGGATTGAAGTGTATGTCTGCGCATAGCGGCACATGGCATCCTACTGCATCCAAGCGTCGGCGTATATCTCCCAGAGCATCAGCGTGATGAGCGGTCTGAGCTGTCAGACGTACCAATCCGGCTCCGGCGCGCACCAATCGTAATACCTGTGTCGTACTGGCCTCGATATCCAAAGTCGGCGTATCAGTCATCGACTGTACCAATATCGGTGAATTGCCGCCAATAGCAGTGCCGTCGACGCCTATACATACTTTATGAGTTGAACGGCGGCGATAATATATCGGCTGTACATTATCGGTCATATCAGTTGGTCTTGTATTTATAAGTATTGATTGCCGCCAAATCAGCACTGGCCTTGACAATTTTCTGAGCCAACGAACTACGCCATTGGTCCAATCGAGCGGCTATATCTGCATCCGACAGCGCCAGAATTTGCGTAGCCAAGATAGCGGCATTCTGCGCTCCATCGATACCTACAGTAGCGACAGGTATGCCCGGAGGCATTTGTACTATTGACAATAAGGCGTCACGGCCTTCCAAACTCGACCGTATCGGCACACCTATGACAGGAACGGGGGTCAGTGCGGCAATCACTCCGGGTAATGCGGCGGCCATACCTGCGGCGGCTATAATGACCTTGATGCCGCGAGCACGTGCTTCCGAGGCAAATTTTTCAACTTGATGCGGTGTGCGGTGGGCACTCAGGGCGTGCATCTCGAAGGGTATACACATGCTGTCAAGGAAAGCAGCAGCCTTGCTGACAATGGGAAGATCACTGGTGCTTCCCATGATGATACTGATAAGCGGTTGCATTATTGCACTTTATATGGTTGTCAAATAACTTTATATGGTTGTCAAATAGGATATGTCACTACAGCATCGGGACCGGGTATGCCCAATATAAAATAGGTAACTACAGCGCCCAGCACCCATCCGGCCAGCACCTGTAAGGAGTCATGCGCTCCAAGTATGACGCGAGCCGTTCCTACAATACCGGCGACAATCACCATCCCCATGACCCACGGCATGGGGTCGATATCGGTAAGTCCGGACACTACAAGCCATACGACCATACCCAAAACGCTTCCTATAGCGGTAGCGTGGCCGCTGATTTTCCACCATCGAGATATGACGAGACATATCATAGCCACGACAAAGGCTGCGGCGAAAAACATTATCATCCACCACGGCGCACTTATACGCCATACGTACAATCCCGCAGCTACATAGCACAGCGAAATCAGCAATGTAGGCAGCGTACGCTGGCGCCTATCGCTAATGTCAACATCGGTGATGCGGCCCAGGCGCAGAAGCGTCAAAAGCATTGCCATAGGTATGCCACCGGTGATAAAAAGTACGAGCATACACGCAATGAAGCGGACATTCTCGGGAGTGGTATTCAGCGGCGTAATCCACATAGCTACGGCCATGGCATACGTTGGGATGAGTAATGGCGAGAATATCGCCGAGACATAGCGCGCGGCACGCCACAGAAAGTGCGGTACGCCGACAACCTTGCCATCCTCGGACGTCTGCGGCTCGTGGCCGAAGTTAGGTACATGCCCTTGGTCGGGTGTCGATGTCTGTTCCATTTTATATTGTATATCAGAATTTTTTCGATGTCTTAAGAATTAATCTGCTGTTCGCGTCAATGCGCGCACCCCCGGCAGACTCCGGTGTCGCATCATGGCTTCTTGCGCAGACGTGCCACCGGGATGTCCAAGCGCTCGCGATACTTGGCCACTGTACGGCGTGCAATCGGGGCACCGTGTTCGGCCATAAGTTCACAAATGCGACGATCACTCAGCGGAGCCTTAGGATCTTCGTTCGAAATAATCGAGCGCATAGTTTCCAATATCTGTATTGTGGAGGTGTCCGAGTCCTCGATGGGTCTCTCGTTGAAAAACATCTTCAGCGGCCATATACCGCGTGCCGTGGCCACGTACTTGCCTGCACACGCTCGCGAAATTACGCTGAGATCCATACCCGTAATGCCACCTATATCCTTAAGTATCATAGGACGTATCAGGCGTTCATCGCCACCGGCGGCAAAGAAGGGCTGCTGCAATGACACTATGGTGCGCATTACGCGTAGCAGCGTGTCGTTGCGCCGTTGTACCATCGAGATAAAATTGTTGGCATCTTCCACCTTATGACGGACGAATAATGCCGCATCGCGACGGCGCGCATCGGCGCGCGACATTTTGGGCGCATCGGTAGGCATCGATGGCACGGATGCGACAAAGGACTGTTCCAAGGCTAAGGCCGGTAAACGCTGATTAAGTGAGACGCTGAAGCGGCCGCCGCCCAGGTATTCGACCGTAAAATCGGGCGTGATATGCTCCAAACGATCATCGGGAGCTTCGCCGGCATTGGTGCCGCCGGGCTTGGGATCCAAGCCTCGTATAACCTCTATGGCGTTGCGTAAGTCGTCCTCGTCCACATGTAGGCGTGCCTTCAATCGGTCATAGTGCTTATGCGTGAGCAGGTCAAAATGCTTATCCACAATTTCGGTAGCGACGCGCAACTCAAAGGTCTTGGGTGTGCGGCGCCGCAATTGCAGCAACAGGCAGTCACGCAAATCCGTAGCGGCAATACCTGCCGGGTCCAGCGACCGAACTACATCGAAAGCGCGTTGCATATCCGTTTCGGATACCTCCACGCCTTCGGCTATAGCGATATCCGAAGCTATGGCACCAAGTGCACGTGACATACGCCCATTGGCATCTATATTACCTATAATATATGTGGCGGCAAGTCGCACCTTATCATCAAGCGTATACTCGGCCAGCTGCGCCAACAGCGAATCAGACTGACTGGCCACATCCGCATTGGCTTCCATCGGAAACGATGACGAGGAATCGCCGCCACCCGAACGGGCACGGTAAGGCGTCTCGGGTGCATCAAAAGGAACTTCCTCATCCGAGCCATAGTCGGCACGCTGCATTTCTTCTGCAGTCTCGTTAGAGCTGCCTTCGCCACCGACGTCTTCACCATCACTCGGATTATCGTGTCCCTCGCCACCCTCGTCCGATTCTTCGGCCGACAATGCGGGATTGTCATCGACCTCGCGACGTACCTTCTCCTCTATCTCGGGAGCTGTCATCTCAAGCATCCTTACATATTGAACCTGCTGCGGCGTCAACCGCTGCGTCATCGTCTGTTCCTGCTCAAGATGTTGCTTTTCCTTCATATCCGTCGGCTGAATTTGTGTCTGCAAAAATACAAAAAATCTGTCAATCGCGACGGTATCATAAACACAGATTGGCGTTTACCAAGCTTTTCGAGTTGCAAATCCTCATATACGCAGTATTTTTAGACATTATATGCATACGTTTCGATTTCGCATCTTATGATTCTTTCTGGACACTAAGCCGCCGCCATTTTTGGATCAAGGCGGACATATCATCGGGGATGGGCGACTCGAAGAACATCGGCTGACGTGTCACCGGATGGACAAACCCCAGTGTGCGCGCATGCAGTGCCTGTCTCGGGCATATTTCCATACAGTTGGCAATAAAGTGGTTGTATGATGCCGAGCGAAGTCCGCGTAATATTTGGTCGCCGCCATAACGCGCATCATTGAACAGCGGATGTCCAAGATGCTTCATGTGTACTCGTATTTGGTGTGTGCGTCCGGTTTCGAGAACACAACGTACCACCGAGACATATCCTAAGTCTTCAACAGTATGGTAATGCGTGACGGCGTGCTTGCCGTGTTCGGCATCGGTTACGGCCATTTGCAAACGATCACGCACATTTCGGCCTATGTAGGTATCAACTGTGCCATCGGGCGGCGACGGTACGCCCCATACCACAGCTACGTATTCGCGCCGTGTGGTCTTGGCAAAAAACTGCCTACCGAGAGCTGTCTTGGCATCAGGCGTCTTGGCCACGACCAGCAACCCGGATGTATCCTTGTCAATACGGTGCACAAGACCCATACGTGGATCCGAGGCATCGTATCCCGGGATGTTGCGAAAATGCCACGCCAAGGCATTGACCAGTGTGCCGTCGTAATTGCCATGGCCCGGATGTACGACCATGCCCGCCGGCTTATTGACCACCAGCACGGTATCGTCTTCATACACGATATCCAGCGGAATATCCTGGGCCACAATCTCGAAGGTGTGGCGCGGACGGTCCATAACTATCTGCACGACATCCAATGGCTTGATGCGGTAATTGGACTTGACGGGGCGGCCGTTGACCCATATACACCCGGCATCGGCAGCCATCTGTATACGGTTGCGCGAGGCATGCTCCATACGCAGCACCAAAAATTTGTCTATGCGTACCAATTGCTGACCCTTGTCAGCTACAAAACGGAAATGCTCGTACATTCCGCCCGGTTGCAGGCCTTGCTCATCACCTGCATCGCTATCGCCGACGCCGTCCTCGTCTAAGTCTTCGTCAAGGACATCCTCATCTTCCGGAACGAGAAAATCCTCGGTCACGTCATCTATCGAGCGAAGAAATTCGCCATTGTCGGCCATCTCAATATCGGCCATAGTTCAGTCGAACATCGAGGGTGAATCGTCCGGTTGTTCGACATCCTCCGAACTTTGAGTGTCGGTACTATCGGCCAATACGGCATTGACGGCATCGTCTATGGTCTCATAGACCGGATTTGCAGCCTTACCCACTTCCAAAACTATTGTTGCTGTCACCGGAATTTTGTCTCCAAGCTTTATGAGCTTGCCGTCCGCTTTGATGGACAGGACGAGATCTTCATAATCGCTTGGCACCAAAATCATATGTATATTGCGTATACCCTGCGACTTAAGGTAAGACACGGCTTGCTTGCTCGAGGTGTCGGTCAAGGGCACATCCAGCACAAACTGCTGTGGCGAGAAAGACACTATGGTCAGGTAGACCTCGCGTCCGGGCTTGACAACGGCTCCGGGCTTGGGATATACGTCCACGACCTGACCCGGGCGCTTGCTCAGGTCATAGATGCTGTCGCCGATGATTGTCTGCAAGTCGGCCTCGTCCAGCACCGCCATAGCCTCGTCATATGTCAAGTCCTTGACATTGGGAACCACTGTCTTGGCTCCATGATGTGTCCATAGGTCTACAAAAAGCAGGCCTATGTATACCATCACCGGAACGGCGACAACCATCAATATTGCGTTGCTCAAAATGGGGTGCTGCTTCCACAGCCGCTTGGCCAGGCCTTGCACCTTGTTGCTTGGATGCGTGTTTCTGTCTGTCATTGTTCGAATAGTGCTGGGTGTCACGAACGCCCCAGAGCGTCCGTTTGTATCATACAAAGGTACAAATATATCCTAATACATCAAAATCCAATAAAAACTGCCGCATTTTTCGGCATCGCGAATGCCGGGATTTTAGTATTTTTGCAGACATAATCGCGCAATTCCGATTTTGTAAGCCTGCAATGGAGGCATACACACGGATATGCGCACAACCATTTGAACAACTACACACATATTTCACACTATGGGAAAAAGTATATTCGTAAGCGGCATCGACACCGATGCAGGCAAAACATACGCCACCGCATGGCTACTGCGCCAATATGCCTCGAAAGGCATACGCGCCATCAGCCAGAAGTTCATACAAACCGGTAATGTCGGCCACAGCGAAGACATTGATGCTCACCGCCGTCTCAGCGGCACCGGGATGCTGCCCGAAGATGCCGAAGGGCTCACCGCACCGGTGATATATCCCTTCCCGGCTTCGGCACAATTGGCGGCACGTCTCGATGGTGACCGCCCTATTCCCTTGGACCGCATCGACGAAACACGTGCCGAGCTCGAGCGGCGCTATGACATCGTTCTCGTCGAAGGTGCCGGAGGACTAATGGTGCCTATTACGGACGACTTTATGGCTATAGACTATGCCGTCACGCGTCATTTGCCCATAGCCTTGGTCACCAACAGCAGATTGGGCTCCATTAATCACACCGTACTGTCGCTCGAAGCTATAGCCTCGCGCGGCATACGATTGGACTGCGTATTGTACAATACCTTCTTGGATTCTACCGACCGTCTTATTGCCGAGGACACACGTGCGTTCATCGGACGATATGTCGCGCACCACTTTCCCGGCACTCCGATATACGATGTCCCCACCTTACAATGACCGTCCGCGACAGACAACATTGACCCGGAACTCCACCAAATACGACAGAGCGCAGACGTCATACGGCGTCTGCGCTCTGCATTATTAATGAGGAGGTGTTTACTTCACGCCCAGTTTGGCCTTGACATCGGCGGTGATATCCTTGACATCGGTGCCAACGTATACAGGCAGTTCTTTCTGGAAGATGAAAGTGTATCCACCTTCCTGACCTACGGCCTTGATGGCTTCTTGTATTTTTGTTTCGATGGGAGCCAGAAGAGTTTGCTGCTGTTTCTGCAGATCCTGCTGAGCGGTCTGACGGAACTGCTGCATCTTCTGATCAAGTTCCTGAAGTTCTTTTTCGCGACGTTCCTTGATGGCTGCGGGCGTATCGGCTGCCAGTTGTTGATATTCGCCGAACTGCTTGTTGAATTCGTCCTGCAGTTTTTTGAACTCGTCTTCGTATTTTTTGCTGGCTTCGGAGAGCTGATTGTTGGCCGCTGTAGACTCGGGCATAGCGGTGAAAATGCTGTTAGCGTCTACTACGCCGAACTTCTGAGCAGCGGCGGGAAGGGCAATGGCCACAGCGGCCAGAGCGATTGCGATTTTCTTAATCATAATGTTTTTGGGTGGTTATAAGTTTTTTGTTATAAATTTTCCGTTTGATTGTTTATGAGGATCTTTGTCGAGCGGACAATATTATTTGGAGGTAGCATATCCCATCTTAGCCAGGACATCGTTGCTTACATCTATTTGGGGCGATGCATATATGATGTTCGAAGATGAAGCGCGGTCAAATATTGCTTGAAATCCGCGTTCTTGGGATAGTTTCTTAACGGCATTGTATACATCGTCTTGTATGGGCTTGAGCAGGCTTTCACGCTTTTTCTCCAGTTCTCCTTGCGGACCGAAGTACTTGTAGCGTAATTCTGTAACCTCTTTCTCCTTGGTCACAATTTCTTCTTCGCGCTTCTTGACCTGTTCCTCGGTCAGGAAAACTTTGTCTGCCAAGTATGATTGATAGAGATTTTCGGCCTCCTTGCT
Source organism: Porphyromonadaceae bacterium UBA7555 (assembly GCA_002478045.1). Lineage (GTDB taxonomy): Bacteria > Bacteroidota > Bacteroidia > Bacteroidales > Muribaculaceae > CAG-873. The sequence goes on from DLLT01000048.1 coordinate 37,270, forward strand.
TTTGTTTTCGACTTCTTTCTGCCAGCGTTGTGACAGTTGGTTGAGTTGTTCGTTTGCCATCTCGTAGGAGGGCACATTTTTCAAAATGTACTCCATATCAATGAGTGCAAACTTCTGCGCAGAAACGCCCAAGGTGGCGGCTGCGATTACGAGTAATGTCAGGAGTGTTCGTTTCATTGTCTTACGATTTGAATGCTATATGTATTTTAGACGATGTTTGTCTCATAAGGTTTAGCGTCATACGTATGTCTCGTTAGAATTCTTGTCCGAGGATAAAGTGGAAGTGACTTCCGCCTCGCTCGCCGAAGACCCGGTCAAAGCCGTAGGCCCAGTCGATACCCATCATACCCACCATCGGGAGGAATATGCGGACACCGACACCTGCGCTGCGCTTTAAGGTGAAGGGATTGAAGTCTTTGACCGAAGTCCAGGCATTACCGGCCTCGGCAAAGGCCAAGGCATAAATCGTGGTAGTGGGCTGTAGCATGAGCGGGAAGTGAAGCTCAACGCCTAAGCGCGTGTATGCGTAGCCTTCGCTGCGGTAGGGAGTGAATTGACCGTTGTCGTATCCGCGCAAGGCGATGGTCTCGGTAGCATAAGTGTAGCTGCCGGACATACCGTCACCACCAACATAGAATGTCTCGAAGGGGGTCTTGAGCCATTTGTTGTAGCTGCCCAAAAGACCAATATCGGCACGGGTCATCAAGACGGGTGTCCACGTGCCGTTGGCGTTGGCCAGCGGGGTATAGGTGCGCGATTTGAAGCGTAGTTTCCAGTATTCTATCCAGCGGTACAATTCCTTTTTGGAGTCCGTGGTGTTTTCTTTGGAGAGTTTTTCCCAATCTTTATGCCCGGAGAATAGCGATGCGGGAGGTGTCAACTGCAAGTTGAGAGAGAAGGACGAACCGCTACGTGTGTACAGCGGGTTGTCTATGGACGAACGGGCCAATGTCAAGCCGAGGACTATGGCATTGGAGGTTCCGTTGTTCATATAATAAAGGTATTCCCAGTTTTTGAGGTAGTACCAGTTGTAGCCCAATTCGGCGGTGAAAGTAAAGTAGTCGTCAGGCCAGTTTAGGCGTTTACCGAAGCCTATGTTTACACCTACCATTTGCAGCACCTTATTGGGGTCATAAGCATTCTGATAGTTGTAGTTATAGTCGTAGTATCCGCTTGTCCCATATGAACCATAGTAGCTGTAGGCATTTTGCCACTGGCTATTGTAGTACGAGGAGTTGACACCTGTCTGACGGCTGTAGTATGCAGACACTTGAAGTGAGTTGGGGCGCTTGCCTCCGAACCACGGGTCGAGGAACGACAGCGAGTATGCCTGATAATAACGGGCATTGGTCTGCGCGCTAATGGTGAATGTCTGACCCTCGCCCTGCGGTATTATGCCTCTGTACGTGCTGGGATGCAGCAGGTTTTTAATCGAGAAGTTGGTGAATTTTAGTGAAAGTTTACCGATAATACCGGTCTGACCCCAACCCATTGAGAACTCAATTTGGTCATTGGCTTTGGACTCAAGGTTGAGGATGATATCCACCGTGCCGTTTTCCTCGTTGGGTTGAATGTCGGGAACCATATTCTCGGGATTGAAGTGTCCGGTCTGGGCAATTTCGCGCAACGAACGCATAAGGTCGGACTTGCTGAAGAGCTCGCCGGGCTTGACACGCAATTCGCGGCGCACTACTTTTTCGTAAAGACGATCGTTGCCGTTGATGACGACGTTATTAATGCGAGCTTGAGGACCCTCCATAACTCGCATTTCCAGCGAAATGCTGTCGCCGTGAATATCTTTTTCAATGGGTACGAGTTGGAAGAATAGATATCCATTGTCCATATACAATGAGTTGACGGCATCATCGTCGGTGTTCAGTCGTTTGTTCATGTACTTTTGATTGTAGACATCTCCTGGCTGCATTCCCAAGACGCTGTTGAGCACTGCATTGGGATATACTGTATTTCCTACCCAATTGATATCCTTGATGTAGTATTTCTTGCCTTCGTCCACATTAATATAGACGTCTACAAGCTTTTCATTGTAAGGTACGACGCTATCGCTCACGATGACGGCATCGCGGTAGCCTTTTTCGTTATACTTTTCGATGATGCGATTGAGGTCGTCTCGATAGTCCTGCTCGACAAACTTCTTTTGGCGGAAAAGGTTAACCAACTTGTTTTTCTCGTTGGTCTTTTTCATAGCCCGTTGTATCTGATTGGAGGACAGCACTTTATTGCCGGTGATGTAAATTTTGTGCACCTTGACTTTGCTGCGTTTGTCTACGGTAATGTCCACTATCATCTGGTCACGATTGCTGAGGTCTTCATGGAGTGTGACAGCGACCTTGGCATTTCCGAAGCCTTTATCGGCAAAATATTTACGTGTAATGCGCTCGATGCGGTTGACGATATTCTGCGTAATTTGATTGCCTTTCATCAGCTGTAGCATCTTCTGGAGGTCTTCGCGCTCGCCTTTTTTCATTCCGATGTAATTGACTTCGGAAATACGAGGTTGCGTACGCAGTTCCAACTCGAGCCACGCCTTGTCGCCGCAGGTCTTGAGCACCTTGACGCGAGCCTGAGCAAAGAGGCCCTGTCGCATAAGACGTTTGACGGCATTGCTGAGGTCACTGCCGGGTATTTCGAGACGATCGCCGACCTTTATGCCTGCATATCCGAGGACGATGAAGTCATCGTATGCCGGAGCTCCGGTGACCTTGATGTCAGCTATTTCGTAGGTGCGCGGCATAGCACTGAATACCACTGTCGGGTTGTATATGGTGTCAGTGCTGTTGGTCGCGGACTGGGCAGCCACCGATGGACAAGCCATTGCGGAAGCCAATGCCAGTAGAAGTGTCAGAAGGTTCTTGCGCATATATGTATGAATGCTGTAAGCCGTATATTATTGCTTTTTATATGGTCTCGACAGGGGCGTTCAAGGCGTCCGCATCGGTGATATTCTCGTGTGTAGTCGATGCTTTGCGTGCTTGTTCGCCGGTGAGCCCGAAGCGACGCTCGCGTAGCATATATTTATGTATTATTTCTTCGAACTCAGCCGTTGAGAATGCAGGCCAGTATGTGTCGGTTACAAAGATTTCGGCATAAGCGGCCTGCCACAGCAGGAAATTGCTAAGTCGCATATCCCCACCGGTGCGTATGACAATGTCCGGATCTGGATACTGTGCCGTGGCAAGATATGAGCCTACGGTTTTCTCGTTAACCGATGGTGCATCCAGTGTTCCGGCAGCGGCGTCTATGGCTATACGTCGTGCAGCCTGAGCTATCTCCCAGCGCGATGAATAACTTATGGCCAAAATGACTGTAAGTCCTGTGCATGCTTCCGTATCGGCCATACACTTGTCCAGGCGTTCCATCGCAAATGCCGGAATGCGGCCACGATCGCCTATAAGGCGCAAGCGGACGTTGTTGCGTATCATTTCGGGAGTTTCTTGTTCTATGGCCGAAACTATCAAGTGCATGAGCATACCCACTTCTTCAGGCGGACGGTTCCAGTTCTCGGTGCTGAAGGTGTATAGCGTCAGGAACTTTATACCCATATCCGAGGCAGCCTGTGTGATGCGGTGCACCGTGACAACACCTTCGGCATGGCCGGCCGAACGATCTAACCCTTGTGCCAGCGCCCATCGTCCGTTGCCGTCCATGATGACGGCCACGTGTCGGGGCAGAGTGTTGGTGGCTGTGGTGGTCATTGCTGTATCTATTTGTTCAATCGACATAATGGCATGTCTCGCAGCGGCGTCCGAACTCGTAGGTGACGCCTATCTGAAAACGCGAGTACCAGTCGTTGTTTTTGACAAAGGATGATTTAATATGATGTAAGTCGCTGAGTTTCTCTCCGTCTATATGGTCGCCGAAGGCCTTAACCATCACGAAAGAGGCACTCAAATTCCATCGCTCGTTTAGTTTGTAGCGGACACCGAAGCCCATAGGCAGCGTAGGTGCCCATGCCGTATAGCCGTCACAACGTGCCATACACAGGCCCACTCCGAGGGTCAGATATGGTGTCCATCGCTTCAGTTTCTTATAGGTCTCGCCTATGCCATAGCTGAAGAAATTGAACTCGACATTGCCTTCAAGGTCGTAGACTTGACTTTTGAAGGAATAAGTGGCTCCATCGGGCAGTACATTGTCCATACCCGATGTATCACCACTCAGAGTCTGTATTCCCAAACGGCCACCGAAATTCCAACGGCTGTCATATTGATAGGCAAAAAGGCCTGAAGCCGTAAATCCGGGATGCTTGAAAAGGTTGGTAGAGGCGTCACCCAGATACCCGCTCATACCAACGGAAAGGCCGGCGCTGAATTTGTAAGGCGTCTCCTGAGCATATATCAAGGATGTGGACAGGCATACAAAGACTATGGCCGAGCATAATGTTCGGCACCACCGCCATGGGCGGCACAATGATTTGTATTGCCGTGTCTCTACAGTCATTTATTGCAGCGGTTTAAAGGTAAAGCGCATTATCGTGCCACGCCAAACTGTATTATATAAGTTGCCGTAAGCGTTCTTGCCCCCGAATATATATATGTAGGGACATTCCCAGGTGTCAACGGGCTTGACTGCCATAGGCGAAGCCTCGCGCGATACCATCGGAATAAGTGCGGGCAATATTGCCGGAGTGGCAAGGGGGCGCCATTTCAAGGCGTTGGTCGAAGCGGCGCTGACAGTCGACGAGTATACAAAACCGCGAGCATCGTAGCGCAGCGGCAATGTACTTTTATCAATCTGTTGCAATTGGTCGGCCTTATCCCAATGTATTCCGAAGTCGTGCGACACAAACACCGTGTCATTGAGTGACCCATCGGAGCATCGTCCCATCATGGCCAGTAGCACGGATTGCTTGTCTATAAGCCATGTAGTGGTGTCAAGGGCGGTCACGAAATATGGTACCACTACCGGGTCTTCGATGCCGTATCGCATAGGACGGCGACTGAGCTTGGCCCAAGACCGCCCGTCATAGCCCCAAGTGTCGGCACTGAGTGTTCCGTCGGCACGACGACCGCCGGTCAGTAGCACCAAGGGAGTGGATGCCCAGTCGTATGTGTAATTGATGGTCTGCGAAGCGCCGCGCACCGGAAATCCGTCTTCCAATTGCGTATTTGGGCGTCCGTCGGCCGGATAGTAGGCATGGTAGTATTTGCCGGCATCGTGTACACAGCCCATAAGGACTTTGCCGTAATTGCCGTAAATATTGAGCCAACGTTGGGCGGTGGTTCGCCATGAAGCGCCGTCCTCGCTGGTGTAAAGATTGCCTTCTTCGTCAAGGACATAGAGGGCGTCATCGGTGGCGCTGAAGCTGCTAATTACAGGCTTAAATGCAATGTTGGGAGTGATGTACTGCCATGTGTCAGCCGGATTGACGGCCTTAGCCAAACAATATTCTCCTTGGTATTCGGTGAGGCAGTATATGGCCGAAGCCGTAGCGGCGGCATTGCCGTCATTGGGCACGGCATAGCGCGAAGGCAGGTTGCCCACCTCGGCGCGTGTCCATACCAGCGAGTCGCATTTGACCGCATGGACATTGATTTTGATGGTGTACGAGCGTTCGAAACTTCCGTCCACAGACACCAGACGCAGGCGTACCGGGCCATTGCTGAAGTCCACGGTATCACCCGTATGCTTGATGTAATCTATGACTGTATCGGTGGTGCCGGGACGCGGGACATGCAACTCGGCCACGGAAGCGCCGCCGGTCGTAATCATCGGGCGAAGCTTATTGATCGGAGTGCCGTAAGGCAGCGAGTCCGCATTGTATATCAAAGCATTGGCCAAGTCTATCGAAAAGTATACCGAATCCAAATTGGGCAAGATCTTGGAGTCTTCGTAGAGCTTGAAATCTGTAACAGTGGCCGAGGAATATGCCGGAGTGTCGGGGTTATCTTCAGCCTTACTGTTGCAGGCGGCGATGCCGATGGCAGCAGCTGCAAGCAGTATGTAGTGCAATGGTTTGTGCATACGTGGTGTTCTTTTATTTTCTAACTTGCAAAGTTATCATTTTACGCCCACATTCACAACCTTATGACGGCAAAACAGCGCATCGAGAGCCGTTTTTATAGGTTTTTAACGCGCACGCTCAAGCTAACGGAAGTGATGCGTATGCCATAATATACGATTGGGGCCATAGTCCCATACCGCCGTAGGTTCGCTTTGGAGATGCGGCGCTCGCGCACCGCCGATTTTGCTCAAAGCAACGTCTGTGGCAATCTCGACACGAGCCGCATCCCATATTCCACTCGCAATAAAAGATGAGAGCACACTTGCCCCACCCTCCACCAAGAGCGATGTAATGCCTTCGCGGTACAACCGCACCAATAATTCGTTTACCGAAGCGTCACGACAAACCTCGGCAAGTTCGGTTGTACATGACAGGTCGGCCTCATCAAGGCGTCCGGAGCGGTCCCATACCAGAGGCTTAGGATTGCGCCCTTCCCATAGGCGCACATCCAAGCGCGGATGGTCCGAAAGTATTGTGCCACTGCCTACAAGGATGGCATCGTGCATGGCACGTTGGCGATGCATCAGCACCGAGGTCAGCGGTGTGGACAACCGTATAGGGCTTCCATCGGCCAAGCCTATATATCCATCCGAACTTTGCGCCCATTTGAGCGTTACATACGGACGGCCATTTTCGTGAGCGGTAAAAAAATGCGCATTGAGAGTGCGGCATTCCTCCTCAAGCACTCCCGAACGGACTTCGATGCCGGCATCACGAAGCATGGCTATACCGCGGCCTCTAACCTTGACAAAGGGGTCAACGACACCCACGACTACTCGACGAAAACGCTTGCGTACCAGCAACTCGGCGCACGGAGGAGTTTTGCCGTAATGAGAGCAGGGCTCAAGGGTGACATAAATCGTGGACTGCTCCAATAAGTGCTCGTCACTCTTACGTACCGAAGACACGGCATTGACCTCGGCATGCCAACTGCCATAACGACGATGCCAGCCTTCGCCTATCACTCGTCCATCGGGAGCGATGATGACTGCTCCGACCATCGGGTTGGGCGAAACGTATCCGCGTCCGAAAGCGGCCAGTTCGAGCGCGCGGCGCATATATATCTCGTCTTTAGACATAGGTATTTTTCTGAATATTGAATTATTATACGGCCTTACATCTGCGTATTAGCAGGACTTTAATCACAATCTTGCAGCCGGTGTATTTATTATCGCAGGAAGGAAGGTGCCGGGAGGTAGAAGCCGAAGCTAAGCCCGACATTCCATTTCTTAGCACCATCACCGGTGACATAATTGATGTATCCGGCAATGGTGGCAAAAGGCAACGCGTAGGACAATTGTGCTTCGCCTAAAAATTGTATACCATCGAACCAACCGCCCTGACGCGAACCCAGCCCATCACCGCGAGTGCCTATATCGGTCTGTTCGATAGGACGCAAAGGGGCAAAGACGTTGGCCACGACACGTGCCGACAAAGCACTATTGACCTTGTAAACAGGCACCAATCCTGCTGCCAAATAAGAGGTGGCACGTAACGTGGGATTAAACACTCCGGCTGTAGCTGCCGTAGGTACAAAGGCCGGAGCATCGGCTATATCGGCGCTATAGATGCCGGTGAGCTTACGCGTAGACAAAAGCATATCACTTGTCAGACCCAGTGAAATATGCCGCCCCAAGGACCAATAATTGGCCGTGCGCACGCCCAATTGCAACCACTGAGGCGAGGTCTCACGGTCTCCGTAGCCCAGAACTCCGTCATGGCTGTCATACCATTGTCGACCAAGCACTCCCATAGCACAAAGGTCGTACGAACTACCCACTGTGGGATACTGGATATTGTCCAACGAGTTGGATGTAAAGCGCACCAGCGCCTGCCCGAGGTTGTAAGTGGAGCGGTCGCGACCTATATTGTCCATATCGCTACCTATGCCCGAACCTTGACGAAGCATATTGCGGTAAAAGGAGGAGCGCAAATAGCCGTAACCCACTCCGAAGCTTAAACGTCCGCGACGTGTAGCGGCAAAATCCCAGTGTAACCGCGCCATATACTCGCTATGGATATTGAAAGTCGGAGCATCGGTCTGGTAAAACAAGTGTTCGCTTTCGTAGTACTTGCTGCGCGAAACTACGGCATCCAATCCGAGGGTCGAAGGCACGGCACTTTTAAGCACCAGCGAAGTCTTGGCATGTGCAGCGAGATAACTTTGACCAAGCCAGGCATTAAGTCCGGCATTGACTCCCGAATAGTTCATAGTCTTGTAATCGACTCCGGCAAAGATGTAGCTGTTGGACGAGGATGTCAAGTATCCTCCCACCCCGACATTGAGATTGTTGCGTACGGCAGCACGAAGATTCATCGCAAAAAGGCCGGTGCTGTCATTGTAGATTGCATGTGGTGATAGATCACGCAAACGTCCGGGCGAAATGGCTCGGTAAAAGGCCTCGCGAGCACGGTCGACACTTATGGTGTCCGAACTTGTACCTTCGTGACGGCGCCCGCGGAAGATATATTCAATATACGCGTTTTGGCGCGGAGTACCGCCACTGACGCTAATGCTGTCAAAGCACAACTCGGGAGTGGCGGCTTTGAAGGCCATACGCCGGGTCTGACGTGCCACTGCCGGGACACGAGTATGTATACGTCCCTTGATTGAGTCCATCATAGACATGGCCGTATTGTAACCTATGCGGTATATCTGCCAAGCCTTTTCCCAATCCAGCAGTCCGAAATTATGCAAATCGACTTTAACTTTGATGCCGCGGTTCGGATCCATAGAGTAGTCCTGCTGATGCATCACCAGCTTATCTATCTGATCCATAAGTGAGGTTTGCGAACCCGTAGCGGGGGTGGAAACATCCACGCCCACCATAATATCGGGTGCAAAATCGGTACTCATAACATCCACCGGGAAGTTGTCGAATATACCGCCATCGTACAACAATCGCCCATCCACACGTATCGGCTGGAATACAATGGGAAAAGTCATGGATGTGCGTATGGCGTCCCCGAGGCTGCCGCTCGAGTGCACGACCTTGTGCTGGGCTTCCACATCCGAAGCTACGCAACGGAAGGGTACGAACAATCGGTCGAAATTGCCGCCGCATTGCGCCGTATAAGGTGCAAATAGCTCCATAAAAGCGAAGTTCATAGGCAAAGGCGAAATAAGAGAGGCGGCCACCGATGAATGATGCACCGTGCTATCGCCCGGCGCAACAGGGATGGTGAGCATCGATGAAGTAGGCTCGTCGCGGCTGAAGTATACAACGTATGCCGGGTCTGTCTTGCCCGAACTCCAATATGAGAATCCGGGGCTTGTAAGCAGAGTCATCATTTCTTGCGGCGTATATCCGGCTGCATACAATCCTCCGACAATGGCGCCCATGCTGGTACCGGTTACGTAATCTATGGGGATATCATTTTCCTCAAGCGCCTGTATCACACCGATATGGGCTATGCCCTTGGCTCCGCCGCCGCTAAGCACAAGACCCACGGCTTGACGCGAGGTATCGTCCGGTTTCGCGGATACGTCTTGCATCGGTGTAGCTGCCCCTTGTAAGACGGTTGAGACAGTCCCCATGCATACGGCAATACCTATGCGCATTATATTATGTTTCAATGATATTTTTATATTTGTCTTTTGCATCTCCGGGCTAAAGTTTGTATTCGGATGCAAAGATACATTTTTCCGCCGTAAAGGACAACACTCACACCGCGTTGATGTATTGTGTATTTGTTTCTTGCATCTTTATTTTATAGATATGAAGGCACTATAAAATATGAAACCGCGCCTCAGTGTTCGGACTTCGGCATAGCATCTACATGCATGCGGCATGCTGCACAGTCAAAGGTCAAGCGCAGCAACCCGACCGAAGCGGAGACCGTCTCGGATATAGGGCGCAGGTACAGACGGTTAGGCAATTGCTTTCCCTGAGGAGTGCGTAGACATGCTCCAATTTCGCGGCGCAGACAGTAGCGGCAAGTCATCACCCGCACCGGACGTGTGCCATCAGGCATATTTATCTCCATGGCGGGTTCAATCTTAGCAGCGCCGTGAGCTTTGTAAAATTCGCGAGCCCGGGCATTAGCCACATTGTCATGAAACGTCAAGTCCCTACCCTCCAATGCATCGGCCTTTGCCGTATCGGCACGCCGAGCCTCGATGGGGCGAACAGCCACTGCATCGCGGTCCAACATCTCAAGTGCATGGCGACGTAATGTCGTGAGAGTTTTGGCCGGAACAAATTCATCGGAATCCAAAGCATCCGTCAAGCTCGCAAGGGTGTATATCGTATCACCAAGACGTGCAAGAAGCGAGGCTCGTACCGTATCTTGCGGCGTACGTGCCTGTTGACGCGGCACTTCGTCAAGGACGGCGGTAATAGATGCCGATCGTCCGCTATCATTCACTTCCAAGGCAATACGGGAGCCATCTACACGCCGCAGGGACATAGTTATGGGTATGCGACGCTTGGCGCCACGGGCAAGTACATCTTCAAATGCTTTGTCGTAATTGCGATAGAGCACCGTACCGACACGAAGCGGTTCGACGAGCCCTGCAGGAAAAATTGTCGATAAATCGGCACTGACGCGATTGACACGAAAGCCGCGGTATTCATGGTTGTCGTCAAAGTATCCCAGACCATCACCATTGGTGAGGTCTGTATCGGCATGCACTCGGATACCGGGACCGCGACCTCCGATGACACGAGCCACGGGCACACCGATAAATTTAGGTGTGTCCCACGAGGCCGTCTCGCCCTTGCCGGGCATAGTGTCATTGATAAAGTATCGCGTAAATCCGCGGTTGAATGCGCGCGACACATCGGGATTGAAAGCCGGCACGGATGTCCCGGCCGAAGCGCGGCGATAGCGGCCGTCGGAAGCGGCTATGACTGCGTCCAAAGCCTGCGAATAGGCGGCCGTCACATTGGCCACGTAAGATGCACTTTTAAGGCGTCCCTCGATTTTGAATGACGAGATGCCTGCATCGGCCATAGCTGCGAGGTCGCCCATGCGATTGAGATCGCGTAACGACAGCAGATGCCGTTCACGCATAAGTACGTTCCCGTCAGCATCTACCAAGTCGTAAGGTAAGCGGCACATTTGGGCGCAGCAACCGCGGTTGGCGCTGCGACCGCCGGCGACAAGACTGGCACGGCAATCGCCACTGTAGCACACGCACAAAGCACCATGTACAAAGGCTTCGAGTGTTGTATCTCGCGGCACTTCTCGTGCATAACGACGGATATCGTCCAAGGATGACTCGCGCGGCAGCACTATCTGCCCGAATCCGGCTTGAGCCAAGAAACGCGCTTTTTGCGGTGTGCGTATGTCGCACTGTGTACTGGCGTGCAGGGCTATTGGCGGTAAATCCATACGCAACAGCGACATATCCTGCACGATGAGGGCATCTATACCTGCGCGATAGAGGTCCCACACCATGCGGTGTACGTCGTCCAACTCATCATCATAGATTATCGTATTGACTGTTACGTATATGCGAGCATCGTAACGATGTGCATATTGGCAGGCTCGGCGGATATCGTCTATGCTGTTGGCCGCCGCAGCCCTTGCGCCATGCGAAGGAGCGCCCATATATACAGCGTCTGCGCCATTATCAATGGCGACAATGGCTGTATCGGCATCGCGTGCCGGCGCCAGGAGCTGTAACGGCCGCGGTTCTGTGCCTTTAGACCGAGAGGGCAATGATGCATCCTTGTTCGTCACGGCATCGGGTCGCTGCTCGTCGTTACCCTCGCCTATGGCTCGAGATGATTGTGTACGGTTCATTTCTTCTTTTGTACTGAAAAGCCGAAGAAACCGAGGTTTCGACCCATGGCGTAGTACCTGCCATGACAGTATACGAGCATTTCGAGACGCCCCATATCCAGAGTACCGGTGTTCGGGTCAATAAAGTCGTCATCAGCCAAGACATCCAGCACCTCGGCGATAAACAAATCGTGCGTGCCCAAGTGCATAATGTCGCGCACACGGCATTCGATACTTACGGGACTCTCAGCCACACAGGGACACGCAACAGCCACGCCCGGAACTCGCGTGAGCGAGCACGCCGCCCATTTGTCCTGATCTCGTCCAGACCGCACGCCGCAGTAGTCCGTGGCACGTGCCATATCGGCAGTAGTCAGATTGACCGTAAACTCCATACTCTCCTTAATCAAGTCGTAGGAGTAGCGACAGGGGCGTACCGAAATGGACAGCATCGCCGGGTCGGAACATATGGTCCCCGTCCAGGCAACGGTGAATAGATTGTTTCGGTCGGCATTACCACAGCTGACCAGCACCGCGGGTACGGGATTTAGCATCGTCCCGGCTCGCCAAACCTGCTTCACAGTATATGGGCGTCTTTGCCTGCGACGCTACAGGTACAATAGTGACACCTTATTACCACAGGGTCGCGCGATACGACGTGAAAGTGGGTATCCATAGGCTCGTTGTTGGTGATGCACTTGGGGTTGGCGCAGCGCACAATGCCCACGATGTCATCCGAGAGGGTGACCGGACGTTTTTCAACCACATCGTAGTCTCGTATAATATTGACCACTGCCGTGGGCGCAAATAGGGCTATACGGTCCAACTCTTCTTGTGAAAATTCGACGTCCGCAACTTTGATGATGCCTTTACGCCCGAGCTTGCTGCTTTGCAGATTATAGCCTATGGTGACATATTTGTCCATAGCCTCGATGCCGAGCACGCGTACGGCCTTGAAGAGTGCGGCCGATGGTATATGGTCGATGACGGTGCCGTTGCGCAGGGCGGCTACGGCGAGTTCTTTTTTATCGCAAGTCATAGTGTATTCTGTGTATGAGGGTCGATATTTCAGATGTCGGCGGGATCTATGCCGAGAGCCCGGCAGATGATGGCTTGACGTGCATACAGACCATTGCGTGCCTGCTCAAAGTAATAGGCATGGGGATTGTCATCGACGTCACGGTCAATTTCGCCCACGCGCGGCAGCGGGTGCAGGATACGCATATTCGGACGTGCGCCCTCAAGCATAGAGGCTTTGAGTGTGTAGCAGTTCTTGACGCGCTCGTATTCCATAATATCGGTGAAGCGTTCGCGCTGGACACGTGTCATATATATAATATCACTGTTCTGTATCACTTCGGGCGAGAAGTCGGTATGCTCGCTGTAACATATGCCGTGGGTGCGGCAGAATTCGGTGTACTGTGACGGCATCTGCAATTCGGGACATGCAACAAAACGGAAACGGCTGCTGAACCACCGCATGGCCTGGAGCATCGAATGGACGGTTCGTCCGTACTTGAGATCGCCTACGAGCGTTATATCGAGGTCATCGAGACGTCCTTGTGTCTTATATATAGAGTAAAGGTCGAGCATTGTTTGCGAAGGGTGCTGGTTGGCACCGTCACCGGCATTGATGACGGGTATGTCCGTAACCTCGGAGGCATAACGCGCCGCTCCTTCGAGGTGGTGACGCATTATAATCAGGTCGACATAATTGGACACCATTTTGATGGTATCCTTGAGGGTTTCGCCTTTGGAAGTGGAGGTGTTAGCGGCATCGCTGAATCCGATGACACGTCCGCCGAGACGGTTGACGGCGGTCTCGAAACTGAGTCGCGTACGGGTGGATGGCTCGAAAAACAACGTGGCCACTATGCGTCCTTCCAGCAGTCGCCTATTGGGGTTGCGCTCGAACCCGGCGGCCTGTTTCAGCAGTGTCAGAATCTCGTCTCGGCCGATGTCGGAGATTGATACAAGACTACGCTTATTCATTGATGGTATTCTATGAGATGGATGGTGAATTCGTTGCTGCTGTGGTTAAAACTCAGCCTCGGGTATAGTGCCGCCGAGGGGGTCGTTTCCGCCTATGGCCGACCCGGACGGAGACTCCGGCGAAGATATTACGCCGGCGGAGGGTGCCGAGCCCACGGGCACGGCTGCGCCGCTGTTCAGCGAAGAGCCCACGGAAGCGAGGCTGGTGACCGGACTATCTTCGTTGAGGTTTTCGAAACGTGCAAAGCGTTTGCGAAAACGAAGTTCAATGTCATCCACCGAACCGCTACGGTGCTTGGCTACGATGAATTCGGCCAAGTCGCGTATGTCGCGGCCGTTGGCATCGGTATCGCTGTGCAGGTAGTATTCGGGACGGTGTATGAAGCATACAATATCGGCATCCTGTTCGATGGCGCCGGACTCACGGAGGTCGCTCAATTGCGGTCGTTTGCCATCGGTTCGGTTTTCAACGCTACGGTTGAGCTGCGACAGTGCCACTATGGGTATATCCAGTTCCTTGGCCAACTGCTTGAGCGAACGTGAAATCATACTGACTTCTTGCTCGCGCGAGCCGAATTTCATTCCGGATGCATTCATCAGCTGCAAGTAGTCAATGATAATCATCTTGACATGGTGTTCGCGTACAAGGCGGCGTGCTTTGGTGCGTAACTCAAAGATGCTCAATGAGGGCGTATCGTCAATATATAGCGGTGCTCCGTTTAGGTTTTTGATGCGCGCCAGTAGCTGTTCCCATTCCATAGGTGTGAGCTGTCCGCTCTTGATTTTGGAGCCGTCGATTTCGCAGACGTTGGATATAAGACGGTTGACCAACTGTAGATTGGACATTTCGAGCGAAAATACGGCAATGGGAGTGTTGTAGTTGACGGCCATGTTTTTGGCCATGGAAAGGACGAAGGCGGTCTTACCCATTGCCGGACGTGCGGCTATGATGATAAGGTCGGAATTTTGCCATCCTGAAGTAAGCTTGTCCAGGTCGTGAAATCCGCTTTCGAGGCCGGAGAGGCCGGATGCGCGATTTGCGGCATTCTGTATCTGATGGAGGGCCTGAGAAATGACCGGGTCTATCTGCGTAACATCTTTCTTGACATTGCGTTGCGAAATCTCAAAGAGACGTCCCTCGGCTTCCTGCAACAGGTCGTCCACATCATTGGTCTCGTCGTAGGCCTTGCCTTCGATATTGGCTGCGAAGTTGATCAGCTCGCGTGCCAGATATTTCTGTGCAACTATGCGTGCGTGGTACTCGACGTGTGCGGCCGAGGTGATGCACGCCGTCAATTCGGCAATATAGGCCGGACCGCCTACCTTGTCGAGGGTGTCGTTGGCTCGCATTTGCTCGATGACGGTGAGCATATCTATGGGCTTCTGCGCCGCCGCAAGGGTCTGTATGGCCTCGTAAACCATCTGATGCTCGGGCTCGTAGAAGCTTTCGGGCTTAAGAAGGTCGCAGACGGTGGTATAGGCGTCTTTTTCGAGCATCATAGCGCCCAAAACGGCCTGCTCAAGCTCTTTGTCTCGCGGCACTATGCGTCCTGCCGTGTCTTTGGGGCGGTCATCGTTGCGGTTGCTGCGGAATCTGCCTTTGCCATTTCTATTTTCGTTATTGTCCATTGTGTTTGCATTGCTTAAAGACCTCGGAATATCGAGGCTGCGGGTTCGGCGCTTTTGTGCGCGTTTTTAATCGGTACAAAGTTAACGCTAAGTCTGCGGACGCGCCGCATCTCAGGGCGACTTTTTATGGACATTTTTTCAACATCCGCGGTCAATCAGTCGCATATAAGCGCGAGGGCACGTCCCAGCCACGGCTGAGCCATATCCGAGGGCTTGAGTACTTCGCCGTCGTAAGTTACAATATCTATGTCTATGGCGACAATACCATGCACATCGGGACGGCGGCGTCCGTGTGCGTCTTCGTATCGGCGTAATTCTTGATGAAGCGCCTCGTTGGAGCAGGTACAGGTGCCGGTAACGGCGATATTGACGTAATCGGCACCCACACCTGTATAAGATGGCGCACAAACCGTGTTGCTGAAGCGTATTCCGGAGATGAGACCGCGCAGGTAGTCGCAGGCTTCGTTGACGCGACGTGCGGCATCATGGGCATTAGAGCCTATGGTGAGTAATACCGGTATATCTTGCGTGGTCGTGTTCATCTATTTGTCGGCAGGTCAATGACGGCGCGAGTGCAGTGTAAGCAGCGTAATCTCGGGCGTGGCTCCTATGCGAGAAGGAAAGCCTACAGTGCCGGCACCGATATTGACGTAAAGCAGGTGCGCGGGGTCTTCGTCATAGAGCCCGCCCCAATGGCGGTATCGAAAGACGGCCGGAGACAGACCCAGCACTTCAATTTGCATGGCGTGGGTGTGCCCGCTCAGTGTGAGTGCGAAGTTTTGTTTGTCGTGGTGTAGGATGTCGCGCTCCCAGTGCGCGGGATTATGCGTCAGCAGTATCTTGGCCGCGCTGTCTTCGGGTGTGGCATAAGCGGCCGAGAGGTCGCCGTAAGTGGTAAATGGCGGATCGCCAACGTTTTCGACGCCCACCAATACGAGGCTGTCGCCTTGTGCGTTACGCAATACGGTATGGCCGTTGTTGAGCATCTTCCAGCCCATACGGCTCTGCATGGCCTTGAGGGCGGCGACATCGGCGGCTTTGGCGGCTGCATCGGGCCATTCTTCGTAGTCGCCATAGTCGTGGTTGCCCATAATGGAGTAGACTCCGTAACAAGCTTTCAGACGTGCAAGTACGGGCATAAAGGGGCGCAATTCGGCGCTGTGGCGATTGACTATATCACCTGTAAATACTATCACGTCGGGGTGCAAGGCGTTGATTTGGTTAACTATACGAGCTACCATGGTAGTGTCGTCGTCCCAGGTGCCTACATGGAGATCGCTGATCTGTACCATACGCAGTCCGTCGAAGCTCTTAGGCAAACCCTGCATAGGCACTTCGATATGGCGTATATCGGTATGCCAACGGCCCCAAAATGCGCCGTACCACATGGCAAGAAACACAATGACGGCAAGAGCCGTGCCGACTCCGGTGCATATACGGCTGCGGTTTCGATGCCACAGCATAGGCAGACGTGCCAGGGCATCCACAATCACAAATATGTACTTGGGTACATATACGCTGATATAGGCGTATAGCATCCACATGGTGCAGTGCAGGACACCATCTGTACCCGTACGCACCGGCATAACCATTATTGACACAAGCATCAGTGCCATCAGCACCGACACCACGAGGTGCACGGTTGCAAAGACGCGTCTACGGAAGTAGGACCGCAATGCCATCCAGATATAGGCATCGGCCAACAGCCCACATATCAGGGCAATAATCAGTGTGATGATTACCAATCGCATACGTTTTCGTTGTTATAGGTCTGTTATATTGCCCTTTATTGAAATATATGACTGCAATTGAATGTCTTTGTACCCGAACGTCCCGGAATAATCTAATATATACACTCTTATAGC
>DLLT01000048.1:54602-61928 GCA_002478045.1 Porphyromonadaceae bacterium UBA7555
GCTAATATATACACTCTTATAGTGCCTTTATCCCGGTGTGTTTGCTCAACATCGCTCAATACACCGCCGAACCCTTACTCTTGCCCATTAATTGCCTTTAGCTTGTTTTTCAGCGGATTGGCATACATGGTCAATAGCATCTCAAGTCCATAGGCACGCTCGGCGTTGCTCAAGCCGCCGGGAATGTCGATGCGAGACATCTGGCGCTCGACATAAGCATCAAATCGGGCGATATCAGCCTCGGTGTATTCGCCGGCAAAATCGGAGCCGCCGTTGAGGTGGTCATAGGCGATATAATTGATCGGGTACAGGCGATATCCTTGGTGTATCTCGCGGTCTATCAGGGCGCACGCCTGATGTACGGCCTCGATGCGCGGCATCCCCTCGAGGGCGCGTAAGCTCTCATTTATAGGCTTGCCAAAATGGAAGTGGATGCGACCTTTGGGCGACAGCAGCCCTGTTTCCATACTCAGCAGGTCGTCATGCTGGCTCTTCTTGAAATCCGGGTCACGATGACGTTGTACAAATTCAGTGACTTTCAGGTAATCGTTGGGGTCGAATTCGTACATGATGGAGACCGGCAACAGGTTGATTTCCTCAAGGTTGGCCGCGAAGTCTTTGGTCTCCCCGGCCAGAGCAAGCATCTTGGCAAGGCTCTCCTGCGTCACATCATTAGAGTCCTTGGCACGACCTTGGCGCTGGGCAATCCAGACGCTCTCATGACGCGAGGAAATAGCGTAACGGATATACGAAGACAACTGCTGGGCGGCGCGTACGGCGTCCATCTTGGACACATCGCGCTTGACAATGAAACTGCGGTTCAGTTTCACCAAGTCCGTTATCCAGTCATATATCAATAGATTGTTACCAATAGCTATCTGAGTGATAGGCCGATGGGCTCGGATCATGCACACGTTGAGAAACGAGGCATCCAGCACGATATCACGGTGATTGCTGATGAAGGTGTAAGACTGCCCTTCGGCAATATTTTCCACGCCGGACATCGAAATTCCGTCCGAGGTCTTACGAGCCAAGTCCTCGAGAAATCCCCCGACAATGCGGCTTTGGAAGTCCTGCTGATTGCGTACGGCCAACAGGTGCTGTACAAACTGCGGATAATCCACATCCGGCATCACGAAGCGGATGGCATGTTCGAAGCCCTCTTCGCCCACCAGTTTCTCCAATTTTTCGCGGAAGCACCCATCGTCATACGGCGCGATGTCAGCCAATTCGTCCGGCACAGGCGGCACACGGTCTGCACCACCTTGATGTGCCGATGTCCCCGGACATTGACATTTCTGATTGTGTGAAGATATATCTTTACCGTCAGGCTTATGACCTTCGGGTATACTATTGTCTATTGTGTTGTCTTGTGACATTTCCTTGGATTTGCGTCTTTCGATACTTTCCGCAAAGTTAGCAAATATCCCTCAACCCACAAAATCCGCCGAAAATCACCGCACGCCCACGCCCATGCCGCCCTCCCATAACCGCCGCAACAGTTACGGCGGTTACAGAAAAGTATTGATTAAAGTTCTAAAAGCACTTGATTATCTATTCACACTTCTCTATCAAATACTTTCGTAAATCCAGCGAAATCACGAACAACATTATATATCATCACTTCATTCACGTCTATATCCTCGTCTACGACTATCATATTTGCCATAAGTTCAGCGAAATAGTCTTTCTGTTCATCTTTAAACGACTTTATCTGCAATAGAGCTATTAGAGAATTCTTTTTATTAACATCTTTATGGGCATCATCTGTTAAAGAGAACTCTTCTTTCAACTTGTTGAAGTAAAACACTTCACGAACGTCTATGCGCCCATCTGCTTGGATGATGTCTAATAATATTCGCATCATCGCTATTTTTTGCTGGTAACTAAATGTCGGCATCTGTTTCATTTCTTTATGTTCTTGATGTTTTCCATGTTAAGATTGTTATTTTTTATATAGTCTTTTACACATACGTTTCCCATCTTTTTTTGTTCTATTACACAGAAACCCATTTCCGCTTTTTCCCTCTGCTCTTCTTCTGAAAAAACATGAGTAATAATCGCATTGTTGTTGAGTCTTTTCCCTTGATACATTAGCAAGACCTCATCAAGATACGAATCTTCATGTGTATGCATTGTCTCTATATTCTGAGTGTCTCCCAATGAACCATCAGGCTTTTTGAATATCTTCAATTCAATATTATCATAGAATACATCGAGAGTCTTTTCGTGACCCAGTGTAAGACCCAATAGATATATTGCTAACGGAAAAGATTCGCCTACAAACTTTCTCCACGCTTTAACCTCTTTCTTGTCTGGAAACTTCGTTATACCTTCCCCATACAAATCTTTTAAGTACAAGAAGAGTATCGCAACACGTGGATAGTCCACACCAGTCAAATCCTTTGTCTTTTCACTAATAGGATTTTCATCTATCAATGGAGCAATATGAGTAAACGAAGCTTTACTATTATCTACCGCTATTAAAGATTTATAGATATTAGATTTTTCCACAATATCTTCAGGAACAGTTGTTTCATTCAGACAATTGTATACACTATGAACCATATCACAAGCATATCCTCTTTTGTCCATGGGATATATCGCATGGCGTTCATATCTTAATAGATATAGCCACAGCGAATGATCTCCTTCCGGTTGCTTATTATCAAACAGTGTATTTACAAATTGATCAACAACCTCTTTTGTTATTATGTTCTCGCATGTAGCTAAGTCCTCCTGAGACAAATTGAATAGTTGCCACAGATTTCTTACGCCCTGAATACATTGATTGAAAAACATCTTTTGTTTTAGGCCTTCAAACAATTTAGCCCAGGGAGAAACCTGAATATTAATCCTCGGATCAAAAGTAAGAGACATCTCCTTTTGGGCATCTTCATCAAAAGTATAAACGCCGCAGACGTTTTTAATAAAGACTTGCATTGGCTCCCTTTCGTCCTCATCTTTAGACTCAAAATGAATCAGCATATATGTGAACGAATACTCATAGTTATTCTGATACTTTGTTAAAGCATCAAAGAGATCTTTATCCTCCGCATGAGACGAAATACATCCGTCAAACGGTATCGCATTAGAGACATATAAATGTCCGTATTTGAACAAGTCGACAAAGTCAGACTTTCTTATAATTGATAAGTATTCAGCCATATCGTATCAGAATCCAAACGGATTATTTGCATTAGATGCTTTTTGCTCATTAACTTTGTTACATTTC
Source organism: Porphyromonadaceae bacterium UBA7555 (assembly GCA_002478045.1). Taxonomy (GTDB): domain Bacteria; phylum Bacteroidota; class Bacteroidia; order Bacteroidales; family Muribaculaceae; genus CAG-873. Next base: position 57,838 of record DLLT01000048.1, read on the forward strand.
GAACGAAATGCATAGATATACTCGCATGGGGAACCTGTATACGATATATACAGGTCGTTACGCGAGCGCGTCATTGCGACCATAAACAACGTTTTTGCAATTTCCTCATTTGGAGATATGTATAGGCTCGATGACGCAAAAGGGATAAAAACATTATCAAAGTCCAGTCCTTTGACACTATAATATGTCATTATATTGATGCAGTTATTCCCTTCTGCGAAGTTTCCATATCCATTTCCGACATACTGCATGTTTATCCCGTTTCGGTGAAGGTGAGAGTTCATTGAGCCATAATCCAATTTTCCCCAACGATTAAGTTTTTCTTCCCATGCAGGCTTTCCTTTATACCGTAAAACTCCGTTAACAAATGGAACAATGTCGCTATACATTGGGAAAAGCACAGCTGCATTACCACCAAAGTTCACCACTTTCAATGCATTATCAAACACATACCATATCTCTTCATCCTTTGAAGATGCTTCATATAAACGGACTTGCGTATCTTTTTTTGTCGCATCTATCTTACCGTCAAACAAGGTAAGATTTGAACAAAGGTCTCTAACAGCCGATAGTATGGTTTTTGATAAACGGTGTATAATCCGCAATTCAACCGAACGACCATTTATCAACGTACCTACAGCATTCGGCTCTACAGTATCTTCATGCCACTTGGGATCACATTCATATATTGATTGATTGGCGTCTCCGGCGACAATAACATGTTTACTTCGGGAGCTCATCTCACGTATAACTCTTGGTGTAAGATCCTGGACCTCATCACAAAGAATATAGTCATAGCCTTGGCATGACTTCATAAAACCATAAAAGGTTTCTATTTTAACATCTACACCAATTTCTCGGAATGCCGCTTTATACATTTCTATCAATGATTGCGTAAATACAACTAGAAGAATTCTCGCCTGTGGGTAGTCTTTAGTAATTTTTTTTGCTACATAAGCCAGTAAAACAGACTTACCCGAGCCGGCAAATCCTTTTATCCACGCATTTGGCGAGTTCACATTCCAATTATCTCGGAATTCTACTTGTTGCTCATCTAACTTATGTTCCGGAATAATCCATTTATTAGCCATTTTACTTTTCTTTTTGTATTCGTTAGTTGTATTTATTTATTGCTCCCCTGACGGTTTTGGTTAGGTTCTCTTCATTATAATACTTCCCGTTAGCTACATTTGAAGGCTTGCTTTCTCTTACCTGCTTTGCAACAGCATACTCGCCAAGGTCCTTCGCAACAGATGTCAACCAACCATATTCCGATTGTTGTAACTCTCGCGCTTTCCATTTAGCCATAAGTATATTGTATGCCTTACGGCGTTTCTGTGTTGCTGCATCTATTCGTCCCTCGGATTCATCAATCCTCGCAGACTCTATTAAAGCAAGTTCGCTATTTGGGTCTATTTCCAATGCACGTTGTATATGGCGCTTATACACATCATCGTCAATATACTTCATTGTATTGCCAAGATTAAAATGCAATGTTGCGTCATTCGGTCTATCCTTTAAGCCTCGCATGAACCACTCTGCAGCTTTCTTATGATTGCCGGCATTATGATACATCACGCCAAGGTTGTTGTAGTTGACAGTGCCAGGGTATAACTCACCTTGCAGTTCATACGTTTCTGCTGCGTTCAACTCTTTACCTACTTTCTCGTACGCCCTACGTAGTTTTTCAAGAGTCGCTTTTGAAGGCAAACCGCCATTTCGTTCCGACTCATTATTAGCATCACGTTCGGCTCTTAATACATCTCGTTCAATAGTCGTCAGCTCCTTATTGGCGAATGGAGCCATCGGTTCTACAATGCATTCCGAATCCATACAGACGGCATTACCAACAAGCATCTTGTCTGCATTTATCTCAATAGTGAGTTTTACTCGCGCATTCGCAGGAAAGCCTTCAGGTGATTTTGATCGAATCTTCAGGTTGAATAATTGCTTTGACGCATTGCCCACACATATCGGCAATTCTATCGTTTTTTGACCATTCCGATTTGTAATCAAATTATCTATCGTTATTGGAGAACAAGGTATCTGCGTCCCCGCAGGTAGTATAACCCTCGGCTGAGCATCCTGTGTAACAACTATTATCGGTTCACTCGAAATAGGCCGGATCAAACATTTACCCATACCATTAAATAGCAAGCTATGAATTGCGGCCCCTTGGGAAACATGTGTCTGTAAATCTGTAGGAATTAACAATTCCGAATCCTCAAAGTAGTTGTGTAATACTTCCTGTATATATGGGCTTTTGGAACTACCTCCTATCAATAAGATATAATCTAACTCCTCCTTATTAATGTGAGCTTTCTTTATCGCGCTATCTACTGGCGAAAAAATGCTGTTATATTCATCTTCACCATCATATCGTGTAGTTCGGGTCAGGCCTCTTTTCAGAAATACAGACATAGTGTCTGTCATCTCTTTATTAGTTATATAGAATTCTTCTTGTCTTAGTTCTCCCTTATTATTCGTATGAACGACCACATCAGTTTTTATAGATGTTTTCCTATCACTATCCTTTAATAATGGCATCTCAAATTCAGAGACAAGAGTAGAGAGGCTTTTATTAACCAATATTTTAAGACGTTCTGCAACCTTTAATAATGCTGATGCTATTCTTTTCCGCTCATTAGTCCTAAAGTCTGAAGCCTTAACACAATTATTTTCAAAAAAACGCGGCATTAAATAATGATACGTTAGATAACGGTCTATATCATCACCTCCAAGTTTTGTAAACTTAGATATTGCAATGTTTTTTGAGAAGAATCCGTTTGCGTTCTGACCAATCTCTAATACTGAGATATCACATGTTCCTCCGCCAAAATCAAAGACCATAACTTTAGAATTATAATCACGACTTAAGAACATTGGACTTCCTTCTGATGCTCTATTAACAGCATAACTAATAAACGCTGCATTTGGTTCGTCTATTAGTGACGATGAAGAAACAGACATATCATTGGCATCTAATGCGTCTAATAAATCCTTTCTCTGATTAGCCTCAAATGATGCCGGGATACTTACGGCATACGCAATATCCTTGCTTAACCCATGTTCTTCACAGTATTTATAGATTAAGAATTTCAGATAAGAAAAGAATACTCTAGCTGCATCCCCCGGCCTCTTTATTAAAAATGGGTCAATATCTTTAAGTTCACTTTCAAAATATTTTGAGCCTAAATCTTCGCCCAATTCCATCTTAAAAGAATACCATATATTCTTACCTTTTTTCAATTCGTATTTAAGTTGAGAAGCACCTTCCCCAACTAAAATTCGATTGTTAACCCAGGCTATAACCGTCGGGACAATCTCTGCAGAATACAGAGTTTGATCCGGGAGAAATTGCTGAAGGCGAAGTGCATTTGTATGTATGCGTTTTTGATCGGCATCAAAAGACGCTATGGAGACGACAGAGGTAGATGTTCCAAAATCAATACCCACAAACGTTTTGCCGGCAATAATCGAACCACTTATGGTCGCTGGAAGAAGAGATGTTGTTGTTAATGCATTCTGTGACATAAGACTAGGTCAAAGAAAATATTAGATAGTGAAGTATCGACTCTTTGATATTCGAAATCCTTCCATTTACTTGACATGACAAAGGTAAAACTTTTTTCTGAGTTGACAATCAGAAAAATTGATTTGCCTCAGACTTCTTTCGATTATTGCTTTACCAACGAGGCACGTTGAGAAACAATGCGTATTCCTCATTACGCGGTTGAAAAACAGCATTAAAACCCCATCTCTCAATTTTTTCTACGAAACAAACCTCTCCATTGTAGCTTGTTTTATACATAAATTCGTTACCCACCTTTATGACATAAAGAGAAATCGAACACTCAGCTTTCGCTCCTATTAAAATATTGCGAAAGCACGGAATCTCACCTAAGTATGTCCAGTTGTCATTTGACTCTGCCATGATTTTATTGTTTTTAGTTGTTTGTTGATTTTGTTGTTATTTGGTTTGGACGGCGGCCTTTTGGGGGCGGCGTCTGTGTGTATATACCGAGGGGAGGGAAAAGGTAAATGGGAAAAATGATTTTTTCGAGAAAAAAGGGGGCAGCGGCGTAGTTCCG
>DLLT01000042.1:0-38475 GCA_002478045.1 Porphyromonadaceae bacterium UBA7555
CACTTCGTTTAAGAATCTACATATTATATAATGCACGCGAATAGGCGTATGGCTATTAGTCGGGAGTGCAGCCTTGGATGTATTTTGCTACTTGGTGTGACTCGGAAGGGGTACATTGTCGGACAATGTCTGCCTTCAGGCGCTATCTCTAAGGTTTTATTCGGGTGATCAGCACTGCGACAACACTTCGGCGAGGGTTTTAAGGCTGCCTGCCGGAATGGCGGCCGCTATTGGCAACGAGAATACAGCGGCTGCCAGTCTTTCGGTTTGTGGTAGTGGGTCGTGGCTCAATGTTGAGGCGTAGCAGGGCTGAAGGTGGGGTGGGGTCTCGTAATGTATATCGGTGGATATTCCGGCTATGGTTTCGAGTGCGTGGCGCATCTGTGTACGCCGCTTGTCCAGTGCTGCATTGCTGTCTCCGGGACGGGGCTTTACGCGCACCACGTATTGGTGCCATACGTGCGAGGGCTCGTATGTCGGCACTTCGGGACGTATGATTGTATCGCAGCTACGCAACGCATTGTCCAGTGCACGGGCGTTGGCTTGGTGTCGTTCGGTGATTTCGGCGAGATGTTTCATCCGTACCGACAGGATGGCTGCCTGCATCGTGTCCAGACGGCAATTGTAGCCGCAGACGATGTTGTGGTAGCGTCGGTCGCTGCCGTAATTGGCTAAAGCTCTTACGGTTTGTGCCAGACGCTCGTCATTGGTGGCTATAGCTCCGGCGTCTCCTATGGCGCCGATGTTCTTGGTCGGGTAGAAGCTGAAGGCGCCGACGTGTCCCAGACCCCCGGTGAAATATGTCCCGGATATTCCCGGCGTCTCGGATTGTGCGCCTATGGCTTGGGCGTTATCCTCAATGATAAATAGGTGGTGGCGGTCAACAACCTCGGCAAGAGCCGTGTCCCAGCACGTTCGGCCGTATAGATGTACGGGCATGATTGCCGAAACGGTGATACCGCAAGTGGTGGCTTTGGTGATGGCTTTATCAATGAGAGCTGTATCCAAATTGTATGTATTCGGCGATGGCTCGACCAACACCGGCCGTAAATCGTTATCGGTGATGGCCAATATGGATGCAATGTAGGTGTTTGCAGCTACAATGACGCCGTCTCCTCGGTGGATGTATTCCAATTCGATGGCTGCACGAAGCGATAGTCGCAGTGCATCCAGTCCGTTGGAAACGCCTACGGCATATTGCGTGTCGGTGGCTGTGGCCAAGGTGTGCTCAAATTTCTCCACTTCGGGCCCTCCGATGTACCGGCCACTGTCTATGACTGCACATACGGCGGCTTTGAGTTCATCGCGGTATGGAGTATCGAGCGCTTTGAGGTCGAGAAACGGAATGTGTGGCTTCGTATTCATCGTTAGTGGATGCGCGTTTGATTGAGACCGAAGTTTAGTCGTTTGAATTGTCGTCGTTTACGATTGTTTCTTGGACTGTGTAAGGCGTTGAAAATCGTTGTAGTGGCGTACATAGTCGCTTTCGGCGTATTCTGTATCAGTCAGCACCAGGCACACGCTGCCGCTGGAGAAGTTGTCCATAGTGCGCCAAATACCCGGGGTAACGTAGAGCGCTCGATAGGGACGGTTGAGCGTATAAGTGCGCCGCTGTACGCCATCGTCCAGTGTGACATCGAAGCTACCGCCTACAGCAATAATCATTTGCTGTGAATTGTGATGGGAGTGTCCGCCGCGGGCAGTGTCTGCCGGCACATCATAGATGTAGAAGGCGCGACGTATCTTCATGGGGCTGATGCTGTCATTCTGTGCCACGGTAAGCGACCCATTTGCGTGCACGTGTCTTGGCAAGTCTATCAATCGGCAGTTGTCTACCGAGGATATGCAGTGAATATCGGCCTCTCGTACGCACTTTTCGGCATTATGCTCTCGTATGGCGGGGCTTGGCGTTGGTGTTTTCAGGCTATCTCGGCTGTTTGCGACTTCGTGTACAAAGTCGTGGTAGTCAGAGATGTAATCAGCTTCGTCGTATATCGTGGATGCCAATACAAAGGCTACCGAATTGGTTGTGAAGTTGTCGATTACCCTCCATCGCATAGGCGGTACATATAGGCCGCGATACGGGCGGTCGAGGTGGTAGCGCCGGGCGCCGCCGAGCCCGTCATCAAGGGTTACATCGAAGGCTCCGGCCAAAGGTACGATAACCTCGGCGGTGTTTCGCAGTGCGCGTCCGTGTCTGTCGGCATCGGCCGGCACGTCGTATATCCAGTATGTACGAGATATGTCAAAGGTGACGCCGGTGGCGCAGCGTTGGATAAATGAAAGGTTGCCGCGTGCATCGGGTATGCGTGGAATCTCGATAAGGTGAGGTGTCTTGGCGCTGTCTTCTATGGTCATGAGCGGAGGGGCGGTCGTTTGTGGTGAAGGGCTGCGGTGGCCGAGTTGTGTATCAGCCATTATCGGCTATTCGGCGCAGGTATTGGCCATAGTCTGTATTCGACATTTTTTGCGCCAAATTGCGCAGTTGCTCGGCATCGATAAATCCTCGGCGGAAAGCGACTTCTTCGAGTGCGGCAATCTTGAGGTCGGTACGTTTCTCGATGGCGGCTACGAAGTTGGAGGCGTCCAACAACGAGTCTACGGTGCCGGTATCCAGCCATGCAAATCCTCGTCCGAAGCACTGGACGTGCAGACGCTTTGCATTGAGATAGGCTTCGTTGACGGCCGTTATTTCGAGCTCACCGCGTGCCGAGGGCTTGACTTGGGCTGCAATTTCGGGCGCGTCTGCCGGATAGAAGTACAGACCGACAACGGCTTTGTCGCTTTCTGGTTGCATCGGCTTTTCGACTATGCGCAGCGGGTAGCCTTCCGTGTCCAGAGTGACCACGCCGTAGCGTCTCGGATCGGGCACTGTATATCCGAATATGGTGGCGTATCCATGTGCGGCGTCTTCGACGGCACGGCGCATCATTCCGCTGAACCCTTGTCCGTAGAATATGTTGTCGCCCAAGACGAGGCATACGTCTTCGCCGGCGCAAAACTCGCGACCGATGACCAGGGCTTGTGCCAGGCCTTCGGGTCGGGGCTGTTCGGCGTAACTGAAGCGTACGCCCAATTCCTCGCCCGTACCGAGCAGACGACGAAACGAGCCAAGGTCTTCCGGAGTGGATATGACGAGGATGTCTCGTATGCCTGCCAGCATGAGCACGCTCACCGGGTAGTACACCATAGGTTTGTCGTATATGGGCAGCAATTGTTTGGATGTGCCGCGTGTCATGGGGTGCAGCCGTGTGCCGGAACCTCCGGCCAGAACTATGCCTTTCATTGTCGTATGCGCTTGTGGTATGTGTACCGTATTGTCGTGGCCCGGGTTTGTCGGGAAATGCAGATGCGACTACGGACAAGCGCTATGGCACTGTGGCGACTTATGTCGTCGACAGTGTCATAGTGCGTATGCCGTAGTTGCCTCACAGCTTTATTATTTGGAGGCGTCGCCCGATTCGGGGGCGATGAGCTTGTAGCCTTTGCCGTGAATGTTGATAATTTCGATGGAGGGGTCGTCTTTGAGGTGCTTACGCAGCTTGGTGATATAGACGTCCATGGAGCGTGCGTTGAAGTAGTTGTCGTCGATCCAGATGGTCTTGAGCGCATAATTGCGTTCGAGGATTTCGTTGACGTGTGCGCACAGCAGTGTCAGTAGCTCGCTTTCCTTGGTGGTGAGCTTGGTGACTTTGTCGCGTATCATCAGCACCTGTTTCTGGGTGTCAAAGGTGAAGTCGCCAATCTTGTACATGGTGATTTCTTTGCCTTTTTTGCCCTTGACGCGGCGCAGGATGGCTTCGAGACGGAATACGAGCTCTTCCATCGAGAAAGGCTTGGTGATATAGTCATCGGCGCCGATCTTGAAGCCCTCAAGGATGTCTTCCTTAAGCGATTTGGCTGTCAGGAATATGATAGGTACTTCGGAATTGACGCTGCGGATTTCCTGTGCGAGGGCGAAACCGTCTTTCTTGGGCATCATCACGTCAAGGACGCAGATGTCGTATTTGCCTTTGAGGAAGGCTTTGTATCCGCTTTCGCCGTCGGCGAAGAGGTCGGCGCTGAAGCCTTTTTGTTGGAGGTATTCTCTGAGAAGCATACCGAGGCTTTCATCGTCTTCGCAGAGAAGGATGCGTGTACGTTCGTCCATAGTTGTGTCAGTTTTTGATTAATGGGAGTATTATTATAAATTTTGTTCCTACATTGGGTTGGCTCTCGAGGGTAATTTCGCCTCCGAGTTCCGTAATCATCTTCTTTACGTATGCCAAGCCGAGGCCGAAGCCTTTGACGTTGTGGAGGTTGCCGGTAGGCACGCGATAGAATTTTTCGAAGATGCGCTTTTGGTGTTCTTTGGATATTCCGATGCCGTTGTCGGCTATGGTGATTTCAAGCCTTTCGCCGCTGAGGTCGCGAGTACCCACTTTGAGTAGCAACGGGGTGTCTTCGCGCGAGTATTTGACGGCGTTGTCCAGCAGATTGAAGATGACGTTGGTGAAGTGCATCTCGTCCACTTCGACAAGGGCATTCATAGCATCTAGATGCGATTCGATGCTGCCGCCCAAGCGCTCGGCCTTGAGCTTGAAGGTGTTGATGACGTTGTACAACACCAGATTGGCATCCACTTCGCTGAGTTTGAGCGTGGCTTTGGTGCCTTCGAACATGGACATTTGCAGCACTTTCTCGATTTGGAAGCGTAGCCGCTTGGTCTCGTCCGAGATTACCGTCGAAATTTGCTGGAGCATGGAAGGCGACTTGCGTACGCTTTGGTCGTTGAGCATCTGCGCCGCCAGTGATATGGATGACACGGGAGTCTTAAACTCATGCGTCATATTGTTGATAAAGTCATTCTTCATCTCCGAGAGCTTCTTTTGGCGGAAGGCGGTGATGATGGTGAAGACAAATATCAGCAATAGTATCAATGTCAGTGCAAATGTCGGCACCATAAAGGCTATGGATGAATACACATAATCCTTTTTGGTGGGGAAGTAGACCCGTAGAAAGTAGTGCTTGTCGGCCGGGTCGTGCGGAAAGAGGATTTGCGTGAACATATTGTTGTCGTTGACGCGCGAATTGTCATAGCCTTCGGTCGCGTAAGCCGGTACGCCGGACTTATTGACTATGGCAAAGGAGAAAGGCAGATCGTGCAACCCCATGGTATCCAGCTCCTCGCGTAGATAACGGCGCACACGTGTCGAGTCGGCACGTTGTTCTATGGGCTTGTTTGATGCCTGAGAGATGATGTCAAGGATGACATCGTCTATCATATTTTTCTGCATCAAATATTGGTCATGGAACGATGCTCGTGTGCCTTGATAGTGGCTGCCGCCAAAGAGACGGTTGTCGGTCTGCAGGTTGGTGATTTCGTTGGCATCGCCCTTGATGGTCAAGTCGGCCTGCAGACCCGAGGTGGTCGAGAAGGTAAAGCGTATGCCTCCCAAACGCGGAGTGGGGTCGCCGAGGTATTGTGCATATATGGATGTCGACTCTATCGAGTCTACTTCTTCTTCGAGGAAGTGGCGTGTCTCGTCATGACCTAAGCGTGCCGATACGGCGTGCAGGCTCTGCTTGGCCGCTTCGGTGAATTGGTCGAAGCGCATACGTGCCATATTGCGGACATATACTATCTGCATCACCAGCAATCCCATGAATGTCAGTGCCATAAGTATTGTCAAAAGCCATATTGTCTTCTTCTTCATAGTCTCTTTCGATGTCAGTGCCCCAAAAAATAAGCCGTGCGTCGTGATGTCTGTCGAGCATATTGCGGGCGGTGCGGTGGCGGTCGGAGACAAAGTCCATTGACACGGTTGTGTGCGTGGTCGGGCAAATGCCTATGGCCGAAAACCGCGTAAGCCCTATGGCCTATATTTTTTTAACAAACGGCTCGGATATTTGTTTTATTGTCCCTGCCGGACGTCTGTTTTAACATTTGACCCCAAAATTAACATAAAAAATTCTTCTTTGCAAATTTTTCATAGACCGCCGCATTTCGGACGGTGTACGTATGAGGGTATCGCTTCGGATTTTGTTGCGGTTGTTGGCGTTGGTTGATTTATGTCGGGAGTAGGGGATTACTTACGTTTTTTTGCGAGTACCTTTGCTTGATCTATTACATTGCCATATCGGTCGTATAGGGTGAGGGTTAGGGTCTTAGGTGTGGCTTCAAGGTGTATGGCGCTTACGGTATGCTCGCCTTCGGTCCATATCTTCTTGATGATGTTGCGGTTGAGTGTCCATTCGGCCGCCGCTTGGCCGCGCTCGTTGTCGCTTGACGTTGATTGGATGTATACCGTACCTTTGGTGCCATCGGTTTCGTGCCCGTCGTAAAGGGCCCCGGTGCGTACATATATATGGTTATTGCCTGCAAGTGCAAGGTCTACACCGTATTCGTCGAACAGCTTTGACCATCGGTCATATTGCGAGGCCTTTCCGTCATTGCCCATAAACCATTGGTAATGTTCGCATACAATGATATATCGAGCCTTGGAACGTTCGGTACGCATCACCGAGCGAAACCATTCTTGAGCTTGAGCCAGGCCTTCATCGGAGCGCATAGCCTCGTTGTTGAGCATCACAAACAATGCATCGCCGTAATGAAAGTAGTAGCATACGCCTTCCTCGCCCTGGTATCCGTTGCGAGGATAGTAGTTGGCGTCGCGGAAGTATTGATTGGTGCATTTGGCATATTTACGGCTCATATAGTCGTGGTTGCCAATCACTCCGGCCCACATATACTTGCCGAAAATCGGCGATTCGTACATCGTTTTCCAAAACGAGTAGCTGCCGCCCCAGGCCGTTACGTCGCCGAGGTGCAGTATCCAGTCAAGTGACGGATCTTTGCGACAGACGGTGTCTATCATCGTCATAGCCGATTGAAGGCGCTTGGGTAGCGGCGTATAGTGATGATAATCGGAGATCACACACGCACTCCAGCACTTGGCGCCGGCTGTACGGAAGTGATATTCCGAGGTCTCGATGCTGTCGGCCACTACGCGGTACATATAGTCGGTGTCGCGCTTGAGCTTTCGGAGCGTAGCGCCGCATTTGTTGAAGATCCAACGTTCGTATACGTCTTTGTTGTAGGGCGTTTTGCTGTAAATACTGTCGAAGGTGTTGCACAGACTTATATTGATGTCAGAGGCGCGTCGCGCATGTCGCCACAGTGTATCGGAGGCCTCGGTATATACCACGTAGGTGGATCTTACATCGGGGGCTGTGGCCCAGCTCACGTTCATAGCCGTAGAGGCGTTTTCGGCAGGACAAGTCTCGACGCTGAAAATACGCTGACCCAAGGCGACACAGCAGCTCAGTATCAGTGCAAGCAATGCAATAGTTCGCTTCATATCTTTATGTTCGGTCTTATAAAATAGTCTGACAAGTGCATAGGATGAAGTATAATGCTCATATCGCATATTCGGCAATTCGAATATAGTCGAGTCTTGGATTGAGCCTCACCATACCTATGCGAATTCTCAATGTAAAGTTCGGAACATTTTCCGATTTATTCAAAGTTTTCAGCCGAAATGCAGAGTGTTGGTCGAGCCGTGACATTTGCCCGGTCAACCGGCCATGCGGATGCTTAGACGGCTCAGAGCCTCTGTCAGCCGGTCAGAATTTCATCCGGAAGTTGGCCAATCGTCTAATTGCCGGATGTGTTTTGTCGGTATGTGATTGATTTTCATACTGCAAATTTATCCCTTTGCGGCGAAAAATCCAAATTTGCACCGCAAATCTGCAGCGATTTCAGCCGCTTTTCGCCGCAGGCGTAAAAAAGCCATGGTGTGCCTAATGCTGTATTATTGTAGGGGCGCAATTATTGCGTCCCTACACGGTTTCGCCATTACGACATACCCCCCCTTTTTACGCGATAATGCTATCTCAAAGGCTGATATTTGGCATAGGGGAAACCACTAATGTGCAGAGATGTGGTTCAGAGGTTTACCGTAAGGTTGACGGAGATGCCGAGAGCCGAGGCTATGCGCAGGAACGAGGATAGCTGCATATCGGTCTCGCCTTTTTCGATGCGGTTGATGTATGTCCGTTCGCGGCCGATACTTTCGGCAAGTTCCTTTTGGGTCATACCGAGGGCCTTACGCCTTTCGCGGAGAATTTCGCCGTAGTACCACGCTTTAGCCTTGTTCTCGAATTCCTCGCGTGAGGGGGTGCCGGGTGCTCCGTGCTCTTGAGTTAAATAATCAGAGCCAAGAGTGACGCCGGGAACTTTGGTGAAATCTGTGTTTCGGATTTTTTGGAGTTGTTCTTTGCTTAATCTAATGCTTTCTGTATTCATATCATAGAGCTTAAATTGTGTTTGATGGAAGTCGAGACAGCAATAGTTGTGAGGGGGAATCCTTTTATGTGTTATCCATTTCGAAGGCGTTTAAGTAAATTGGCGTATAATTCTAAATCTAATCCGGGCTCATTGATCCTTGATATATCAATAATTGAGAATTCAACCTTTGATTTTAATTTTGAAATCTTTATATGTTCTCGAATATTTGAAAGAATTTGCTCTACGGAGTTCTCGCCTTTTGTTATAATTGTTAACTGTTTTGATTTATCGTGGATGGGTGTGTTTTTTATAAATTCAAAATACGGAGAGAAATAATCAGAATCAGTTTTTCCTACTGAATGTCCATAAATTATTACTTCGTCAGAAGTAGTCAAGTCTTGAAGGAAAGAGTTATGATGGGTATAGTTACTTTTAAATAGAAATTGATATTCTTGTGGTATTTGCAAGTCCTCATGAATGCCAACAATTATATTGGGATTACTACTATTTGTGCAAGTGCCGTGAATATTATAAATCTTCGGATACGTTGGGTTATTGTATTCACCAAATGCGCTTAATTCTTCTCTCGCGTTTGTGTAATTGAATGACCATATTATAGAGCAGCCATTATTGTCAGTGATAGCCTTTATAAAGTTTCGAATGTTTGGGCATTCTCTATTCTGTTCCCATTCGCCATTAAAAACCCGCGAAATCCAATGATTCAAATATCTGCGTAGTTTTTGAAGACTATTTTTATCCTCTTGGACGAGGTTTAGATCAATAGTAGTGCCTATTTTCGTTTTTGCATATAAATACAATTGCATCTCTATGTCTACCCAGCGGATTCTCCCATCGCGATCCGTGTTGTTAAGTGCGTAGTTGTACATATGGTAGTGTAATGATTGATCTCTATATAGTCCTTTATCAGGTTCTTTGAACGGCCAGAAATTGCAGGTATAATCTAGTTCTTGAACAGGAGAAATCAATTCTGCGTTTGCAAAATCGACATAAGATGTTGGATAGCCAAGGGCCAAATCAAAGCCGTTGCCTAATACTAGTAATCTCATAATCTATATGTTTTTTGTTATTGCCTCGTTTCTTTGTCGCTAATCGTGTCTTTGATATGCTTCTGAGTGTGAGGACTTATATTAAACAGATTGTATAGCTGCGTAGATATGTCCTCAGAAAAGTTTATGTACGTGTTGTTATCTGTATAATCAATGATGTCTGGTACTTGTTTTGCTAATGATGTGAGAGATTCGTCCGTTAGTAAGAAAGTGTATCTAATGAAATCAGATGTTGCGTATTTATAGAAATTCTCAGCTTCTCTTTTTGTCTTAAACAATTTTAATGCAACCCTTGAACGCCCAAATGCGCTATAATTGTCTATTATAGCAATTTGGTTGCTTCGTTTTTGTCCTCCTGCGTTTGCACTTGATACGACGACCTTCCAATAAGGCAGTAAGTTTGCATTGGTCTTTATTATGTCTTTCTTAGCTATATACCATCGTGCTCTACCTGCTTTACCTGCTTTGTCGTTAGTGAAAAGCTTTATCTCGGTATTTTTGTCAAATGTACCTTCGGCTGTATACTCTCGAACTAAAGTTGGGTTCTCTTCGACAAAACTGCTCTCAATCGAGAATAAATTTCGAGGGAATATGCTTTCTGCGAGATAGCCAAATTTGTATTTTTGGACTCCGTAATTGATACGTCTTGAGATTTCTGCATCGGATGGGGTAAGGGCTATTAGTTCGTCGCCCGGAGCATCAATATGCCTATGTGCTTTATGTCCATGGACATAATAGATGTATTCAAATCCTGGCTTTTTTTTACTTTTATCTTTGAATACAATTGATAATCCATCGGCAATTCCAACATTCTTAAATAAATCAGTGGAATAGGGAAAAAATTCTAATAAAGATAACCTAGTATCATTAATTTGATTATAGCCAAATTGTTCAAGCCCTTTTCCAGAACGATGTATCCAGCGTTTGCCAGGGTATATCATGGATGTATATTTGGCTAAATTATCAGATATTAATTGAAAATATTGGAATATGTTTGTGACTGTTTTTTGCCCGTTATTTGTTTCCTGTTTGGCTGTCGTTAATTGATATGGTGGATTGCCTACGATTGCATTAAAGTTCATAGAAACGTTAGGTGATATATTCCAATAGCTACTGCTATTGACCTTTAAGGAAAAGTTGTTAGACTTGTTTTTGATTTGATTTATGAGGTCTTCGAAATAACGAGTGTTCACTTTTATATGTCGAAAGCCAATAAGAGTTCTTCGTGTTATACTTTTGGCCATTGGGGTTTTGCAGACGACGAAGACATTCTCGCTGACGGCTTTGGCCCATACTGCCCATTCGTCCTCGATTGATTCGGGCGAGGTGAGCAACTCGCGCAAACGTGCGCGGTATACCGAGTAAGCCACATATAGCGGGTATAGACCTGTCTTCGAATTGATTTCCAGGATGTGCGTCTGCTCGTTGAAAACCTCCGCCGTCACCTTGCCGCGGTCCACGAAGCGCGGCTCCGACAGGGGCGTCTTGAAATCCTCGTCATAGAAGGCATATCCGCCCAAGGTGTCCGACATGTGCATATTGACTACGCGCCACGGCGTCAGAACAGTTTCCTTGTCCGGGTTACGGAATGTGGCGAATATCTGCGTGATACGCTCGATGCGCTGCTCTATGGACAGCCGGTCGGCGTTGCGTGCCATCTCGCGTATGCGCTTGGCTGCGGCGGCGAAGATGTCCGGGTCATAGTACTTGCGGAAGGCGTTGAACCGTTGCTTGGACACGCCACGCGGCATAAACTCCTCCCACGACTGCGGGTCAATCTTCGAGGCGAAATTGTCAATGGTGATTTCCTCATCGTCCTCGATGTCCGCACCGTAGATCATCAGCGGCATACGTATCGAGATGCCGCGCAGGATTGATATGGCATTCTCGCGGTTCTTCCGGCGCTTCTTCAGCTCCTCGAGGCGCCGCTTTTGCTCCTCCGACATCTCGTCCTTGCCCTTCTTGGAGCGGTTGCGCTTCTCCAGGTCTTCCAATTCGTCGTATTCCTCGTTGGTGAGTCCCTGGTTGTTGATATCCACCGACTTGGTACGCGGCATGGCCTTGGTGGAACCTATGATTCCTTTGAGTTCCTTGAACTCTTCGAGCTCAACCTTTCCTAATTTCAGTAGCTCGTCGTTGTACAGGTATCCGTCCTCGAAGCCGTTGGCGACCACGCGTTCGATATACACCTTCTTGAGCTGGCGCAGCATCGTGTCCACATCGAACTTGCGCATCCGTGACCCCTCCATACCGATGACCGGGCAGAAATTCAGGAACTCGGCCATGGCCGTGCGATCATCCGAGGACGTCTTGCCCGCTTTGGTCGAAATCTTAGCCGTCTCGGCCAGCACCTTGAGCGTGCGGTCGGGCGCGAAGTCAAAGACATAGCAATTCTCCTTGATACGTCCGTTGATAGTCGCCGGCGACTGCACTCGGAAGATTGTCTGCATATATCCGGCCGCCGCTGTATTCAGCGATCCCGACAGCATAAGCACGGCAGTCCATTCGCGGACGGTGACGCCGGTGGTCAGGCGTCCGCACGACAAGGTGATGGTGCGCGTCTCGTCCGGGTCGTCGCCGATTTTGGAGCGTAGCAGAGCCAGCGCCTCCGCGTTTTCCTCCTCCGTAGGGTCGCCCTCGCCGGCAACGTTCACCACCTGGAAATGCTGGAAGACGGGATGACGTTCCAACATTCGCTGCAAGGCAAGTGCCGACTTTACGCCCGGAACCATCCACAGCGTATGGCGGAAATTGTTGCGATACTCGTCCGTGGCGAAAGGGTAGGCACTGTCTGTGTCTTTGCGGCACAGCAAGTCCAAAAAAGCCGCCACGTCCTTGCGGTGTACAAATTCGCCCGAATCGTTGACGCGGAAAAATTCGCGGAAATTGAAGGCTACATCCTCGTCTATATACTCCTTGAGCAGACGTCCGAGGTCGTAAGTGTATATGTTCATAGTAGGCAACTCCGCGTATGGATTCGGGTCGCCGAAATGCTCCAGGTCCCATTCGGCCTTGGCCTTTTGTTCCATCACGTAGTCCCAGGTGTAGACCTCGTTCTCCTTGTATTCGTCAAAGAGGTTGAATGGCGTGCCCGACAGCGACAGCACCTTTGTGTCGTCCTTGACCAACTCGTGTATTACGCTCTGTCCCAGCTCGGTTTGCGTACCCTCGTGAGCTTCGTCCACTATTAGCAAATCCCAAGATGTGGAAAATATCTCGTTATTCTTGTCAAACTTGCCGCCGACTTGCTCCGAGCCGCGCAGGTCCTGCATTGAGGCAAAGTACACGTAATGCAATGCCTCGCTTCGAGCACGTGCCTTGAGCGAGGCAAAAGACTCCCCTTTGTCGCGCGAGCCGTAGGCGTAATCCTTGCGGTCATAGAAAATCTTATTGAAATCCTCGTACCATCCATCGTCCACCACCGGGCGGTGGGTGAGTATGAGTGTGCGGCTAAGTCCCATATCCTTGACCACTTGTAACGCCGACAATGTCTTGCCAAAGCGCATCTTGGCATTCCACAGCATTTGATTGCTTCGGCGAAATTGCTTCTCGGTCTTTTCGATGGCATCCTTCTGTTCGGGTCGGAAGATGATGGGATTTTGTCCCTCTGTCTTTTCTGAGGACGAAAGTGATTTTCGTCCCTCTTTGACCGCCTTGATGGCGTTCTTCACTGTCTCAAGATCGGTCTCGAACCACTCACTACCCCATCCGGCATTAGTCCGTCGCCGTATACCGCTGCGCAGCAGTACTTCGTGTACCGCCTTGTCGTTGAAAGACTTGACCGTGCCTCCGCCGAAGTATAATGTCACTTCGGTATACAATAACTCATAGCTGATTCCGGCTGTACGAGTGTATTGGTCGATACGCTTCTTGGCCGCCTGATTTAAGGCGTGCGAGCATGGGGCAAATCCGCCGAAATCGCTGCCGTCGGGCAGTGTGGCTTCGCCGATTTTCAGGCATCCGGCATGGTCTTTATCGTTGATACGGAAGACGTAAATTAGTTTGGGCTTGAGTGTCGAATCGAAGAGCATGGTATATGTGGCTATTTAGGGATTGAGTTCACAAAAGGCTCGACTTGGCGGTCGCGCGGTTTCTTGCGCCAGTCGCGTATCAGGCAGTATATTCCGTTGTGCCGATGAATGTCGCCCGTACGACATCCTTCGCACGGGTGTTGGACAACCTCGTCGCCGAAAAGGCTGTGCTCGACCGTAGGTTGTCCGCAGGTGTCTGGGATTACGCACTTGAGACCGTCCATCTGCCAGACGTTCCATGAAACGATATATGCGATTTGCAGCAAAGACCGCTTCAAAGGATCCTTGCCGAATTTGTCGCGATAATAATCGATAAAGGAATACAACAGCGACTCGCGAGCGAGGACGACGTTATCGCCCTGCCAGTCATAGCCGTAGACGCTTTGGAAGGCTATGGCGGCGGCTTTGAGCCATTCGCCCGAAGTCTCCGTATTCTCGCCGATGACCCGCAGTTTGCGGTCAAGGATGCCTATGCGTCGACCGATAGGTATGGATCGACCCGATACGGCATCATAGCGACTTGCAAGGTATGGCGCCTCGCCACATGTGATTTCGAGGCGAACGTCACGCACATAGTCCATCCATGTTTTACCCGCCGGGAACGCCACCTTATCGGGGTTAACAGTCCATGTGCGGTCGTCATTTTCGTTGTTGAACACGCCGTTGCGGCCAAACCAGGCTCCGTCCACAAGATTGATCTGTGCATTGCATATCCACGCCGGGGTGAAGACTTCCGCCTTGTCGCGTGAGCGGCTTTGCTGACATTCGCGGGTCTTGAGCACTCGCGGCTGTATGACGCGTCCGTGGACGCCGACAACCAGTTCGGGACGTATTTCGTCATAGTAGCCATAGCCCTCGCCTAATTCGGCGTAATCATCTGTAGCCCAGATGATATTACGTTGTTCGCCCTCCGGTAGGCCGCGACTGGCCGTATGATCCTTGAGCAACAGCGCAAGGACCTGCGGGTCGAGGTCATTCTCAAGTATGTCTATAAGTGGCGAAGATGACATACAGTGTCTGCGGTGTGTGCCGTAGGCTCCGTATGGCAACAAGTGGTTTGTGTATAGGGTAGGTGAAAAAAAGCGGGAGCCGAGTCGTTGCTCGCTCCGCTACTTGTGGCCGTCGAACTTGCCAATCCGCCAAGAGCAAACAACGCCGACTCCACGCTGTATATATGTACATAACCCAAGACCTGCCCCGGAAGCTAAGTGCTCCCGGAGCGTGCCTTGGTTGGTAAATACATACCGTGGCGCCTATCGTTGCTATGTCCTGTGACGGGTATTTGGAGTGTTCGACGTTCCAAGTAGCCAAGAACAAGCGTAGATATCGCTTCTTTATCAAAATGTAAGGTCTAAGGCACAAACACTTGTGCGGGACGGCTCTGCGTCACCTTACGCGCGTGCCAAGACTTATTGCAAAGTTAGGTAAGATTTTTCGGACACGCAAAAATACTTTTTCGAGGTGCCCGCAAAGGCCGATGAAAAGGCAATGGGGGATTCATGTATGGGACTCTAAAGACTTTAATGTTCCTAAAGCCCTTAAAGCCCCTTATTACCTTAACGCCCTTCGGTCAAGTCCTTGGCAGGGCGCAAATGCGCTGCTGTCAGCGGGCAAGGAGGGCGGCAAGGGCGTCTATGCGCTCGGCGAAGGCGGCGATGAGGGCCTCGTGGCGTTGGCGCAACCCGTAGATGTTGAGGCCGCAGCCGGGTTGGGTGCAGTATTCTTGGCCGGCATCGTTGATGTGTCCTTGCGGACACTCGTACTTGGTGCCGCCGCCGAAGATTGCGCGGCTGTCGGTGATGCGTCCCAGCGGCTCCGGGTCGGTGATGTCGCGATATAATTCGCGCATCGATTCAAGGGTGTCGTCTGTGTACTCCGGCTGGTATGCGTCCAGACATTCGACGACGAATGTCAACGGGTAGTATCCTTGCGGAAACGGAGGCGACAGGGGTTCGGTGGAGTGCAGCACATCGCGCAGCATATCGGCGTCAAATAGGCGTGCCTTGTATATCACGGCAAGTGTCGCTTGTGGACAGGATGAAATGTCGCCGTAGACAACGCCTAAGGCGTAGTCGCGCGGCACGGCTGCAATATATTGCGGAAACCATTGGAGCGCGCTGCAGTGTATGTCCGTACGCTCGTCTTCGGGCAGACTCCAAGATACCAGATACTTGCGATAGAGGCTCGAGCCTATGCCGGTCATGGCGCGCCCGGTGATGTATTCCCACTCCTGTTCGGAGGGGAATACTTCGGGTTCGACAAGGCGTCGGCTGTACCGCATTTTCAGGCACTGGGCCCGCAGGTCTTCGGCGTCTATGGTCATGGCGTGATGTGCTTGTTATGCTGTGCTGTGTTGTGTTGTGTTGTGTTGTGTTGTGTTGTGCGTAAAGGAGTGCCTATACCGGTGTCAGCGTCCGGCGTTGTCTATCATACTGCGCAACTTGTCGTTGAAGTCGTTGGCTTTTATGAGGTTCTCCATATTCAGGTGCATACGGTAGCGCCAGTAGTGGCGCGGATTGGCCGGGACGTTGATGATTTCGTCCTTGGGGTTCTCGCGTCGCAGTTTGCCGTCCATAGCCAGGTAGTCCTGCAGCGGCAGAATGCACAGCATTGATGGTGACTTGAGGTGCAAATTTACGATTGCATCGCATATCCACGGCTCGGCAAAATAAGGCGCTGTACCGTTTTGTTGCAGCACTTCGTTGAAGTAACGCTGTGTCTTTTCGCGGTTTTCTTCCCACCATACGCGTATACCGCCCATGTCGTGTGTCGATGTGGTGCATACCGAGTAATACGGGTAGTTGTGTGTATCGCCGAAGGTGAGATTGGGGTCCTTGGGCATACGCTGTATTTCAAGAGCCAGTATCTCGAGGTGCTGCATCACGGCGGGTACGCAATCCGGAATCATACCGAGGTCTTCGGCGCAGGTGAGCATGTCCGTGGCTTCGATGAGCGGTGGCAGTTTCCACATGGCTTTACCGTACCAGAAGTCGTTGTGTCGATGATAGAAGAAGTCGTTGTACAATCGGTCGAAGCACCAGCGCTCGTAGTCGTTGAGCGAGCGGTATATATATGTGTATTGAGCCGATATGCGCGGGTGATACTTGCCTTTTTCGCGGCTGTCTTCGATGAACAGTACGTTGTCTATAAGGCCCAGCAATGCGTTGCACAGCCGAGTGTTTTTGTCGTCTTGGGGCAGTGAGCCGAAGTGGTCGGCGACCTTGCGTTGTGTGTCGAATTCGGGGCGCAGTTTGTAGCGTCCGTATCCGACATCGACGAGGAAGGTCTTGCGTGCTTCGTCGGTGTATTCGCCGAAGAAGTCGCCCAGGAAGTAATCCATGATGAACGGCGTGGTGTGCAGGTCTACGTCTATCCAGAAGTCGTAGTTGTATCGCAGTTCGTCCGGGGTGAAGGGCAGGGCGGGATTGAAGGTGCCCAGCAGGCCGTGTACGGCGTCCATGGGTATTTCCCAAATGCGGAAGAAGCCCAAGACGTGGTCTATGCGGTATGCATCGAAGTATTCGGACATTTTGCGGAAGCGTGCTTTCCACCATGCAAATCCGTCACGGTTCATTTCTTCCCAGTTGTAGGTGGGGAATCCCCAGTTTTGACCCAAAACGGAGAAGTCGTCCGGCGGCGCTCCGGCTTGACAGTCCATATTGAACAGCCGCGCATCGGTCCATGCGTCCACGCTTGTGCGCGATATGCCGATGGGAATATCGCCCTTGATTGCTACGCCTTTGCCGTGTGCATAGTCGCGTACGGTTTTCAGCTGTTTGTCAAGGTGATATTGAGTGAAGTAGACGATGTTTGTCTCCTCGGCAGCTTCTTTGGCCAATTCTTTGACCAATTCTTTGGAGTATTTGGCGTATTTGCCCCATTGCGAGAAGTCGGCAGTACCGAAGCGGTCGCGTAAGACACAGAATGCCGCGTAATTGGGCAGCCATCCGGCGTTTTGTTTTACGAACGCCTTGAAGTCGGCCGAGGCTATGGTCTTGGCGCCGTCCTGGGCGAATATCTCGCGTACGTACTCTGTCTTGGCATGGGTGACGCGTTCGTAGTCGACGGTTGCCAATCCGTTGAGCTCGGCGGCCAAATCTCGGTAGTATTTGCGACGTGCCGGGTCGCGCAGTTCGCCTACGGCCTCAAGACGCAGGTACATAGGATGGAGCGCGAATGTCGAATTGGCGTTATAGGGATACGAATCAGTCCATGTGCCTGTCATCGTGGTATCGTTGATAGGCAGGATTTGTATAAAGTTTTGATGCGTCATTGCAGCCCAATCGACCATCAGTGTGAGATCGTAGAAGTCGCCTACGCCGAAGTCGTTGCGTGTGCGTATCGAGAATACCGGTATGGCAACGCCGGCGCCGCGCCAGGGAGTCAGAGGATTGCGCAGTCGCATTCCGGTAAGCACTGTGGCGGTGTCGCGTGTGGGCTGTGTCCCGAGGGTGCGGTTGTTGCCCAGTTCCCAAGCCACGAGTTTGCCGGAATTTTTGTCGAGAATCACGAACTTGTATTCGGTGGCAACGCTGAGTCCGGCTGCCGGTATATTGACGCTCCACATCGGGAAGTCGTGTGCGGACATAGCTACTGCTTGTGCCGTATCCCATTTGCCTAATGACGGTGTCTCGCCACAGACGGCGAGAACCTGTTCGGGGCGTATCATTGGTGCCAGTACTTGAATGGTAACCATTCCGGCACAAGGCAGTATGCGAGCCGTTGAGGCTGCATCATCGCGGCGGTTGATGCATTCGGCGATTGCAGACGAATAGTATGGTTTGTCCCACGGCTGATCCTGCCAGCGGTCGTTGACGTATACGGCATGACCTGCATCTGTGGGCATATAAAAATGGTGCGGATGTCCCCATTCACGTTTGCAGCTGCCGTCATCGCGGCGTACTACATAGGAGTATTCGAAGTCAGGGGTGTTGGCCGGGATGTCAATCTCGGCAGTCCATTTGTCCGTGCCTAAGAGCTTCATCGGTACGGCTGTGTCTATGTTGTTAGATCCCAAGTGCGCGATATTGCCCGTAAGTACGAGGTTTTCGCCCCAATTGGTGCGGTAATTGACGCTGAATACAATCTTCATGGTCTGGTGTATTGTGGCTGTTGTTATTCGTGTATGGATAAAAGTATGATATAGTGTCAAAGAACGTCCACCGTAGAGGCGGCGCACTTTGCGGTGTAAATGTACGAATAATTATCTGTAAATGCGGTTTTGCAACACTTTTTAACCGAAAGCATATTGTCTTATGAGTTAGCCCGAATGTTTAAGGCTGTCGGGACTAAGTCATATATACGATGGGGCGCTCTGACCGCTTTTGGGAAAAGAATTATGTGCTCGGTCTGCGGTCGGATGTATGCGTTAAAGCAAAAATACACTAACTTTGTGCAGTGAAAACGGACGTGAATTAGGCGCGAAGGCGCATCACGGCCGTAAAAATCTATTTATGTCCGACACATATTACACGATACAAGAAGAAGGCGAAGGCCGGTTGAGAGAAAAGCTGAGCCGTTTTATAGCGTATGCCCATCACGTTGACAGCGAGGAAGATGCACGCACTTTCGTGCAATTGCTGCGCAATCGTTATCACGATGCACGGCACGTGTGCTGGGCTTTTGCAACGCGAGACGGACGGCGTTTGGCTCAGGATGACGGCGAGCCTTCCGGCACTGCCGGTCGTCCGATATTGGGCCAAATAGACTCGCTTGGATTGACGGATGTCGTTGTGGGTGTCGTTCGCTATTTCGGCGGCATAAAACTCGGGCCGTCGGGCCTGATAGCAGCTTATCGCGAGGCCGCACGCTTGGCGTTGCAGTCCGTGCCTGCGGTCGAATGTCATAGTCAATGTCGGTTTGTATTCACTTTCCCGTATTTGGCTATGAATGATGTTATGAAGGTGGTCAAAAGCGAGGAATGCACGGTTGTGGAACAATCGTTTGACAATAGTTGCTTGATGGTGGTGGAGATTCGCGAAGATAATGCCGAGCGGCTTCGCGGACGCTTGGATGCGGTGTCCGGCCTTACGTTTGCGGATTAGCCGCAATCGGTGTACTCCGGTTAAACCGGGATGGCCAGCATCGGAATGTCCGCGTTCAATATCATCTTGTGCGCCAATCCGGGGTTGAATAGTCGGGCAAAGGCGTTTTGCCTTTTGTTGGGGATGACGAGGATGTCTGCGGGGTTGTCTTTGACCAAGCATCTGAATTGCTCGGCAGCACAATCTGCGTCTATGCTCATTGTGTCAAATTCGAAATTCGGGAAATTTTTCTTGCAGAAAGACATGACGTTGAGCAACGATTCTGTATTGGAGCGTTCGAAAGGTCGCCTTTTGGCCGGAAGGTGCACAAGAGTGACTTTGGCTGAAATGTTATTGAAGATGCGCGACATTGTATCCAAGGCCAGGAGGTCTTGCTGCTCGAGATTGGTAAAGAAATGTATACGGATGTTTTCGGCTTCGATGTTTACCCTTATGCCTTGTGGAATTGTCAGCACCGAGAACAGGCATTTGTCAAGAACTTCGGCCGATACGCTTCCTATCATTTGTTCCTGCTTCTTGGCGTAGCTTCGAGTGCCCATGACCACGAGGTAGGGCGGGTTGGCCTTGGCATATTCGATGATTGCGTCTTCGGGAACGCCTTCCATAACAATCGTATCAAATACTACCGGAGGAAGTTCGCCGTACTTGATTTTGGAACGCACCTTGCCGGCAAATTCGTCCATGCGTTTGTGTGCATCCTCCTCGATTTTACGGCGGGCATCATTGTCGGCTATTTCGTAGGTGAGCTGATCGCTGAGTTGCATATTTCCTGCTACATACGGATCTATGAATGAGTATAGCAATCGTATCTGCGCGTTGTGCTTTTGAGCCAGAGCGAAGGCCACTTCAAGTGCATTGACCGAATGTTCGCTGAAATCAACCGGTACAAGTATACAATGCGATTTCTCGTTGAAAGGCGAGGGCATAGGTGTGAATATCTCGCGGTGTTCGATGATGCGCAACGCCAAAGGCAGATCTTTTTCGTGTATGCGAACGCGTACGCCGGAAGATACTGTCGGGTGTTCGAGGTTGACATTTTGCAGCAACACCTCGATGCCTTCTTTTTCGAGGATGTTCTTCAGTTCGATGGCGCGGTCGTATGTGTGTATGGCAACGGTGATAAGACGCATAATTGTATAAGCCGATTAGGGTTCTTGATACAGCCTATGGATGCCTCGCCGGTGCAAGGCATCCATAGGATGCTGTTTTTTGTGTGAGAGAAGGCTGTGGCTTTCTCAGTCCTTGTTTTCTTGTTCTTGGAGGATTTCGACGGCCATATCGTAGATTGTGGAGTCGTCAAGGACAACGATACCACCGTTGGGGCCGGGTTCGATGTGTACGCCGCAGTTTTTGCCGAAATCGTAGTTGCTGCCGCCGAAGTAGTTGCGTACGGTCTGAACTGTGATGTTGAGTTTGTCGGCGATGCGATGCATCGAACCGTCGGGCAGACTGTCTTTGAGTTTGCGCAAATCGTTGAAGCTGATAGTCTTAGTCATGATGGTATCGGTTAGTGTGGATGATTATTATATGGTTGTTGATACGACAGGGAGGTATGTTGTCGTTATTGTGGGTATAAATTTAGTGGTCTTTTGTGAGTTGA
Organism: Porphyromonadaceae bacterium UBA7555; assembly: GCA_002478045.1. GTDB lineage: Bacteria > Bacteroidota > Bacteroidia > Bacteroidales > Muribaculaceae > CAG-873. The sequence goes on from DLLT01000042.1 coordinate 21,012, forward strand.
CCAAAAATATTTATGTTTTTTTTTTATGTTTTACGACACTTATTTTGCCCGTTCGGTTCGGTATGACGCGTAACGTGTTGATTTATGCGTTATTGTCAGATACGTTCGACATTTGAGGCATCTATCCAAGCGGCTGTGGTGTTGTTAACCTTCACATGATACCACAATTGGGCTCCATCGCTGCTTGCGGCGTTTACCGAGTCGATAATTACGAGACGTGTGCCCTCGTGTACGGGGACGATTTTGTCCGCCTTGTCTGTTTTGGCCGTTGGAGCGGGGGTGAGGTTGGCCGAAGGTGCGGTGACTATGGCAACGTCATTATTGTCGGCGGCGGCTGCACTTTGGTATGCGACTATTGTGGTGTATACAAGTATAATGAATAGTACCAAAGCGCCAAAGAAACCGACTTTGCGTACCGTGACATTTGTCAAGAAAAGGTATGTGGCAATTAGTCCGATAATTATGACAAATAGGATGAAGGTTGTCCATGCCCAGGCATTAGGTGACATCATAGCAATGACGCCCGAATGAATTCTGCCAAGTATGGACGAGTTGTCTTCGGGTTTGTCCTCGAGTGTCGTATTGACAAAATCGAGGTTGGCGCGTGCATCCTTGTTTGACGGATCAATTTTGAGTGCGCGCTCGTATGCTAGTATGCTTTGAGAGATCTTACCCATACGGAAATATGTGTTGCCCAGATTGTAGTATAAGTCGGACGATACTCCGTATTCTTTTATGATTGTTTTGTATAGGTCTGCAGCCTCTGTATAGTCTTTTGAATTGTATGCCGAATCGGCTTTGGCCGAGAGGGTGGCGGCAGTTTCGGTTTTGACCGTGGCTTGGGCTGTGGCTGTGCTTATGCAGAAGGCTGCAGTAATGGCAAAAACCACGTATTGCAATATATTGTGTGAGGTCCTCATTATGCTTTTGCGGATGCTTTGGTGGATTGTTTCTTGGTGCTTTCGATGGCTTTGATGACGGCCGAGGATTCGTCAAACAGCCCTTTGAGATGTTCGGGTGAAGAGCTGTCGGGAGTGAAACGAGCCATTTCACATTGATCCAAGATGTTGATTGTTCGGTCGGTAAGTTCCTCGCTTATGCCGCTTTCAAGCAGTTTTTCGCGGATGTTGTCGCGAGTGAGCGCCGATGACGGAATACGAAGTTTGTCGCTGATATATCCCCAGAGGGCATGTGCAAGGCTTTCGTGGAAGGCATCGGCGTCATTTGCGGTCAGGGCTTTTGCGGCCAAACGTAGACGCTTGGTGGCCACCTTATTGGCGCGAGCTGTACGGCGTGCCGCCAGGTCATCGGCGGCGCGGATATGCTTGCGGTATACGATGATGGTAGATACAAATGCCACTAATACAAGTATATACAACAGCATGTAGGTTGTTCCGTAGAAGGTTCGTTCCGGTTTCTTCGCAAGTGATGCGGTGTCAATGCGGTGTATATAGCGTATGTCTTTGAGCCCTTCGCCGATTTCCTTTTGTTCGGCCGATGACGCCGAGCCGCGTATCACGTTGAGATTGTATCCTTTTTGCTTGATGGTCATATATCGTCCGGCCGTTGGATCAAAGTATACAAAATTCCATGAAGGGATATTGAGCGTACCTACTTCTTTGGGCACGATGGTATAGGTCACGGCGCAGGTGCCGCGCATATCCGAGCCGTTGAAGTTGGCATCGCTTACCACTTCGGGGGTGTACTCTTCGACGTTTGCCGGGAACGACAGGGTGGGGGCGGACAATGCTTTGATGTTGCCGGTGCCGTTGATGTTGAGGGTATAAGTAAGAGCTTCATTGGTACGCGGATGCGCCGGAGCGATGTCCGTAGTGGCGGTGAAGTGTCCTACCGCGCCTTCAAAGCCGTCGGGAGCCGGTTGCGGAAGATCTTCGACACTTACCGAGATTCGGTTGGATGTCGTTGTGATTTTTTGTTCGATGGGGCGATAGGTTACAAAGAAGCCGTTGGAGATTGGTTCGTATGTCTCGAGTGTCACGTCATATCGGCCCGAGTTGATGGTCAGTGTCCCTGCTTTTTGCGGGTAGAGTAGGCATTTTTTCAGTACTGCGGAGTAATAGTTTTCGCCGCGGAAGTGTTCCAACTGAGCCTCGTTGCTGCCTACGGGTAATTCTTCGGAAATAAAGCCGTCGAATTGGGGCAGTGTTGTGGCGCGGAAAGAGGTGATATTGTGCTTGGTATACACTTTAATGGTCGCGATGACGGCTTCTCCTTTCCATAGATGTTTTTTGGACATATTGACCGTGACGATGAGGTCGCCGGGTGATACCTTGCCGGCACGAGGGGCATATGCTGCGGGAGCCGGCATCGAGGACGAGCCTGATTGGCTTTGCTGTGAGCTGCGATCCGGCGGAAGTATGGTTAGCCTTTTGGCGTGGGTGCGCATATTGCCTACGCTGACAGCCGGGATGGTTACGGTAGATGCTTTTTCGGCCTCATATAAATAGGTGTATTGGCGCTGTATGGAAGACTCGACGCGGCCGTTAATGATGGTCGTGCTTTGCATGGTCGAGACTCCGGGACGCGAGGCATTGAAAATCTTACAATTAGGTATTTCGGGCGCGTTTCGTACCACGGCATCGCTGTTGTTTACAGAGATTGTGACGCTGAAACGATTGCCTTGAATGACGGTGGCCGGAGCCTCTATCGTGACCGATTGGGCGGTCGCGATAAGTGACACTACGGCCATTATCACAAGGGCTATGTAATATCTTAATGCGGACATGGTGTGTACTCGATTATTGGATATGTTCTTACCAGGGCTTGTCGGTGGTGCGTCGGCCGTAGCCTTGGCGTTGCTCCTGATTTTTGCGAGTTTTGTTCTCTTTGTTTTGTACGGCGTTGAGTATCTGTTGTGAGGACTGACTCGGTTTTTGTTGTTGTTGCTGTTGCTGTTGTTGTTGTTGCTTTTGATTTTGCTGCTGCTTGTCCTTATTTTTATCCTTGTTGTCGTTGCCTGCACCGCCGCCTTGGCTTTCCGGGGGAAGCTTGAGCTGAGCTATACGCAGATTTTGCAAAGCCTTGATATTTGTGGGGTTGCGTCGAAGTATTGCTTTGTAATTTGATATTGCTTGCTTGTAGCTTTGTGTCGAAACTTGTGAGAGCGAATCGGCCAATTGGTTAGATGTTCTGCCATCCGAGGGCGCTCCCATATTGATGTCTGCACGGCGCAACGAGTCTGCCAGGTCCTTGAGGTAATCGCCTATCAAAACAGCATCGTTACCCAGATTGTATATGGCTTTTTCGCTGATGTTTGGGTCGGATGCGGTTTTGCCCAAATTGGCAAGGGTCAGGCGAGCTTCGCGTAGCTTGGTTGTATCGGCGGTAGTAGCGCCCATTATTGTTGCCATCGCCTTGTCGTACTTTGCCGCTTCGGAGGACGGGTTAGCTTTAAGGGCGTTATCGTAGTCTTTGACGGCATCGGCATAATGCTCTTTCTTATATTTTTCGTTGCCGGATTTTATAGCGTTTCTTTCGGCTTTATTAGACATATCAGACGAGCAGGAGGTCAAAAGTGCCGTGGCAAGCGCCAATGTGGATGCCAGCGTGATTATATGAGCGTGTTTTATCAGAATCATAAGTTGTGTCTATTCTTTTTTACTTCCTGTACCGTTCTTTTTGTTTAGCTCGGCAAAGAAGTGTACATGTTTTAGCCAAGAAGTCTTTCGTTCGAGCAATAGTATGTCACATACCAAGAGCGCGAGTGCCAGCCATGCAAACAGAGGAAATTGCTCGGCGCTATTTTTGTACTTTACGGCACCGAAGTCTGACTTCTGGAGATTGTCGAGTTGTTGTACGAGTTTGTCCAATGCGTCTGTATTCGAACCGTTGACGTATATGCCTTTTCCTGCTTTGGCTATTTCTTTGGCTGCGTTTTCGTTGACTGCCGTGATGACTTCCTTGCCATCGTTGTCCGTCAGGTATCCGCTACCAATTGGGATACGTGCGCCTTTTGATGTTCCGACGCCTATTACGTTGACTTGTATTCCACTGTCTACTACGGCTTTGGTCGCATCTATGGCATTTCCGTCATGGTCTTCGGCATCGGTAAGTAGGATTATACATTTCTTGACATCCGTTTTGTCGCTGAAGCATTTTTTGCTCAGGTTGATGGCCTCGCTGATGGAAGTTCCTTGATAGGGCATTAGCGAAGGGTCAAGGTCGTTGAGTATGAGTTTGGCCGAATAATAATCGGTTGTCAATGGCAGTTTTACTTTTGCATCACCGGCAAATACTACGAGTCCGACTTTATCGTTTCCGAGTCGGTCGGTAAGTTTTTCCAAGAGAAGTTTGGCACGTTTCAGTCGCGAAATGCTTTTGGGGTCATCGGTGGATGCGGCAAGCATCGAGCGCGAAGCGTCAAAAGCTATCATCACTTCGATACCTCGTTTGCTGTCTGTCTGTTCGGTTTCGCCAAAGCGTGGGCGTGCCAAGATGATGACGATGGCTGCGAGTGCTATCAGTTGAAGGGTGATTTTTATTCCGGTCTTGTAATGCGATGCGTCCGGCATCAGGGGAGCCAGTGTCGTTGGGTTTCCGAAGCGAGCAATCTTGCGCCGACGAGACAGCTTGGCAAGCCAGTACAAGAAGTACACTACCGGTAGCGACACCAGCAATATCAGTAATATAGGATTGGCAAAGTCTAACATTGTCTATATGATATTCGAGGAGAATACGGTTTTTGTCGTCAGTCTGAAATTCATACTTACTAAGGCACTGTGCGGAATATGGTGTATCTCAAGACAAGCTCAAGAGCCAGAAGTCCGAATAGCAGCCAACCCCACAGTGCAAAGTCGTCTTCGGTGTGGCTGAATTGCTGGATGCTCATGTGGGTCTTTTCCAAGCGGTCGATTTCGTTGAAGATATTTGACAGCGTTTTATTGTCGGTTGCACGGAAATACTTCCCATTGGTATGTGTAGCTATGGACTGAAGCGTAGCCTCATCGATAACCACTTGTTGCATCTCGTATTGCATTCGGCCTAACGCATCAATGCTTACGGGCGTAAGCGCTCGACCGCGTGTTCCCACAGCTATGGGGTATACTTTGATTTTGCGCTCTTGCGCTACGGAGGCTGCGTCCGATGGCGTTACAACTCCGGTGTTGTTTGATCCGTCGGTGAGCAGTATTACGCTTTTGCTCTTGGCCTTTCCGTCTATAAGCCTGGATATTGAAGTTGCAAGACCGTCTCCGATAGCGGTACCGTCTTCAAGCATTTCGGGCTTGATGCCTTCGATATAATTTATGAGTGCCGAATGGTCCATTGTCAAGGGCAGTCCTGTCAAGCTCTCGCCGGCAAATACAACCACTCCGATGTTGTCGTTGGGACGCCCTGTAATGAATTTTTGGGCCATCTTCTTGGCGGCTTCCATACGATTGGGCTTGAGATCCTGAGCAAGCATACTGGAGGAGACATCAAGAGCGATGACGATGTCGGTACCTTCGGTATCGGTGGTGCGCCAGCTATCGCTTAGCTGAGGTCGGGCGAGGATGACTATCAGAAAAGATATTGCCCCAAGCCTCAGGGCAAACAATAGGTGTCGCAGGCGTGCACGCCATGGTGTAGGCGTATTAGCATAAGGGGCAGTGGTGGATACGCCCATGGTTGGGCGGGCGTTTCGTGCCGTATACACGTATCTTGCAATAAGCAAGGCTAAGACAATGGGTATCAGCCAAAGTAAATGCGGATGAGCAAACTGCATGACGGTATTTTAGCTTTTTTGTTTTGTGTTCGTAGTCTTGGGGCTCTCGCTGCCGTTGACGTCTTGTTTCCCCTTAGCGTCCGCGGCTTGTTTCCCTTTGGCGTTTTCGTCAACCTCGGGCTGGGGACGTGTCGTAGATACAAAGTCGTTGACGGCGTTGAACGAGCGGATGTTTTCGGATATATCCGGACGTTGGCAAGCAAATTTCACGAAGTCGGCAGTACGAAGTACCGGCCCGAGAGCGTCTATGAAGTGCTTGAGCGTATCTTCGGCCGACATAGCCTCAAGTATTTGCGTCGTGGTCATTTCGCGTGCATTGACGCCGAATCGTCCGTCAATGTATTGACGCAAGATGTCCGTAAGTTCGGTGTAGTATTCTTTGTCATGCCCGCTTTCGGCGAGGCGACGTGCCTTAAGGGACGAGAGGCGCTTGATGGCCAATTCGTAGGGTGGAATTATTTTCTTGTGCGGCAGCAGGGTGGGACCGTTTTTCTTATATAAGAAGAATATGACGGCACCGAGGGCTATGACAAGTAATGCCAATAGCGGCCAATACCACCATTCGGGTATAAAGTCATACCATCTGCCGGGAATAGATACGGTGCCTTCAAAGGGGTTGATAAGAAGAGAGTCTTTCATCACCTTCGGCATATCCGGTTCGAGGACTTTGAGCGTCACTATGTCCGAATCAATGGTGTCGGCGCCGTTGACAAATCTGAATGGGCCTATGCTCTGCGTCCCCGGTTCGAATGGTTGGATAAGGTATGTATATATCACCTGAATGCGACCGTTGCCTACTTCTGTCGAATCAACGGATGTTTCGCGAACTTCCACTTTATTGAGAGTGTATACGCCTTGGTCATCGCGTTGCATCTGATCCATCATCAAGCCGTAATGCCCGTTTTTGAGCACTTCAACGCGGATGTTGGTGCGGTCGCCCATAGTCAATGTTGTCGAGTCGATTTTCGCCGAAATGGATACAGGTGCGACTGCTTCGCTCGGCTGTTGTGCAGAAGCCCCGGAGACACAAAGTACCAGGGCAAGAGCAGCGGCAGTGTTTCGTGCCGACAGTTTGAGCGAAGTTTTTGGTGTATGTATATTCATATTGTATACAATGTGTCGGATAGTTTATTATAGGCCGTTAGCCCCGTCCGCGGTTTTTGAACAAGCCCATAAGTGCGCGTACATAGTCTTCATCCGTGGCTACGGAAATGAAGTCTACGCGTGCCGAGCGTAATGTCTCGGCCATACGTTGCTGGTTGGTGTACCAATGCTTGTCATAGATTTGACGCGCGTGACGGCTGGACGTGTCCACCCAGCGGGTCTGCCCTGTTTCGAGGTCGGCCAGACGTATAAGTCCTACATCGGGCATTTGTGCGTCACGCTTGTCGTATACTTGTATTGCCATAAGGTCATGGCGATTGCGAGCTATTTGTAAGGCTTGTTTATAGTCCGTGCTGTCTATGAAGTCTGAGATGAGGAATGCTGTGCAAGCGCGTTTTGAGGCATTGGCAAAATACTTTACCGCGCCTTCGATGTCCGTCTTATTGTGTTTTGGACAGAAGTCAATAAGTTCCCGTATAATCAGCAGGATTTGCTTCTTGCCTTTTGCGGGCGGAATATACTTCTCGATGCGATCTGTGAAGAATATCGCGCCTATTTTATCGTTGTTTTGAGTGGCCGAGAATGCCAAAGTGGCAGCTATTTCGGCAATGATGTCGCGCTTTTGCGAACCTACGGCGCCGAAAACGCCGCTACCCGACATATCGATAAGCAGCATCACTGTCAGCTCTCGTTCTTCCTGATAAACCTTGATGTAAGGCTTGTTGTGACGTGCGGTGACGTTCCAGTCAATGTCTCGAATGTCATCGCCGTACTGGTACTCGCGCACTTCGCTGAACATCATGCCGCGGCCTTTGAAGGCCGAATGATATTCGCCTGCAAAGATGTTTTGCGACAGTCCGCGAGTCTTGATTTCGATTTTGCGGACTTTTTTTAGAAGTTCTTTCGAGTCCATAATTCAGCGCATTGAGCGATTGGTCGGTATGGGTTAGGGAACAAGAATCTTGTCTAGTATTTCGGTGATGATTTCGTCCGTGGAAATGTTGTTTGCTTCGGCTTCGTATGTCACACCGATGCGGTGTCGGAGTATGTCGTGGCATACGGCTATGACATCTTCGGGAATAACATAGCCGCGCTGGTGGATGAATGCGTAGGCTCGAGCGGCGCGTGCCAGCGATATGGAGGCACGAGGTGATGCTCCGAAGGCGATAATGTCCGTCAGGTCGTTAAGGCCGTATTCGGCCGGTGTACGGGTGGCGTAAACGATATCTACGATATAGCGCTCGATTTTTTCGTCCAAGTATATTTGTTCAACAAGCTTTTGCGCATCAATAATTTCGGAGGGTTTGATGATGGGATGTATTTCGCGGCTCTCGTTGGCGATATTCTGGCGAATGATTATGCGTTCTTCCTCTTTGGAAGGATAGCTTATGACGACTTTCATCAAGAAACGGTCAACCTGAGCTTCGGGCAGCGGGTATGTACCTTCTTGCTCAATGGGGTTTTGTGTAGCCATTACCAAGAAGGGTTGGTCGAGGCGGAAAGTGTTGTCACCGATGGTGACTTGACGCTCCTGCATGGCTTCAAGTAATGCGCTCTGTACCTTGGCCGGGGCGCGGTTGATTTCATCAGCGAGTACGAAGTTGGCAAATACAGGACCTTTCTTTACTTGGAACTGTTCGTTCTTGACGCTGTACACCATAGTACCTATTACATCGGCGGGGAGCAGGTCGGGAGTGAACTGTATGCGGCTATATTTTGCGTTGATGAGTTGTGACAATGTCTTAATAGCGAGTGTTTTGGCAAGGCCGGGTACACCTTCGAGCAATACGTGCCCATTGGAGAGTAAGGCAATGATAAGTGATTCGATGAGGTGTTTCTGTCCAACGATTGTTTGGTTCATTCCCTCGGTGATGAGGTTGATGAAATCGCTTTTGCCCGCGACCATGTCGTTGAGTTCGCGGATGTTTACGGTGTCGCTCATAAAACTGGTATTTATAAGTTTGGTCTATATGTTCGATAATTGCAGTAGCCAAATCCGTTTGAGGGATTTGGCTACTACAAAATTACGTATAACGGCTTTTCTGCCGAGATGCAATGTGTTAAAAGATTTTACTAAACGTTTAACTCATAAAAACCTTAACCTTTTTTAGTATATTCGCGTCATAGTGTTACTAATATTCACAAGTGAAGTGCGATATGCCGGGTGATATTAGGATGTTTGGCGCATAAGTGAAGAGATATAGTCGCGTGGTTTTGGTGCATCACTCGCGGAAGTAAAGTCGCTTGACGCGTGAAGATACTGAGGTGAGCACTTCGTACGGTATAGTGTCAAGTGTTTCAGCCAGGTATTGGATGGACGCATTTTTGCCGAAAATTTCGACGGAAGATCCGATATGCGCCTTCGGACAGTCCGTGACATCAATCATGCAAAGGTCCATACAGATGTTGCCGATGGTTGGGCAGGGTACTCCTTCGACAACGAACGAGGCATGCCCGCATCCGAGATGCCGATTGACGCCGTCGGCATAGCCTATTGGTATGGTTGCAATAACGCTATCGCGCAGGGTGATTCCGCGGCGGCCGTAACCGATGGTTGCACCGGCCGGATATTGGTGCATAGCGATGATGGAAGTACGCAGTGTTGCCACGGTCTTCAAGGCCGATTGGTCGGTTTCGCCCGGTAGTGGCGAAATTCCGTACATTCCTATACCGAGACGTACCAGGTCGTATGCATAGCATGTGCGCCCGTAGCGTATTATGCCTGCGGTGTTGAGTATATGGCGTCGTATGTCTTTGCCGTATGGGACGCTGTTGCGCAAGAAGTTGCTAAGTCTGTCGAATGTATCAAGTTGGAGCGTGGTGTAATCGTCCATATCCAAGCAGTCGGCCGTAGCCAAGTGCGAGAACGTTGTGGCAATGTGCAGGTGCGGGCATTGCGCAAGCATCGAGACAAAGGCGCTGATTTCGTCCTCGTTTTTCAGCCCGACGCGGTGCATACCAGAATCGATTTTGACGTGTATCGGATAATCGGAAAGTCCGGCGGCTGCTACTTCGCGTTCGAGGTTGGACATGATGTCCTTATCCAAGTCTATTAGTGTCGGTTCCAGTCGATAAGCAACAATGGCGTGAGGATTGAGACACCAAGGATCAAGTACAATTATAGGCATAGTAACCCCGGCACGTCTCAGACGTACGCCCTCATCGACAACGGCCACGGCAAGATAGCTGAGCCCGCAAGACTGGAGTGTGCGAGCGACTTCAATGTCACCGCAACCGTAAGCATCGGCCTTGATCATAGCAATCATACCAACGCCATTGGAAAGTAACGAGCGGTAATGTCGTACATTATGCACAAGTGCTTCAAGGTCAATATTCAGGTGTGTAATATGGCGTAGTGAGCACAATCGGTCACGCATCAGCCGTCCTTGTTCCTTATCCGATATGTTTACATACAGCATTGTACGTTGCATATCGCGAGTGTTAAGCGTAATATGGCGTTCGAATGCGTCTGTGTCTTCGAAATGAGCAATTTCCACGCCCGAGTCCGCTACATCAGCCCAGTATTCAGGGCTACCGCCGATGACGTATGCCTTGGTGACGCCTGCCGCTTTGAGTATTTTAGCGGATGAGGAATAACCCCAGGCCTCGGACACGGGAGCGCTGACACATATTCGCAGGTCATGTTCGGGAGAGATACGGCGACGTACATAGTCAAGGGCGGTGGCAATACCATCCATATCCCCGGTGTAATAGTCCAGTGCAAGGGCGCTATTGCCGCTCATATCCGTTATGTCAATACGACCGGAAATGTCGTATCGCCCGATTTCGGACGAGCTGAAGCTGATTTTCTTGCCAAACATATTGGCAATCCGGGCGCATATATCCCAGATATCGGAACATGGATGCAAGTTCTTTTTGGGGTACATCTCTTTGAGTACCGAGGCAATCAATGGGTACGAGCTGTTGTAGAAGATGTCCGTAGCCGAAGCAAAGAGTAAGGACTTTTCACGACATTTGCTTTCGATGGAATCGAAGCCCTCGCTATGTTCTTCGGTGATGGCCGTAAATATGCCTATGGTAGGACGTATGATGTCTGCAAGTATTTTCATCTCACCTTTGTGAGATATGCCGGCTTCGATGATCGCAGCATCGGCGCCTGCCGCGAGCCATAGCGACTCGGGTACACCGATGCTTGAGTTCCAGCTGCGTGGGCTGCGAGCGCAATGCTCCCAAATATTGCAGCAGTTGAGTAATTCCTTGGTAAAGGTCTTGCCGATGCTGCCGGTGATACCAATGACCGGCCCCCGGAAGGCGTTGCGGATAGATTTTGCGCTGTCCCACAGGGCTTGGCGCACATTGTCTACGGCGATAAATGTCGCATCGGGGTATGCCGCATAATCCGCAATGTCCTTTTCGACTAAGAATACGCGTACACCCTTGGTATACATGTCCCGGATGTAACGGTGTCCATCGCCTTGGGGTGTGCACAATGCCGCAAATACTGTTGCGTTTGGGTCGGTCAGAAGTGCGCGGCTGTCGGTAATAATAGTGCGTAACGGCGAAGATGCCGATGTGATATTGCCTGAGATGGCAAGTGCGTGTACTGCCGCTGAGAGCGATTGTATGTCAAAATATGGGTTCTTGTCCATGTATAGTTATTGTTCAATGATGGGGCGATGCAAAGCCCTAAGTTTTTCGGAACGATATTGTATCGCTTGCCGTTGCGTATCTTTGTCAAAGTATGTATTGGCAAAAAAGTCGTAGACGATGTCTATTGCCATTGGCGACGGATGCTTGAGATCGCGGTCATAAAAACGGTAGTCGCGCAATTGGTCGCAAATGATTTCGAACGCCGGAAAATACTCGGCGGACGGGCATTCGGAGATGATACGTTCGGTGGCCAGATGGAGCACGGCTTTGCTCAGATTGTTTCCATGAAGGCCGTCTGCAAGATGTCGCACCGGGCTGACGGTGAATATGATGCGTTTGCTTTGGCATAGTTCCTTCCATCGCTCGACAATCGTATCGATGTCAAGGCGTGTGCGTTCAAAGGCATTTTGTGGGATCTTATGGCAGTTTCCTACGATATAGTTGCCCGGCTTATAGGTGTATACCCATGCGGTGCCGAAGGTGATTATCCATACCGAATCAGAGCTAAGTCGCTTGCCAAGCGCCTTAATGTCTCCGTTGAGCCGCTCAAGAAGCGCGTCTGCATCGGTGTCCGAGTATCGAGTATTCAGATACAAGCAACGCCATCGACCGTCATATAGTACCAAGTCTTCATGTGTGAAGTACTTCGAAGCAATAGCACGGCGCATAATTGTGGCTATAGATGCCGGATTGAAGAGTACGCCCAGAGGATTGGCCTGAATATCGAATCCGTCACGCCACAGACATTCGCCGATATTATCCGTAAAGCATGAGCCGAGCATCGTAATACGGTCGTTGCGGCTGATGCCGCACACTCCACGAATAGGCTCGACCGGTGTGTATAGGCGAATATCAGACATTTTGCTATTGTGACCTACTTAGTACATTCGATAATCTATGGAAAGCACTTGGAATTCGGTGCGACGATTAATCTGGTCTGCCGCTTCGCGATCTTCCTCTTTTTTCAGCGCATTTATAAAGTCCTCGGTAAGTACATCGCCCTCTTTGAATTGGGGATATTCCTTGGCTATACGTTTAGTGACGGTTTTCGGACGAGATTTGCCGTAGCCTTGGCTTTGTAGTCTGTCGGGAGATATGCCCACACTGATAAGGTAGTCGATTACTGAACGGGCACGGCGCGCGGACAAGTCGAGATTGTATTTTTCGGAGCCATGTCTGTCGGTATGCGAAGCCATCTCGATGGTTACGTTGGGGTTGTCGCGTAGCACTTGAGCCAATTCGTCCAAGGCCCTCTTTGACTCGGGACGCAACGAGGCCCGGTCATAGTCGTAGAATATATTTTCGACAACTACCGGCTTGGTGATAGAAGACAAAACGAAATCAACACCGTAGTCTGCATCTTCTTCGGTGTACTCGCTGGTGAATTCCTGACGAGCGTTCAAATACCCTTTGGCGCCAGCCATCATAACGTAGGATACTCCACGGTTCAAGGGGAAGGAGAACGACCCGTCGTTGCGTGCTACCTGCTTCTGGTTGCTTCCGTCACTGCCGACAATTCGGATTACGGCGTTAGGTACAGGTTCGTCATCTTTATCGATTACCCAGCCGGAAATGGTGATTTTCAGCTCGGGCAACTCAAATGAGTATATATGGTCGTATCCACGTGCATCACCGCGGTTGCTGCTGTAGAATCCGCTTTCGCCTTTACCGAAAGTGATGCCGAAGTCATCGCCGGCGCTGTTGATCGGGCGTCCCATATTGGTTACGTTCCAGCCGCCTGACGGTGTCATCTCGGCGCGGAAAATGTCGAGACCGCCAAATCCCGGGTGGCCATCGGATGCAAAATACAATACCGAGTCGGTGCGCATATACGGGAACATCTCGTCGCCGGGGGTATTGATCCATTCGCCAAGGTTTTCGAGCGAACCGGCACGTTCTTTTATATTGACGCGCCAAATATCCTTACCACCGCTACCGCCCGGCATATCGCTGGTGAAATACAGCCAATCGCCGTCCGGAGATACAGCCGGGTGTCCATAAGAGGATAGGGTATCAGCCGTAATCTCGTATTTGACAGGCGCACTCCATTTGGCATCGCTGCGCTGGGAAGTGTATATTTCCACTCCGGTATTTGCAGAAGGCTCGCGGCGAGCCTTGGTAAGGTACATTGTCTGTCCGTCCGGCGAAAATGAGACTATGCCTTCATCCAATTCGGAATTCAGCTCGCCTTCGACGGCTTCGGGTCTGTTCCATTCGCCGCGCTCATTCTTTGTCGCTACAAAGATATCACCGTTTTTCATCCCTGTAATTTCGCTGCGTTTGCTTCCGGATGCTTTTTCGTTTGTGGAGGTAAAGTACAATCGGTCCAACTCGGGGCTGTCATACATAGGGGCGTAATCACTGCGGCGCGAATTGAAAAGTTTGGCGGCTTTGACTACATAACGCGTTTGCAGAGCCTTGCTTTGCCCCATTTTGGCTCCGGCAAGGCCGTCGGCGGCAAGTTTGTCTCCGGGTTTCCATTGAAGGTAAGTTTCGTAGGCTGTCACGGCCTGAGCGTACTTGCCGTCGGCGTGCAATTCGCGTGCCAATTTCAAATACACCGTCGAGTCTTCCCATCCATAGCGTATGGCGTTTTGGAACGCCGCTGCAGCGCGTGCATTCTGGCGCAAGCGACTGTGACATAGGCCCAATTGATAGGCAACTTCGCCGCGCTGTTTGCGTTCCTCCTTTTTTGTGAGCTTATTGTATATCTTTCGATAAGTCTTTGCCGCATCGAAGAACTCGCCACGATCATATTGAGCCTTGGCCTCGGAGAGCTTTGGCCCACCGCAGGCGGTCAGGACAAAGGTGCTTGCAAGTATGGCGGCGTATATTGCCGTCCGGAGCATAATATTCATGAAGTTATCGTATTACGTACGTAATATGTTAACGTATAGTATTGGTCTCATATTGTATGCCTATCGGCACAAAAGGCACACATGGGAGCGCGCGTTACATTACACCTGTTTTGCGCAGGTGCTGCTGCCAGTGCCAGGCATTAAGCATAGTCTGTTCCAAAGGCGTTTCGGCTTTCCAGCCCAGAACCTTATTCGCCTTGGATGGGTCGGCCCACACTTGGATGATATCGCCTTCGCGCCGAGGAGCAATAGTGTAGGGAACTTTGACGCCGGTGGCCTTCTCGAAAGTATTGATGAGCTCGAGTACCGAAACGCCATGGCCGGTACCGAGATTGAAGACCTCAACTCTCTCGTCCATACCCTTGTTCACAATACGTTCGACAGCCGTGACATGTGCGCGGGCGAGGTCTGTGATGTCGATGAAATCGCGGATGCACGACCCGTCAGGGGTGGGGTAGTCATTTCCGAAGACGCTCAACTGCTTGCGTATACCGATCGCTGTCTGCGTCAGATAGGGAATGAGATTTTGGGGTACTCCGTTGGGCAATTCGCCGATAAGAGCGGACGGATGGGCGCCTACGGGGTTAAAATAGCGTAAAAGTATTGCGTTGAATCCCGTACCGGCGGCCACAGTGTCGCGTATGATGTCTTCGCTGATTTGCTTGGTGTTGCCGTATGGCGAAGTCGCCGGCTTAATAGGCGACTTCTCCGTTACGGGGTTTGTGTCCGGTTCGCCGTATACGGTGCACGATGAAGAGAAGACGATGCCACTGCACTCGGGGGCGTCGTTGATGCATTCCAGAAGATTGAGCAGCGAAACGATGTTGTTTCGGTAATATAATAATGGCTTGTGTACGGACTCGTTGACGGCTTTGCTTGCTGCAAAATCGATTACGCCGGCGATGGCGGGGTGCGATGCAAAGATTGAACACATTGCATCAAGGTCGGCGCAGTCGGCCTCAATGAATTCGGGACGTGTGCCGGTGATAGCCTCAATGCCGTCCAAGACACCGAGATTGCTGTTGGATAGATTGTCTACTATAAGAGCTTCATACCCGGCATTGATAAGTTCGACCACTGTATGTGATCCGATGTAGCCCATACCTCCGGCTACGAGTATAATCGGTTTGGTCATAAAGTGAATATTTTAAGATAGGTATAATATAGTCTAATAGTTGGTTGGATACGTTTTATGTGGTAGTGTAGTCTTTTTCGAGCTATAATTTCGGATTAAAAATGGTGGCAGCGCTCGTATTGGGCTGGGGTGTAGCGCTTTGGTGGCGGTGAGGAGACGGGCACGCAACGAAGACGCATCGTTTCTTGAGGATTTTACTCTCGGAAATCGTGATGCCGGATCTTCGGATGGGGTGACGAAATGTTGCCCTGCCGAGCCTTCATCGGGTGCAAAGGTACACATTTTTCGGGGATTTGTCAGTATTTACTATCGGCTTGATTGTGTTTGCATGTGGCTGTCTTTGCGGGCGCGCACATAGTTGAGCGGGTAGCGTATCTTGGTGACGGTAATGATGAGCGTGGAGGTCGGTGAGCGCTATGCAGACCTCAGAGCAGATGCGACTGCGGCGGAAGATGTTGCCGGGGAGTATGGTACGACCGCGGAGGCGGTGCGCAATGCAGTGGCCAATGTCGAGGCAGGCAAGGGCACGGCAGGCGAGCAAGAGATATACAAGCGCTTGGGCGAGGCGATGGAGGCCAAGCGCGGAGAAATGTCGGCAGAGGCTATACGCACGCGCATAGAGGATGAGACCAATCAAGAGATAGAGGATGTACGTGCGCGTGCGCGCGAATATGGCAGAGAAAATCTCACGGAGGGCGAGCGAGAGGTGCTTGACGGCTTCGGAGAGAAAGGCGAGTGTTCGGTGGATGCGATACTGGGTAAGTCGCCGGATAAGCGGACACAGGCCGAGCAAGCGGTGGTCGAGCGGTATTTGGAAGAGCTGTATCCCGAGGGAAAGTCGAATGTAGAAAGTGGAAAGTCGAATGCCGGCCGGGGCAGCTCTGATGGCCGAAATAGCTCAGATAGCTCAGATAGCTCAGATAGCTCTGATAGTAGTATTGGCGAGGGGCCGGCGCAAGACGTAGAGCTTGTGCCGATCGGACATGGAGTATTTGGTGATGTGTACGACCAGTTCAGGGGAAATGCACAGGGTGCGATAGCTTTTCTTGAAGCGAAGCAAGGCGGCGAAGCTGTCGGGGCACTTCATCATAAGGATGTCGGAGATATATCCTTGGTATGGGGCAACGACAAAGCGGGGCTGAAGAAGATATTGCAGAAGCACCCGGAGGTTGTGGACAATCTTCAAGGAGTGATAGACGGAATGCAGGTGGTGCAATCGTCAGATAATCGTATAGTGCTTGAGAGTGATACGCACAAGGCGGTAGTGAGCAAGATGCTCGGGCAAGAAAAAACGCCGCAGTGGTTACTGACGGCGTATGAGAAGAAGAATGCCTCGGGCGGTAGTAGTGACATCGATCCCGAACCTCAGGAAGGCATGCAGAATGGCACAGCTCCTCTGCAAAGCGATTCTTCCGGGGGCAAAGGTACGACAAATGTGTCGGATGTGCAAGGGCGAGCGGAGCGTGATGCGGCGCGTGCACAGGCGAAGGCTGAGGCAGAGGCGGCGTTGGAGGAAGCTTTTGCGGGGCGCGAGGAGATGTTGGCGGACGCCAAGGACGATCCGTGGGAGACGTTGCGCGACCCCGAGTTGACGAGTGAGCAGCGTGATGCGGTGGTGCAATACCTGAATAATGTAGAAAGTGGAAAGTCGAATGAGGAATCCGCGCAAGCGGCACAAACGATGCAGCCTACGGGGATGACGGCTGAGGTTGCACAGGCGACGGCACGGCGTATCAATCATGAGAGTGGTATGGTGGTGCCGGCGCGGACAGTGCCGATGGGTGATGCGCCGGCCGAGGATGTGTATATTGTCAGTGGCGAGGTTCGTATGCAGCCTGACGGCAGCGGTATTGACCGCGGTAATTCGGACAGCTTTATCGTGGTGTGCGATGGAGATGGTAATTATCACGCGACATCGCCCGAGCGCTTGGAGAGCGTAGGTGAGGCGATGACGCCGGAGCAGTTGGCGCAGACGCTTGAGAATAATGGGAGTGATGGGAGCAATGGCCGTAATGGCTCCAATGGCTCTGATAG
>DLLT01000042.1:38600-57083 GCA_002478045.1 Porphyromonadaceae bacterium UBA7555
CAGGGGCGTCTTGTGGTGGAGAATGTCGGGTCAATGGATGAAATCACCGATGGGGATTTTGAGACGCCTACACGAAATGTGCAGCTACCCGATTTGCCGGAGAATGTTTCAACGGCAATAGGGAGTGGTGGCAAGCCTGTGGTGATAAAGAAATCTGTGTTTGAGAAAAACCGCGACAATCATCCCGAGATAGATGCGGCAGAAAGTCGCAGTATATTGGAACGGGCGCTGTACAATCCCGACCTTGTGGGCAGCGTGCAAGCGAGACGACGTCCCTACTATCGCGTGGCCATACAGACGGGCGACAGAAATGCCGTAGTCGTACTTGATATATATGATGGTAAGGATAATACGGAGATTGTCGGATGGCGTGAGATAAACGAGCGAGGTCTTGAAAGAATGAGAAGACAAGCCGCCAAGGATGACGGGCAACTCATCATACTTTCACCGAGCGATAAGCCCGGTTCGGCGGCAGCCCTTTCCACTCTTCAAGACGGCTTGTCTTCCGGTGGCAAAGGTAGTGAAAAAGCGGCGGATGCGCAAGGGGTGCAGGCGGCAGGTGCGTTGTCGCGCGTGCCGGTGGATGCTAAGGGCGAGCCGATGTTTGAGGCGGCCGAGGATGCGTCCACGGCGTGGGATGCTCTTGTGGAGTATAGCGGTGGCGATGCGGCCACGGCGCGTGAGATTGTGTCGGTGATGGTTGAGCAGAAGCGCAAGGGATATGAGCGTGCTCAGAAGCTCAAGCCCAAGGGCAAGACGCCGGCAGAGATACTATCGTCGAAGCGCGACATAGACGGCGAGCGTGCGCGTACGCAGCAGGAGTATGACCGTTGGCGTCAGATGTCGGAGGTCGAGCGAGAGCGTGCAGCGGCTGCAGAGCGTGAGCGCGAGGCCGAGGCGCGGCGTTTGGCGGCAGAGCAGGCCGAGCGCGAGCGAGCTGCAAGGGCGGCGCAGGCCGAGGCCGACCGTCGGCGCTTAGAGCGGTTGAACGGCGTGCCCGATTGGCGTGCCGATACGGCGGATGCGGCGCGTGCGCGCGGTTATCGTCGCAGCGGGCCCGAGGTGATAGAGCGTCAGGGGGCTGTCGATGCGGTACGCGGTAAGGCAGTGCGCGTGAAATTTGCCAAGGACACGACCGAGGACGGTGTTGCGGCCGTGATAGATGTGGAAGCATTGCAGCCGAGCCACGTGCAGGGCGTAAGGAATGTGCGGCACTTTATACCCGAGGCGCAGCCCAAAGACCGCAAAGATGCGGTGAGCAAGGTGAGTGCGCAGGATATAGCGCGTGATATACGCCCCGAGGAGATTACCGGAAGTATTACCGCGTATACCGGAGCGCCGAGTGTGAATGCGCGTGGCGAGACCATACAGGGTAATTCGCGTGCCGATGCGTTGAAATGGATGTACGACAGCGAGCCCGAGCAGGCGGCCAAGTACAAGGCCTACCTTGTAGAGCATGCCGAGGACTTCGGGATGGATGCCGAGGACATAGAGGCTATGGAGCGTCCCGTGCTGGTGAATATGCTCGATGTGGATGATGCGCGGGCTATACGTCTGGGTCAGTATGTGCAGTCCGATACAGAGAGTGGCGGCGTAGAGCGCATACGCGGACGTGCGGCGGCGCGTAAGATGGGCGCCGATATACGACAGTATGCAGAGCGGCTGTTGTCTTCGGAAGACGAAGAAGCGAGCATCTCGCAATTGATAGCTTCGAACGGTGTGAAGACCCTGCAATGGATGAATACGCATGGATATATCACCGACACGCAGTATGCCAGTTGCTTCGACCGCAAAGGCGAGTTGACCGGAGCGGCGGCCGAGGACCTCAAGGACGTGTTGTATCAAGGCATCTTCGAGGGCGGCAGTGTAGAGATAGAAGAGATGTTTGCGAAGCTGCCGGCGAAGGCACAGCGAGCCATATTGGCGACGGCCTACCGCGATTATGACAGCGGCGAGGCCGACAGCATCCGCGGTGAGATACAGCAGGCCATAGTGCTGTATAACGAGATAATGATGTATCCGCAGTATGCCGGGGCGACGAATATCGAATCGGCATTGACGGCGGTGGTTGCATGGTCGCAGCAGTATGCATTTGATGAAGCGAGCGGCGAGAGTTATCTGCCTGCCGAAAGATTTAGTAACTTTGCGTTGCACTTGGCGGCGATGTACAAGGGCATGAGCCAGCGCGGTCTGCAGAAGATGTTCAACGACCTGTACGACACGATACAAGGCGTGGGCGAAGATACGTTGTTCGAGAGTGTGGAGCATACGCCGCACACGATAGCCGAGGCCGTGTATAAGGTGCTCGGCATAGAATACAAACCTGTAAACGGAATAAATAATGGAGAGAAAGGACATGTACCTGTGGCTGACGATGGTGAAGTCGGCCAAGGAGGGAGACGAGGAAGCACAACAGATGTTGGAGGCCGAGAACGCGTTGCGGGCTCAGGCCGGACGGATGAGCGTAGAAGAGGAACTGCTGCAGCTGGCTCGGGAGCCGGAGGCGTAGGGCTTTCGGAGGGCGGCGGCCCGGTAGGCCGTTCGTTGTCGGAGAGTGAGGCGACTGATTTGGTCGGGCGTATGGAGGCGTCAGCCGAGGTCGCGCCCACGGTAGAGCTGACGCCTGAGAATTGGTTGGCTCAGTTCGGTGAGGATGGTATGGTTGACACGCCTATAGGTGTTGTCAAGATGGGAGAGAACCAGTTTATCAAGATGTATTCGCGTGGTCGTGCGGAGTATTTTGGTATGGTTTATCCTACGCTGAATGAGCCGGATGTAGTGCTTGAGGAGGTTGACCCCAAGGATGGCTCGGAACGTGACAGTAAGTATCTTTTCGTGAAGACGTTTGTCAAGGCGGATGGTACACGTATTGTACACTTTGAGTCTGTAACCGTGAAAAAAGACGGCATGGAGGTCTCGATAAGTAGTCATGAGATTAAGGACACAGCGGTAAAAAACAAGATGCAGAATGATAAAATCCTGCATCTTGCTGAGAAGCTGTCTCCCGGTTCTGAATGGCGCTTAACCGAGACTTCGAGTGGGTCGGAGAGACCGGACCTTGTTCCTACGTCTGACAAAACTTCTCTCAGGGGCAAAGGTACGACAAAGTCGGCGGATGCGCAAGGGGAAAATGCAGAAAGTAGCCGGAATGGCTTGAATAGCTCGAATGGGAAGAAAGAGGATAATGCGGCGCAGATAGTGCGTTTGGAGGAGCTGTTGGAGAAGCCCGGGGCAGATAAGAAGCTTGTGCGGGCAGAGATAGCGCGTTTGCGCGGAGAAGCGGCAGGCGGCAAAGAGCCGAAGAAGCCCGAGAAGGAGAGGAAAGAGACTGTCTTCCAACAGGCCGAGCGCGTGGCCAAGGGAGCGCGAGATAAGCGTGAGGGCGCGAAGAAAGTCGGGTATAATGCCGAGACCAAGAAATGGAAGGGCATTCCGTCCGGGGATATTGTGGCGACGAGTGCTGCAGACAGGTTCGGTATTATCACGGGATACACGCATGATCCGCGAATAATAGCGGTACACAATTCCAAGAGCGGGCGGACGTGGCTGGAGGTTGAGGTGGATGACGACCATGCCGAGACGCCGGAGCGTATCGTTGAGGTGTTAGAGAAAGAAGGCTATGAGATGGAGGGTCGCGGGGGTATTGCCACCGTGAACTTCGACAGCTATAACGAGGCGAAGGCTTTTTCCGAGCACGTGCGCGAGATACAGAAGCGTGTGGATGCCGAGCGGCAGTTGAATGTAGAATCGGCGCAGGGGCAGGCACAGAATAAGCCGGATAACGAAGGCGGCGTAATAGGCCGTTCACTGACCGAGCGCGAGGCGACCGAGTTTGTCGGGCGCATGGAGGCACAGGCCGAGGCTGCACCTGAGGTAGAGCTGACGCCTGAGAATTGGAAGGTGCAATTTGGCGAGGACGGCAAGGTAGACACGCCTATGGGTGTCGTCAAAATGGGAGAGAACCAGTATGCCAAGATGCAACAGCGCGGACGTGCGGAGTATTTCGGTATGGTATATCCTACGCTGAATGCGCCGGATGTAATCATGGAGAAAACTGCTCCTACCGAAGGAGCGGAGCGAGACACCAAATACATCTTTGTGAAAACTTTCGTCAAACCTGACGGAAGCCGTCTTGTGCATTTTGAATCTATAACGGTACGGCGTGACGGCATGGAGGTATCGGTAAGCAGTCATGAAGCCGCAGCAAAAGACATAAAAAAAGATATGCAGAACGAAAAAATCCTGCATATCTCTGAGAAATTGTCCCCCGATTCTGAATGGTCCTTAACCGAGGCTCCGAATGGTTCGGAGAGACCGGACCTTGTTCCTACGTCTGACAAAACTTCCGGCGACAAAGTTACGACAAAAGAAGCTGAAAAGCAAGAGCAAGGCGAAGAAGGTGCGGCTGCAGATGTCGATGCAGAATTGGCGGCGAAGTTGCGCAAGTCGCCGGGGCTGGAGCTGTCGACGAAGAAGGTTAAGGGTAAGGTTACGGTGAATCCCAAGGATTATGCTCCGTGGCGTAAGACGAAAGAGGATAATGAGCGGCCGTTTTTGCGCGGAGTGCATTACGAGGGCGGCTTGGCCATAGCTACGGATTCGTATAGTATCATAATGGTGCGCAGCAAGTATCCCGCGGCGTGGGAAGGTAAGACCATAGGCTGGGACGGCAATGCGTTAGATATGGGCGATTATTCTTATGTGCCGTGGCACACACTCTTGAGATTCTTGAGTATGCACAAGAAAGCGTTGTACGCGGTGGATAAGGCGGCGTTTAGGTCGGCGGTAGAAGAAGCGCGTGCGGACAAGGCGCGCGGCGAGCGCAATGTGCTTGATTACGCGATAGGGGTGCCGTATGCCGGAGGCGAGGTTTATATTGCGTTAGAGCGTGCCGAGTTGTTGGTTGACCTTATGGGCAAGGTGAAGAACGGCGAGTTGCGCTTAAATAATACGGGGCCGTATGTGTGCTTGAGCGGCGATGGTGTATATTCGATACACATGGGTTTGAGCAAAGAGCGGATGAATCAAGGTTCGGGCACTTATGTTGTGGATATGCCGCAGGCGGCAATATCGGCTGTGCGAGCCATGGATAGTCAGGGCAATCCGGTGAATGCCGACGGAACGCTGAAGCTTGAGCGAGTGTCATCCGTTGATGAAATCACGGATGCTGACTTTGCAGAGCCCAAACGCAATGTGCAGCTACCCGAGTTGCCGTATAGCGTTGATTTGGCCATCGGTGCGAACGGCAAGCCGGTGATAATCAAGAAGAATATCTTTGAGAAGAATCGGGATGCCCACAAATTTTCGTTTGCTGAAAGCCGCGATATATTAAAGGCTGCATTGTATGGCACAGATTTAGTCGGGCGTACGCAGCCTACGAAGAAGCCGCTTCACTGGGTTGTGATAAAATTGGATGAGAAGAGTCCGATAGTCGTGCTTGAGGTAAATGAGAATAAGGATAATATTGAGATTGTCGGGTGGTACACACTTGACGAGAGGAATCTCAATAGAATAAAAAGACAAGCCGAGAAGAACGGCGGCGAACTCGTTATGTTATCTCCAAAAGATAAGGTGGGAAGCCTTTCCACTCCTCTTGACGGCTTGTCTTCCGGTGGCAAAGGTAGTAATAAGTCGGCAGGTACGCAAATGAAGCAGAACAAGGCGGACGGTGCTGTTGCCGAGGGCGTGGAAGCGTCGGAGGCTGTGTTGCGAGATGCGGTGGTTGAGAAGTTGCGCGAGAGCGGCTTGGATGTGATTACGGACGTCGAGGCCGGGCAGAAGGTGTTGGATGAGGCGAATGGTAAGGATGTGCGTACTATGTCTTTCGGAGAACCGTATGACTATAGCGAATATCCGAGAGGTCGTGCAGAGAAAGGACTTGCCGACAAAAAGGTGGACGTGGTAACGGCTGATGCCAATCATGGATTTGCCAATTATAGGGAAGCCAAAGAATGGGCTAAACGGAATATTTCGCGGGTGTATGACAACGAGGAGACCGGAGGCAAGGGTGACGTGCGTATCAGCAACACGGCCATTGATAAGTACCTCTCACAAAGCGCCGTTAACAAGAGCGACCGCAAGGATGTACATTTGGCCGTACTGAGGGTGCTGCCGGAGGTACTTAAGACAAGTGTCGATGCTGAGACACATCCCGACTTTTTGAAAGGTGATGATGGTAAGCGCAGCGTGGAGAACGGCTTCAATAAAGATGTACTGGTGCATCGGTGTTATGGCGCTGTAGAACTGGACGGCGAGATGTACCGTGTGAAGATAACGCTGAAGGAAGATCCTCGAGATGTTTCTTCTCCGCATACAACGCACAGCTATGAGGCAACAAAAATAGAGCTAATCGCAGGAACATGGGAAAACCGAAGAGGTCCTTCCCCCAATACGAAAAGCTCTATTTCGGGCGCAAATTTACTGAAAGATGTCGAAATGTCCTATGATAAGGGCAAAAAACTTTTAGATGAGAGCAAAAAGCGAGACGAGACTATACGAGAGCATCGCGTATACCACGGCAGTGGGGCGGACTTTGACAATATCGAGAACAATGGGAGCGATAAGAATAATGGGAACGATGTGCGAGTCGGGCAGCTCGGTGACCATGTGCGTTTTTTCCGGACGGCCGGGGGCGAGGCGTACGGCTTCACTGTCGGTGGGAAGATATATATCGATCCGCGGATAGCGATGGCGGAGACGCCGATACACGAGTATGCGCACCTGTGGGCCGAAGCCTTGCGATGCGGCAATGCTGCGGAGTGGTCCAATGTGGTAGGGTTGATGAAAGATACTCCCGTATGGGCTGAGGTGCGAGAGCGTTATCCCGAGTTGGAGAGTGAAGACGAGATAGCCGATGAGGTGATAGCGACATATAGCGGACGGCGTGGAGCCGAGCGGTTGCGTCAGGAAGCCAAGAAGGTCGCCGAGGGCAAAGGCAGCGTCTTTGAGAAAGCCGAGGCCATAAGCGCTTTGGCGCGAGTGAAGGCGGCGTTGGCACGCTTCTGGAAGGGTGTATGCGACTTTCTGCATATACATTACAAGAGCGCCGAGGAAGTAGCCGACAGGGTGATGAAAGACCTATTGGACGGAGTAAATCCGCGAGATGTATTGCGCAAGAACAAGCAGAATGAGGTGATACAGCGGAGCAATCCGATGGGAGACGATTACCACACCGGAGTGCGCGGCGTTGAGGATATACGGACGATGCGCGAGGCCATATCCGAGGCGCGTGCCGAGGGCGCAGAGGGCGGCTGGGAGACGTTGTCGAGTTATCCCGATGTGAGCAATGCGATGCTTGAGGAAGCGTTGCGCAGCGGACGAGTGAGGGTATACAGCAGCAAGCCCATAGAGGCCGGAGTGTTTGTGACGCCGTCGCGGATGCAGGCCGAAGACTATGCCGGCGGCGGACGGGTATACAGCAAAGAAGTGAGCGTAGACGATGTAGCGTGGCTGAATACCGATGAGGGACAGTTGGCGCCGGAGACAATGTCGAATGACGAAAGTGGGATGTCGGATAGGGCGCGTATGGAGGCAGCGCGGCGCCGCAGCGAAGAAGCCGAGCGGCGAGATAAGCAGCTAAGGGCGCAGGACATAGCCACGGCCATAGTGACCGGCAAGACCGAGGCGCAGGCACGTGCCGAGCGGCGTGAGCGCGAGCGCAAATACAAGGAAGAGACCAAAGAATTGTACGCAAGAGTTTTGTCGGGTGATTTTAATGAAGTAACTTTGCGGTTGATAAATGACTATCTGGACAAAGTAACCCCACTGAATTATTATGGACGACCTCTTTCTAAACGACTTCCAGCGCGAGCATTACGAAAAATGCCGATTGGAGAACGAACGGGTAGCATCGATGCACTATTCTCACGAATATCTGAAAGCGCAGTCGGAGCGCATGAACGCGCTGGTGCAGAAGGAAAGAGAAGAATTGAGGAGAAAAAGAAAGAGCTCCTCAAAGGGTGGGCGATAGCCACCGGGCACTGGCATACAGATGTATCGGACTTCACCGATGCAAAAGAGCCTTTGGGTCAAGGCAAAGATTCCGATGTATATGTATCGAAAGACGGCGAGAGTGTCATCAAGGCATCGAAAGGCAAGGAAGATATTAAGCGCCATCGTCCCGACATAGACAATATTGCGTTGTTCAACTATGTATTCCCGGGCAGCAAGTATGAGATTATAGGTTATGGCGAGATAGGCGGGAAGTTTGTACGCTTTCTTCGACAGCCGATAGTAGACTTCACCGACAGCAAGCCGCTGACGGTAGAAGATCGTGTGGAGTATATGGAGCGTCTCGGTTTCAGGCCGATGAATGCGGAGAAGACCGCGTTTACGAACGGCGAGATAGTGGCGTCCGATATACAGGGCAACAATATAGTTAAAGACAGTCTGGGTAATGTTCGCGTGATAGATGCCGATATGCGTCTTCACACAAAGGATGTCGGCGGCGAGTACACCTATGCGCCCGTGGAGAAAGACACGGAGATAATGTCGAATGGAGAAAGTCGAATGTCGGATGGGCCGCGGTTCCAGTTTATAGGCGAGAGAGGCGCGGAAGACATGGCGGCGGTCAATGCGCGGTTTAATGAGGAGTTGGAGCGTTATAAGGCCGGCGAGATGGATAAGAACGAGGTGTTGCATCTGGGCAAGCCGCAGGGTGTGATGCGTGCGTTCCTTCCAAACTTGCCGATTGTTATGCGACAACGCATTCTCAACAAAGGCAGTGTCAGAAAGCATAATGTAGCGATAGAAGCTCTTGCAGATATGCCCAATCACATGTCGCACCCAATCTTCGTGTTTAAGCGTAGTGATAATGCTTTGGGGGTGCTGACCGAGATGCAAGATCGTGATGGTAAGAATATATGTGTGGCTATTGAGTTAAACCGACAAATACAGAATGGCGGTGAAATTCTTGAAGTGAATGATGTACGCTCGATTCATGGCCGCAATGTGGCGGACATTGTGTATCCTATTGTTGAGAATGGAACACTGAAATGGGTGGATAAAGAAAAAGGTCTCGCTTATCTCTCCTCAGCGTCCCGGTATGTTCAGCAGGAAATAGATAGGCAAAACCTTGAAATTGCTGCAAAGGTAGTGAAAGAATTTGAGAATCCGAAGGTTTCGGAGGAAAAAGGAGCTGATGGCGTGTCGGCAGGGTCCTTAGAGACGGAGGACGAGTCGGATGCCGGCAGTAATAGCCGGAATAGCTTTGATAGCTCTAATAGTAGTGCCGGGGCGAAAGGGGATGATAGAGACCCGAGGGCGATGGCAATGAGGGCGCGAGAGCTTGGCGAGCGGCTGCATACGTCGGTGCGGGTGATACGTACTGAGGAGGAGGTAGCGGCGTTGCCGAGTGCGCGGCAGCGTGGTATGAAAGGCGGCTATAATACTCGTACGGGCGAGGTGACGGTTGTAGTGCCCAATAATGCGAATGTGGCGGACGTGGAGAATACGGTGCTGCACGAGGTTGTGGGGCATGACGGACTGCGTGTGCTCTTCCCCGAGGAAGAGAAGCTGAATAATGCACTTGACGAGCTGTATCGAGTGAGTGACGATGGCATCAAGGCAGATATAGACAGCAGAGCGCAGAAGATGTCTGAGGGCGAAACATCGGCGAAGACGCGCGAGCAGTACAGGCGTGAAGCCACCGAGGAATATGCAGCAGACTTGGCCGGGCGTATCGGCGAGGGTGGTTTTGAGCGGATGAGTGCTGCGGAGAAGACCTTCTGGGGACGTCTGACGGCGATGTTGCAGAAGGCATTGCAGCGCTTGCTGGACGGCTTGAAGATACGCGGCAAGCGCAAATGGAGCGACAAAGAATGGGCGTTTGTGCTGCACGAAGCGTTTAAGCGCAAGAAGAATGGCGGCAACCCGACCGTGTTTGACGCAGCCGATACAGAGGTGATGCGGAGAAAGACCGGGTATGGAGAAGAGAATAAAGGCCGTGACGGAGGCGGAAATCAAAAAGAAACAGTAAATTTGCAATATGGAAAAAGACTTGGACAAGATAATAGTAACAAACATAATTCGGAGAAAAGATGGGATGACAGCCAATCAATGGCTGGAGACGCTTCCGGCAGACTGGCGTCCGTTGGCGACCGAGGCTCTGTTCGAGTGTTCGAAGAAGGACTGGCCACTAACAGAAGACAACATCTTGACGACAGCGAGAGAGATAGACGCGAAGCGGAATCCGAAAGGCTGGTAGATATAGCCAAGGAGAATGGGTTGTATATATCCAAGGAGCGTATCCGTGACTTAGGGCAGCGCAAGCATAAGCAGTCGCGAGAGAGCGAGGTATATATCAACAATGATGCAGGCAAGGTCTACAAGGTAAAAGACCCGTATGCGTCGGCGGCGATGAAGCTCGGAGTGCAGCCCGAGGATGCGATATACGAGTACCTTGTACACAATAAGTATTTCCCGGAGACAGCGTATACTTTTGAGGGCATTACGGACGACTTGGGAGATGTGCGCATAGTGCTGTCGCAGGACTTGGTGCGTTCGACAAAGCGTGCGAGTGCGCAACAGGTTGCGGATTGTCTTGCACAGAAAGGGCTGAGGCGGATAGATGGCTACCACTTCGGCAACGATGAGATAGAGATTACGGATGTAGAGGGTGACAATGCGTTCATTGATGAGAATGGCAAGGTGCGTATTATAGACCCGGTGATAGACTTCAAGAAACCTGTCGAGGAGATATTGGGCGATGAGAGCCGTGATGGCGGCATAAAATTCCGGGATGGGGATGATATTGTGCGTAGCGACAAGGCGTTGGCTCGGGCGTTGTACGAGCCGATAATACGGACGAGCCGTTATCAGATGACCGAGGCGTTCCAGGACAGTATGCTTGGGCTGAAGACGCTGTACAAGGCAGTTGAGAAGGCCAGTGGCAGCAATAGGGACA
Source organism: Porphyromonadaceae bacterium UBA7555 (assembly GCA_002478045.1). GTDB lineage: Bacteria > Bacteroidota > Bacteroidia > Bacteroidales > Muribaculaceae > CAG-873. The sequence goes on from DLLT01000042.1 coordinate 49,504, forward strand.
TAGCCGATATACCCGGATACGAGAATGCCTACCTTGCCGAGAACCGCATGAGCAGTGTGGTGATGGAATCGCAGCGGATATATGCCGACAGGTATATGAAGCCGCTGACGGATGCTGTGGCCAAGTTGGCCGGAGGAATGCGCGGCAAGCAGCGCGTGATAGATTATATGATGGCCAAGTTGGCCGGAGGAATGCGCGGCAAGCAGCGCGTGATAGATTATATGATGGCCAAGCACGGGCTGGAGCGCAACGAGTATATGCGCAAGCAGGCCGCGGAGAACGGCGAGGAGACAGAGCGCGACTTTGCCGGACTGACGGCGTTGACGGGGCTTGATGATTGGCAGGCAGCCGAAGGAGCGGCACGCGTGATGGTCGATGACTTCGAGAGTGCGGAGAGCGCCGAGCAGGTTGAGGCGTTGTGGAAGGCGGTGAATGCGGCCACCAAGAAGACGCTGAAGACCTTGTATGACGGCGGCATAATCAGTCGTGACACCTACGAGCAGGTGCGCGATATGTACGAGTACTACATACCGTTGCGCGGCTGGGACGAGACGACCTCAGACGAGGTATATGCCTACTTGCGGCAGCGTGGCGGCAGCGGCAACGTGATGAAGAAAGCCGAGGGGCGAGCCAGCAAGGCCGACGATCCCCTTGTAGCGATAGCCGGCATGGCCGAGAGTGCGATAATGCAGGCCGAGAAGAACAAGGTAAAGCAGTGCTTCCTGAATTATGCTTTGTCGCATCCCAGCGACTTGGTAAGCGTCAACCGCCTATGGCTGCAGCACGATGAAGTTGCGGACGAATGGAGGCCTGTGACGCCGCATATCGACATCAAGGATAGCCCCGAGGAGATAGACCGTAAGAACGGAGAATTTGAGGCGCATATGCGAGCTTTGGCCAAGGCCGAGCCCGACATTAGAAGAAGAACGCTTGAGCCAAGTCTTTGTTTGGCGGCGGAGTTTTGCGAAGTTGTTTGACTTCATCAATCGTCAGAAATTCTCGTTCAGACTCAGGTTCTTTGAAGCGTTCGACACCGATTGTCGGGTTATGTCGTATTATTCCTTCATGCAATGCGATAATAAAGACCGAGCAGAGCTTTAGAAACATTACTGCTTTTGTGCCTTGTGATATTGGACGCGGCTCGACTTCGCGCTTGCGTGAATCAATTGTCCACTGCATTGCTTTGATGTCCATTTATTCGGCATACGCACGCGCAAAAGCCGAATAAAAATAAGAAACGCCCCAGATGCTTTTCGCTGACATGCTGTGCATTGTGGCACGTTTCTATGCTGCGTGTGTGTGAACTCCGGGGCTATCCATCTCGGGCTAAAATTCGCTTGAAAAATGGAACTTAATGTCGGGAAAGTCGTGCTGAGCCATCTGCAGGACGTAGTTTGAATCGGCAAGGAAGACGTCTCGACCTTGTGTGTCGGTGGCTATATACTGGTATTTGCGCTTCTTGAAGGCCTCCAGCGATGCTTCGTTGTCCGATTCAATCCAGCACGCTTTGTAGAGCGATATGGGTTCCCAGCGGCATTGAGCCCCATATTCGTGTAATAGTCGATATTGAATGACTTCGAATTGCAGTTGCCCGACTGTGCCGATGATTTTGCGTCCGTTGAATTGGTTAATGAAGAGCTGCGCCACACCTTCGTCCATTAGTTGATGTATACCTTTTTCAAGTTGTTTGGATTTCATCGGGTCGGTGTTTTCGATATACTTGAACATTTCGGGCGAGAAACTTGGCAAGCCTTTGAAGTGAAGCTCGCGCGAGCCCTCAACGAGTGTATCGCCGATCTTGAAGTTGCCGGTGTCGGGTATGCCGACGATGTCACCGGGGTACGCCTCGTCTACGATGCTTTTTTTCTGAGCCATAAATGCGGTGGGGGCGGCGAATTTCATTATCTTGCCTGTGCGCATTTGCTTGTAGTTGTGGTTGCGATGGAATACGCCTGAGCAGACCTTGACAAAGGCTATGCAGCTGCGATGGTTGGGATCCATATTGGCGTGTATCTTGAATACAAATCCACTGAAATCAGGATCTTCAGGTCTTACGATGATGTCCTCGGCAGTAACTACGGGACGAGGCGATGGGGCTATTTTGACGAAACAATCAAGCAGTTCTTTGACGCCGAAAGTGTTGAGCGCCGAACCGAAGAATACCGGCGCCATCTGTCCGGCTAAGTATTGTTCGCGGTCGAAGTCCGGGTATACGCCTTGTATCAGATCAAGGTCTTCGCGTAGTTTGGCTGCATCCACCGGACCTACGGCAGTATCTATAGCCGGGTCGTGGACGTCTGTAATTTCGACGCGTTCGCTGACTTTCTGCTTGTTGGGCGTAAATAGGTCAAGCGTGTTTTCGTAAATGTTGTACACGCCCTTGAAGTGTGCACCTATATTTATGGGCCAACTGAGAGGTCGTACTCCGATTTTGAGTTCGGCTTCGAGTTCGTCCAATATTTCAAAGGGGTCGCGGCCTTCGCGATCCAGTTTATTGACAAATATTATGACCGGGGTGCATCGCATGCGGCAGACTTCCATCAGCCTGCGTGTCTGGGCCTCAACGCCTTTGGCGACATCAACGACTATTATGACCGAATCGACGGCTGTGAGTGTGCGGTATGTATCTTCGGCAAAATCTTGGTGGCCCGGGGTGTCGAGAATATTGATTTTGTATCCATCGTATTCAAAGCCCATGACCGATGTTGCGACAGAAATGCCGCGTTGTTTCTCGATGTCCATCCAGTCGGATGTCGCGGTTTTCTTGATTTTATTGGATTTTACGGCTCCGGCGATGTGTATTGCTCCACCAAAGAGCAGTAATTTCTCCGTGAGGGTTGTTTTGCCGGCATCCGGGTGCGAGATGATGGCGAATGTTCGGCGGCGTTGTATTTCGGTGTCGAGATCGGACATAAGTTATTGTTGGTGTATGGTCTGTATCGTCAGTGGTTGTGGAGAGATGTTATTGTAGTTGTTGTACAACCCGGCATAAGGCGGATTGCCAGTCCGGTATTTTGATGCCGAATGTGCGGCGTATCAGCGAAGTATCCAGTACACTGTAGGCCGGGCGTACGGCTTTGGCCGGATACTCGGCTGTAGTGATAGGGGTAATGGATGATTCATCAAATCCGCCTATGCGAGCGATAGCTGTGGCAAGATCGTACCAAGATATTTCGCCACGGTTGGCATAATTGAAGATGCCTGCGGCTTTTTTGCCGGAGATAATAATGTCGCGTACGGCACCGGCCAATGTGGTGGCTTCGGTGGGTGACATCAACTGATCGGCAACGATGCGTAGCGGCTTATGGTCTTTAAGTTTACCATAGATAGTGCGGACAAAATTGTGCCCCCAAGCGGCGTATACGCCTGCGGTGCGTATAACCAGGGCGTTCGGACATATTGATAGTGCTGCAGTCTCGCCGGCCAACTTGGAGCGGCCGTAGGCATTAAGCGGTGCCGGTGCATCTGTTTCGAGATAAGGTCGTCGGCTTTGACCGTCAAAAACATAGTCGGTGGAGAAATGGATCAGTTTCACGTCCCGGCGTTGACATACGCAAGCCATCGCGGCTACGGCCTGCCGGTTGACTGCATCGGCTTCTTGCGGATAGTCCTCGGCGGCATCTACGGCTGTGTATGCGGCGCAGTTCACCAGGATATCAATTCTGAAATCGGCGAGAATCCGGCTGACGGCTGTTTCGTTGCAAATGTCGAGGTCGGAATGTCCGCAGGCATACACGTCAAAGGTGTCATCATTGCCTAATGATGACACAAAAGCCCTACCGAGTTGCCCGTTGGCACCGGTGATAAGTACTCTATGCATTGTCGATCGCATATTTTCTGCAAAATTACAAAAAATCTCGGGATTAATGTGTACTTTTGCTCTTGCTTGGCAGGCATAAATGCCGGAGTTGGGACTTCATAACGTTATCGACAGCGGCGTTTACGGGATAAGCCTTACAGGTGTTATTTTATGGTTCAGAACGATAGAGTTGTATGAATGACACAGACGATGCAAAACGACATAAGATGAAAAGGTGTTTGACCGATAGCATGAATACAGTTAAGACACTATTGAAAAGGCAGTGGCAGTACTGTGCCGGTGGGGTGTGGAGCGACACGCGCGATACGCCGGGAGTTAAAGTGATCAAGACACTCAACCTCTCGGTCAAATCCTTTATGAATACCAATTTGCAGTCGCAGGCGTGTGCCATGACATATCGTACGTTGCTGGCTATAGTCCCGGCTTTGGCTATGCTTTTTGCCGTGGGACGAGGGTTTGGTATACAGACGTTTTTGCAAAACCAATTGTATGAAATGTTCCCGGGACAGACCGAGGTCGTGGGCCATGCTATGGAGGTCATAGATTCGTATCTCGGATATACGGGCAAAGGTGTATTTGTAGGGGTGGGCGTTGTATTGCTGCTATGGACGCTGATTTCGCTGCTGAGTAATGTTGAGGGTGCTTTCAATCGAATTTGGGGCATACGTCAAGGACGCAGTTTCTGGCGCAAGATGATGGATTATACCGCCACGCTGCTTATATTACCCATATTGCTGATATGCTCGGGAGGCTTGGCTTTGTTTGTTTCTAATACGTTGCAACATCTGTTTGATTATGAAATCGCTACCCCGATGATTTCGGTGTTGCTGGAATGTGCGTCCTGGTTGTTGACGTGGTTGTTTTTCGCTGCGGCATATATTTTGATACCCAATACCAAAGTGCGTATATCCAATGCCTTGCTTGCCGGAGTCTTCGCCGGTACGGGCTTCCGCTTGCTGCAATGGCTATTCGTGACGGGGCAGGTGTATGTGACGCATTACAATGCCATTTACGGTAGCTTTGCATTTCTGCCGCTACTTCTTATATGGCTTCAATTGACGTGGGTGGTCACGCTGAGCGGTGCCTTGATATGCTACACATCGCAAAGCATCTACCATTTTTCGTACAACGAGGACATAAAGCATATTTCGTGGAACTACTACCAAAAGATTGCTGTGGCAGTGAGTGCTGTGGTCGCTTATCGTTTTGACAAGGGCATCACTCCTCCGACAGACAACGACTTATCTCGAGTATACAATATTCCGCCGCGACTTGTGACAACAATTGTTGACGAGTTGACGCATGCCGGAGTTATCAACTGCGTCATAATCGATTCAAAGGATATGATTGTCGGGTATCAGCCGGCGCGGCCTACATCGGAATTGACGGTCGGACATATTGTAGATGTGCTTCATCAATATGGACACAATGATTTTGTTGAGGGCTTTGACACGGCTTTCTGCAAGCTTGGCACGGCTCTTGACCGCGTAAGTAAGGCCGCTAAAACGGCAGATACGAACCCCGTAGCTTCACTTATAGAGAATACAGATTACCCAAACCAATAGACGAAAGGTTATCCTAATCATCCATCAAATAAAATAGAATAATGAAGAAAGTAATTGCAACATCCGCCGCTCCCGGCGCAATCGGCCCTTACAGCCAAGCCATTGACACCGGAACATTCGTATACGCATCCGGTCAAATTCCCATCAATCCGGCTACCGGCGAAATTCCCGAAGGCATCAAGGCACAGACCAAGCAGTCCCTTGCCAACGTATGCGCTATACTCAAAGAAGCCGGTTTGACGGTGGACAATGTGGTCAAAACCACGGTATTCCTTGCGGATATGGGCGATTTTGTCGCAATGAACGAGGTGTATGCTTCGGTGTTCACCGCTCCGTATCCCGCTCGTTCGGCTGTGGCTGTGAAGACTCTGCCCAAGAACGTGCTTGTGGAGGTGGAAGTCATTGCGCTCCGCTAAACCGTAGACTGCCGAGCCGGATGCCTTAAATTGCGGCGTTTTTTCGGCGTGCGGCAAGCATTTCGGCAACGACGAAATTGCTTCCGCCCGCAAAAACAACAGCATCATCCTTGCCGTCGTCACTTTTCGCTGTGGCGGCGGCAAGTGCTTTGTGGTAGCCATCGGAGACGGAAGCGCAGACTTCGCCGCGAATGCCGACACGAGCGGCGGCGGCAGCCACATCGACGGCTTGTGCCGCGCGTGGCGTATCAGGCGCTACAAAGAAATAATGAGCGTCGTGCGGTACTGTTTTCAGGATGTCTGCATAATCCTTGTCTGATGCAAATCCCATGACAATGAACAATTTGTGCGGATCTATAGCAGCAAGCCGAGGTGTGATATACTGCCAGCATCCGGGATTGTGTCCGGTATCGCATATTATGGTGGGATGGCGTTGCAGTATACTCCAGCGGCCTACAAGTCCGGTGTCTGTCACGTGAGCAAAGCCGTGGCGGATGGCCGCCTCGTCGATATGCCATCCGCGTCTTATGAGGGCTTCGATGACGGCCATAGCCGTGGCGGCATTTGCTTTCTGACATTCGCCGGTGAGCTGTCCCCTGATATCTCCCCAACGTGTGCCGCGGTAGATGTACGTCCCGTTGTTATCGGTGTCTATGTGCGTCCAAAATGGTGCTGCAATGGTGAGCGAGACGCCGGCAGATGCTGCGGCTTTGCGGAATTCGGGCAGTATCTCGTCATCCGGTTCGCCCAAAACGGCATCGGCATCGGGCTTGAATATCCCGGCTTTTTCGGCTGCTATGGCTACACGTGTATCACCCAAGATGGCAGTGTGCTCCAGCGAGATATTGGTGACGGCCGCCACTTCCGGGTTGATGATATTGGTCGAATCGAGACGTCCGCCGAGGCCGACTTCGATGACGGCGATGTCTACCTTCTGTTCCTTGAAGTACTCGAAAGCCATCACTGTGGCCAGTTCGAAGAAAGACGGGTCGCATTCGTGGATGTCCATAGACATATAACGTTGCACAAAGTCGATTACGTAATTGTGATCGATAGGCGTGCCGTTGACTCGGATGCGTTCGTCAAAGTCCATAAGATGGGGGGATGTGTATAGGCCGGTGCGGTATCCGGCGGCCTGAAGTACGGCGGCGACGGTATGTGCTGTGCTGCCTTTGCCGTTGGTGCCGCCGATGTGCACGCATTTAAGGCCTTGGTGCGGATTGCCGAAGGCGGCTGACAATGCGCGTATGTTCTCGAGTCCCGGATTGTAAGCATTCTGTCCGATATGGTGGAATGTCTTAAGTCGTGCGTATATGTATTGTAGCGTCTCGTTATAGTCCATAGATGTCAAAATATTAATAGACCTGCGATGCCGGCGGCCACGATGGCCCATATGGGGTGTATTTTTGTGAAAAATACCACGCAGAAGGACGCGATACAGATTGCGATACTTGCCACGACGTCATAGGTCTCGGTTCCGAAGTTGTCGCTATTCATAAGCAGCAATGCCGCTGAGGCTATCAGCCCCACCACTACGGGGCGTAGGCCGAGAAAAATGCCTTTGATGTACTCGCTGTCGCGATGGCGTATGATATAATGGTTGAGACGCGACACGAGCACAAATGACGGAATCATCACGACCAAGGTACATAGCAGTGAGCCCAGTACGCCCCACCACCAGCCGTCGAATCCTGCGACTCCCGGAGCCGTGTAGCCGATATATGTGGCCGAGTTGATACCGATAGGACCGGGAGTCATCTGCGATATGGCTACGATGTC
>DLLT01000042.1:57222-106260 GCA_002478045.1 Porphyromonadaceae bacterium UBA7555
GGCAAGCATGGCATATCCGCCGCCAAAGCCGAAGAGACCTATTTTTAGGTAGCTCCAAATCAGATGCAGGTATATCATCGGGCGTGTCCCTCCTCGGACTTGGAGACATTGTGCATACTATGCCTGAATGCATAGATGCCGCCAACGGCGCCGAGAACAATCCAAAGTATGGGATTGGAGACTACGGGCAATTTGGACCATATCAGCAGTGCCACACCTATGGGAATGACGGCTGTGCGCCAATTGATGTGTGCCGCGCGTGCCGCCGAAATCACGGGCGCGACTATCAGTGCGACTACGGCCGGACGTATGCCTTTGAAGATTTTGACGAGCGTGGGATTGTTGTTGATAAGTTCGGGTGTGAGGAATATGGCAATGGCCAGGATAATCAAAAATGATGGCAGTATAGTGCCCAGGGCGGCAACGATGCTGCCTCGGCGCATAGCTACGCGATCGCCTACGGCTACGGCAATATTCACGGCCAAGATGCCCGGAAGCGACTGGGCTACGGCCAGCAAGTCAAGGAATTCTTCGCGGTCTATCCAGCGGTGATTGGTGACGATTTCGCGCTCTATAATCGAAATCATAGCCCATCCGCCGCCGAAGGTGAATGCTCCTATCTTGAAGAACGTCACGAACATCTGCCAAAGTAGGTGAGCGGACGCGGGTGTATGTGTCTCGGTCGAATTATCCATTTTTGGGCGTGGTGTACTCGGTTTGTGTCCGCAAAGTTACGCAAAAAGCGTCAGACAGCATAACCGCGGTTGTGCTGTCTGACGCGATGCCTGAGTCCGTCGTGGTGTATTTTGCCCTACTCGGCTTATCGTACAAGGAATGAGGAAGCTGTTTCCTCGCGCCTCAGAAGTCTACCGAGAGACGTACATTGATTTGACGTCGTGTCAGGTAGTTGGGCACGGCGTATTGCAGATTGTTGACGTCAGTTACCCAGTAATACGAGCTGACATTGCTGATATCCAAGAGGTTGAAGCAGTCAAGGCCGAGCCATACGCTCTTGATGTGTCTCAAGAAGCCTGAGCGTTGCTGTCCGTCAGCCAAAGGCGACAGCAGAGCATAGCTCAGGCCGACGTCTACGCGTTTATAGGCCGGCGCTCGGAAGTATCCCTTGTCACGCGACGAGCGCGGAGCTGTGGTGGGCAGGCCATCGCTGAAGATGCCGCGGAGGCTGAATTTTAGCTTAGGCAGCTTGGGAAAGTAATCGGTGAAATATAACGCAAAACTATAGCGGCGATCGGTAGGGCGGGGTACGGTGACGCCGTTGAGGTTTTCGCGCGTATTCATCAGCGAGAAGCTGATCCAAGAGTCGCTTCCGGGGACGAATTGGCCGAAGAGTTTCATATCCACTCCCGCTGTCGAGCCGGATGTCGAGTTGACGCCCGAATATGTTATCTTGAGGTTGTCAATCTCGTATGGTATCAGGTTGCCGAGGATTTTGTAGTAAGCTTCGGCGGAGAGCTTGAACGGACGGTCAAAGGCGCGGAAGGTGTAGTCGCTGCCGAGAATAAACTGGAAACTGCGTTGCGACTTGATGTCGCTGTTCAAATGTATGGTGTAGTTGCCTTTGTCATCGACTACTGGCTGACGGAATTCTTTATAGAAAGGTGTCTGATAGTATAGGCCGGTGGCAAAACGGAAGGTCCAACGCGGTGCACGTGTTGGGACAAATCCGACATTGAAGCGCGGACTTACGAGTGTCTCCTTATTGAAGTCCCAGTAGCTGAGACGTATGCCGCCGTTGACGTTGAAGTAGCCTATGGACGAATTGATGCGCCACGTGTCTTGGACGTAGGCCGACAGGCGGTTGCTTGCGATGTCCTCGGCTGACTGTAGATTGTAGACTACGCGGAGTGCATCGGGGTCGAAGGGTAAGGAATATCCGGCCGAGTCGCGTCGTTCCCATTCGCGTGTGCGGTCGTGGATTTTTTCGTGGTTGTAGGTGAGGCCGTAGGCTATATTGTGCCCGGCGATGCCGTTGGCGCCGCGCAGCGACAGCGAGAACACCGAGGCCTTGAGGCGGTTGCGCGAGTGCTCAAAGTAGCGTCCTATGCCCAATTCGCCACCTATGCCGCCATCGTTGCCCGATCCGCCGGTGCCGGCTTGGTCGAGCCAGTATTCGCCGGAGATGTCGTAGGATACAAGTTCGTTGGTGAGGTATCCGGAGGCCAGCAGTGTGTATTCGGCCTTCTTGGACGGCTTAAAGGTGATGTTGCCGGCGCCGAAGAAGGTCTCGAAGCGGTCTTTCTCCTGTCCGTCAAAATAGACCTTGAATTGCTTGGCATCGGTGGAAGTACCGAAATTGGTGCTGCGGTCGTGAGGTATGAATTTGTAGTTGTTGATGCTGATATTACCCAGTACCGAGGCGGTCCATTTGGGGCTAATTTTCAGCGTCATATATGTCTGATAGTCGAAGAAGCGCGGGTCATACTCGCCTTTCTCGTCCATAGAACTGAGCAACGAAGAATTGCTCTTGTATCGCACGCCGTGCAACTGGCTGAAACGTTTGCTTGAGGTGCCTATTGTGAGTCCGCCGCCTTGGAGGCTGAGGTTGAGCGAGCCTTCGAAGGCTTCGGGCTGACGATAGGTAATGTCGAGCACTGATGACATGCGGTCGCCGTATTGGGCGGCAAATCCGCCGGTGGAGAAGCCGATGGCGCCCACCATATCGGGGTTGATGATGGACAGGCCTTCCTGCTGGCCGGAGGATATGAGTTGCGGACGATAGACTTCGACGCCGTTGATATACACCAAGTTCTCGTCAAAGGTGCCGCCGCGAACACTGTATTGCGAGGACATCTCGTTGCTTTGTGTGACGCCGGCCATAGTGGATATAAGGCTCTCGACGCTGCCGCCGTTGACATCCGGCGCCAGACGGTAGCTGTCTGTATTGATGCTTTGGACTGTGCCGGTTTGTTTTTGGTAATCGGTGACGGTGATGCCTTCCAGTGTGATGGTTACGGGCTCCATCTTGACATTGAGCGTGGTCTCGCCTTTGGCGCCGATGATGCGTCGTGTCACTTCGTGGTAGCCGATGCAGGAGAATACTACGCGTATGGTGTCCGCTGCCGGGGCTGTCAGCGAGTATGTTCCGTCAAGTCCCGAGGTCGCCCCTATGGCAGTGCCGCGGACGTGCACGCTGACAAATTCGAGCGCCTCGTTTTTCTCGTCGGTGATTTTTCCGTGTATTTTGACCTGCGCCGTCGAGACGCCGCAGCCGAGTACGATTGCAAGTATAAGCCAAATAGCTCTATGGATGTGCGTATTACGCATTATTGTTCTGTGGGTTTAGATATTCTATTACCCTTAAATAACGCGAAAATCCGCTCTAAATTGTACGACGCCTCCCGAAACTGCCCGCCCATAGTCTTTGCCGAGCCAAAAAATAAGTGTCCCCTGCACGTGCGTGGGCGTGGCGTGCAGGGGACGGGGTGATATACTTAGATAGGTTTTAGGTATATCAGATTTTCACTTTCTTACGGCCTTGCGGCGATACGAGGATGTAGATGCCGTGAGACAGCTCGGACAGTTCCGCCTTCGTGCAATTGGCACGTACACGGATGCCTTGCAGGTTGTAGACGTCAAATTCTGACAACTCTGTCGGGTCATCGGCCATGACGTCTTCCACGCCGTCGAATTTCTTGACAATGACTTTCATCGGAGCGGTGATGCCGTCACAGTATGCCAGGACGGTCACGCCGCCTTCGGCCATACCGGTCACTACGCCATCGGTGGTTACGGTGGCAATCTCGTCATCGAGGCTATACCACTTGACAAGCGACGTGGTGGCAGACGCCGGGGTGACGGAAGCCGATACAAGGATGGACTTGGTACGGTCTACCGAGACCTTCTTGTCCTTGACGACAATTTGGAACGGAAGCTCTTGGATGTCCTCGAATTTGCTCCATCCGGTAGCGGCCTTATAGGCGCTCACGCTGCCCTGCGGAACATACAGCGTGGCATACGTATATGTTTCGCTGCCGAAGGTGGCAGTACCTATGCTTGGCGGCGTTGCGGCATTGCTGTATACCTCGAAGAGGTTCTTATTGTTGACGAAAGTCTTGTTGGGTATCGATGCCGTATTCTCGCCGATATACAGCGTCCTGAGCTGCGTTGTGCCGCTCAGCGCCATCTTGAAGTCCGCGCCCCACTCATACGGCAGCACAAGTGTCTCGATGGCGTTGCAGCCTTCAAACGTGCTTGCATCCACCTTGCTTGCCTTCAGGATACCCAGCGACTTCAGGCCGCTACAGTTCTTGAAAGTGTTTGTTCCAAGTTGCGCAAACTTGTTCAAGTCAAGCTCCGTAAGCCCCGTGCAACCTTTGAATGCGCCATTGCCCAATTCGGTCACGTTCTTGAGGTCGATACTCGTTAGACCGGAGCAATTAGAGAATGCTTGTCGGCCTAATGTTTTTACGCCACCAGAGTCAATATTAACCAAGCCGGTGCAACCGTCAAATGCATATTCACCGACTGTGGCCACTTTTTTCAAGTCGATATATTTCAGGCTCGTGCAACCGCTGAACGTGTAATCACCGATTGATTCTGTATTGCCCAAGTCTACGTTTGTCAGACTTGTGCAGCCGGAGAAAGCATAGCTTCCCCAAGAGGTAACATTGCCAAGTACCACGCTCTTCAGTCCGGTGCAGCCACTGAAAGCCTCACGACCTATCGAGGTCATACTCGCCAAATCTATCGCCGTTAGGTTTTCGCACCGGCTAAAGGCTTCGCTTCCGCAAGACCTTATTTTCCCAAGTGTTATATCATCCAACTTAGAACAGCCGTAGAACGATCTTTCTCCAAGGTATTTCAGCGTTTGAGGCATTTTTACGGTTGTTAAAGACTGACATCCATTGAAAGCATCGTTCCAAATACTTGTTACGCCTTCAGGAATTGTTATGGACTTTAACTGTGTGCCCTTAAAAGCTGCCGATCCGATTGCCGTAACTTTATATGATTTGTTATTTGCCGGATCTATTGCGATTGCCGGGATTACGAGTTCCGGCGTTCCTCCGCCGATAACGTAACATGAGTCACTGTTCTCAAACGTTTCAAACAGTATCCCATTGTAAAGGAAACCAGGTATTAGGCCGCCTTCGGGGTTGAGCAAGATATTGTCCACGCACCAGGTGGCGTAATTGTCGGCCACGGGTGAGGTGTATTCAAATCCGATGTAAATGATACCGGAGAAGGAGCTCAGGTCCAGTTCGCCGGAGTTGGCCCAGTAGCTATATCCGCTTGCGGGAGCGGTGGCCAGGGTGGGATTGAGCTGTGTGGCCTTGGCGGTGGCGGGGTCGGCTGCGGTGAGCACGAATACCTTCAGGGCGGATTCTGTGGAACCATGTCCGTTGACTTGGGTGTCGAAAGTCAGTACTTTTTTAGAGACCTTGGACATGTCTATGGCCGGGGAGATGAGCCACTGGTCAAAGGGACCCGTGCCCATGTATCCGGTCATGACGGCATAGTGGTTACGGTTGAACGAGGACACGTACCATGCCTTGTTGCCGGCCACTTGCTGTCGCGTCCATCCAGTGGGGATGCTGGAGGAGGCGTCGAAGTTTTCGTCAATTCCTGTCGCATAATAAGCATGGGCGGTGAGGATTGCTGTCAGCAGGAGCAGCAACAAGCCTAAGCGTTTGATTTTTTGTTTCATATCGTTTGTTCTTTTTTTGAGGGGACTGCGCCGAAAAAGCACATTTATGGCACAGTCCCGTTTTGGTTAGATATATCCTTTGATTGCGTTTTTGACTTTGACGGCATTGTCGCAGAACCATTTATAGATGCTTGGCCACTGCTTGGTGTCGTACATATCGATTTTCTTGGCGATGTAGAAGCGGGACTCTTTGTTGCGCGTCCATAGGATTTTAGACTTGTCAACGCCGATAGCCTGTGCGATTTGGTCCTCGTCGGCCTGCATACGCTGGTGGAGGGCGTGGTTGTTGGGGATGCAGATGCCGACCGTGGCCTCGCCTTTCTGCGGCTTGGCTTCGAGGCGGATATGGCATTTAGTAGTGCCCACGGCCACGTTGTACCAGTTTTGTGGCAGAGCTCCCGGGATGGTAAACACTGCTGTATAGGCTTTCTGTCCCTTGGCATACTCACGGAAGTCTTCCCAAAATTCGAGTTCCATACGCTCGGTTTTGCTCAGGTTTCGGTCAATAGCGGCTTTGGCCCACACGTTGGGGCGTTCCACCACATTGAAATGTGGCGCCGGATTGCTGCCGTCTATCGTCCACAGCTCCACCTCGACGAGGAAGAAACCTATTTCTTCGCCCGTCATATTGTTGAGCCATTCGATAGCCTTGCGGTGTTCGTTCCGGGCTCTTTTGACCACCCAGACGGCCGTATCAGCACCTTTGCCGGCGGCATAGGTGATTAATTTGCCTAGATGGTCGTGGTTGGTGTCCTCCAACTGGTTCTCGATGACGACTACATGCTCCGAACATTCGTCGCTTGCGAGGATGTCCAGCGAAAAATTGCCGACATCCGATTCTCTTTCGACAACAATCAGGCTGTCTAACTGTAATGCATCGGCAAGCAGCGCGAGATTCTCGTCCTTGGCCAGCCAAGGCGTGAAGTCCCGCGCCTCGTCTTTCCAAACAGACCGCAAACTCGTCTTTTTGTCGATTTTGCCTAATTTGTAGTTCTGTTGGTTATTACTCATAAGGTTGTAATTGATTGATATATGTTGTCTTTTAGGTCAACAGCAGCATTTGGTGATGCAGCAGATAATCTCCTTGAGAAAGCTAAGGATTGATGCGCCAAGTCCGATTACGGCAATACGGAACGGCCAGCACACACCCGAATCGCCGTGGAACCAGTAGTATGGAAACCAGCAGGATTTTTTGACGCATACTTTGTGGCATTCCTTGTTCTTGGAATCTACTCGTTTGAGCCGACATAGATTACCGTACGACAATACTATCTTCTTCGCCCCAATAGACTTGCCGTAGTATCGCAGGTATATGCATCGGCGCGTACGTCGACAGCAATATTTGTCGCAGGCACAAACCTTTACGTAGCCATATATATCACGTTCATCAGCTTCCTTCTTCTTCTTGCCGAATATTCTGAGATACTCGCAGGAATGGAAGAAAGCATAGTTGTCCGGATTGGCGACATCGTTTTTGCCGTTCTTTTCGTATTCGATTATATCGTATTCAATGTAACGTTTGCCCATGGCGGCGCGAGGTGGTGGCTATGGGCTCTCGGCATGGCACAGATTGGTGATTTGATGGTGATGGAAAAACAGGCGTGAGAGCCTTACCGCTGCTCGTCCGCTGTCCCAAGGCATGTGGCATTGCCTTACTCAAACCAAACGAGCAACGCAGACCTCACGCCGATATGGTATATATAGACTTTGCCCACCGTACCGCGCAGGTACAGCCGGACAAGGGCATATATCATACCCGTGAGCGTCTACCGTCGCACATCCTTGGTCTGAGTGTCTGAAATTGCCACATTTCGGGGACAGACAAGGACAAGCGTTAATAAACGCCTATCTTATTGTAAAACAACCTCCCGCCCGCGCGGCCGCCTCCGCGGCCGCTCCCTTTTCGGCGTGAGATTCGTTGCAAAGTTAACAATTAAAATCAATATTCAAAAATTTTAACGAACCAAATTGTAATAAATAAACGCAGGTCAGAACGAGGCCATCGGCAGGCGGTATAATAGGGCTGCGAAGTGTTAATAATCAGATAGTCGGCCGATTTTTGGAACGACAAAGTGGCGGAGGAATGGGGAAATTTGATAAAAAATGGCTAACTTTGACGGATATTTCTGAGAATAATGGCCGGACGATGTCTCGCAAGAGACGTTGTCGGGTTGTGTAATGATATGAATAACAGTATGTTGAAAGGAGTACGCGCGTCTCGAAATCGACAAAACGGTCGATTCGGGCTGCTGCGGCATATCCTGCCGCATCGTGCCGCGCACACATGTAGGTTTGTATATATGATATGTGTGCTGTCAATGGCTACGGCTATGGGCGGATGCTCGTTCGGCGAGGCGCCCGTGCCTACGGGACAGGGCAAAATACGGCTGACAATCGGTGTCGATGCACAGATGCGTAGTGCTGACGGCAGTGCCTTTACGCCCGTACAGCCTATAGATCTCAGCCGCCTTTCGATGTCTATGACCACGGCCGATGGTGCATACAGTCATACATGGCAGAGCATAGACCAATTTGATGCGACTCAGAGCTTCCCCGCCGGGACATATAAGGTCAGTGCATACTATGATGCGACCGATGACAACGAACCGTCATATTATGTCTCCGCCGAATTCGATGTCTTGTCCGACCAAACCACCGATGTGACGCTCGATGCCACCATCAAAGATGCCGACGTAGCCCTTGCTATCGGGAACCATGGTGCGGATGTACGTCCCATGGGAGTATGGGTGCGTGACGGGCGAGACCTTATGCATTATGTAGACCGGACGAGAGGCAAATTTGTTGCCGACGGTAATGCGACATTGTACCCTGTAGTCACCAATGCCGATGCAAGCCGTAGCTTTGTACTTGATGTATCCGCCGGCGCCGACCTCAGTTCCGCCACATACTATACTTACACATTATCCGGCGATGACAACGCACTGAGCCTTAACGGGCAAGGCGTGAATAGTCGTATAACCACCGGCGCCGACTTCTGGAGTACCCCAGCGCCGAGTATAGGCAGTGCCGACATCCGCGAGGGGACCGTGCTCACTGTCTCTGAAGGTGTGCCCTTGGATGCGCCTGTCGTCATCACCGCCACTTCCGAGCGCCCGATGACGAGCTTGCTGTTATCGATGAACTCCGCCTCCATTTACGGCTCCACCGACTTGCTTTCGGCCACATCGGGCCAAATACTCGTCGAGATGCAACGACATGGCTTTGTTTATACCGTGAGTGCCGACCGCCGTACGGTCACAATGGATTTCACACGACTGATCGAACAAGCTCCGACGCTTAACGCCGTATATACACGGCTTGCGCTTATGGCTACTGACAATCGCGGCGTATGTTCCGAGCCGTTTATGTTCGATGTTGATTCAAAGGCCGTTGAACTATCCCTCGAGACTGCCACACCCGCCGTGGTCGGTCTCGACCGCTCCACAATTACGCTGAAGACCTCTACCACCAATGTCGAAGAAAGCGACTTTGCCGTCAGAGCATCCACATCCAAAGGCGAGACCGACTGCCCGATTTCCAAATGGTCAGTGGATGTATCCTCAGGCACGGTGTCCTTTGACGTTGCCCTGCCCGGCGGCGTATCGCCCGCAGATGTAGTGGTGTATTACTTGGGTACACCGCGTGTGTACGCCACCATAGCGCGAACTGCGCCGCAATGCACTATGAATATAGATGCCTATGCCACTACAATGTACATCACCTTTGAGTCGGCACAAGGCGAAGATGCGGCAGCCGCTATGGCAAGTTACGCCACGTTCTATGCCTCCGATACCAAACTGAGCATTTGGGAACGCTATCCCGAAAAACATTCGGTTGTGGTCAGCGGTCTTACTCCCGGAAAACATTACAACGTCAGTGCATGCCTTATCGGCGATACCCCGGCCACGACAGCAACTATAACCACCGAGACGGCTCAAGAGTTGCCGCAAGGGACTTTTGAGGACGTCAAGACCATATACGAAGCCAAGCATCTGCCTTGCGGCGGCCGCTACAGTGCCGGCGAAATTCCCGTGGCTTCGCGTCAAAACTTCACGGATATCAAAATCATTTGGCCCGAGAAGCATTGGGCCGGAGTAAATGCCAAGACTTTCAGCGATGCTTGTGCTATGCCCAACACGTGGTACAAGATGCCTTCGGGCAATATTGTTGAGACACTGTCCGATGACAGCCGCGTAATATGCCTGACCTCGGTGGGCTGGGACCTTGAAGGCGCAGACATCCCCGACTACATACAACAACGCGGTCAGTATATACCGTACAACAACAACGTGCCCAAGGTTGCACATCGCTCGGCAGGCAAGCTGTTCTTGGGAAGCTACACATTCGACCCCAAAACGCTCACCGAAACGTACAACGAAGGCATATCATTCCATTCGCGCCCTGCGGCACTCAACGGATCGTATAAATACCTGCCCGATGCAACGACGTATGACTCGGGTCTGATACGTGTAACCATATACGGAAAAGACGCTGACGGCCAAGAAATTGTCATCGGCAGCGGTGAAGCACAGATGCATATAGCTGCAGATATGACAGCTTTTAATATACCAATACATTACGGCATTAGTGGCGTCAAAGCCTGCCGCTTGTGCCTGATGGCATCATCGTCCATACACATAGGAGATATCGAATACGAGGATGCACACGTACCGGTGACAGCCTATCCGCAAAAAGGCGCATACATAGGCAGTTCGTTATGGCTCAATTCGCTGTATCTCAGCTATTGATACATTAAAATACATTAAAGACAGACCAAGACAGACAACATATCGAGACAATATGACAAGAAAAATAATGGCACAATGTCGTGCAAAAAGCATGAGGAGGCTGGTCGCGGTTGCGGTGGCGCTGTTTTCCGTCATGCCGTTGATGGCACAAGAAAAATTCACCCGAGGCCTTAAGCAGATCTCCTTCATACCCAAAGGACAATGGATTACGGGCGTCAGCGTCAGCTACTCGCAATCTTCGCAAGACAATTACCAGTTCCTTGTCTTTGAGAACCTCAACGGTGATACATACACCTTCAAAGTCTCGCCAATGCTGATGTACTCCTTTGCAGACAATTTGGCCGCCGGCGGACGCTTTGCATACAGCCGCCAGCGCACCCAGTTGGACAAGGCGCAAGTAGTCCTGGATTCGGAGACATCGTACGATGTAGACCATCTCTACAGCATAAGCCACAATTACTATGCCACTGCAGCTTTTCGCAACTACATAAGTTTGGGCAGCAGTACACGTTTCGGGCTTTTCAATGAAGTCCAACTGCAATTTGGCGGAGGACAAAGCAAATTGGAGAATGGCTCGGGAGTAGACTACACAGGCACTTTCGAGAAAAACTTTTCGCTGAATGTCGGACTGGCGCCCGGCATTGTGATGTTTCTCAACAACTACTCGGCCATAGAGGTCAACGTTGGTGTCTTGGGCTTCAATTATCAGCATACCAAGTCTACCACCGACCAAATATATATAGCCAATCGCACGCTAAAGAGCGCCAACTTCAAAATTAACCTCTTTTCGATAACCTTTGGCGTAACATTTTACCTATGATAAATATACGACTAAATAATACAGCGTTCAAGCGTATAACGCTGTTGATGACGGTATTTTGTGCCGTAGCCGTGACTATGTCCGGGCAAGTAGTGCGCAAAGACTCACTTACCCGGCAGCGCATAGCCGAAATGCTTGACGAGAAAGTGATAGTGGGCTCGGATACCGTCAGCATCATCATACCCGAGCGCAATTTCGGTAGATATGACAGAGGGCTGTACAACTACTTGTTTATACCCAAAGGGCAGTGGTCCTTCGGCTTAAGTGCTTCGTATGGCGAACTGAACACCGATGATGTTCAAGTATTAAATATGCTTAAAGACGTTGATTTCAAAGGTAAAATCTATAGCATACACCCCACGATAGGTTACTTTATACGCAACAACCAATCAGTAGGCATCAAGATGACGTACAGCCGAGGTACGGCCGATTTGGCCAACCTGGCCGTTGATTTTGACGATGACATTAACTTCAAACTCAAAGATGTCAGCTATTACACCGAGTCCTATGTCATTGGCGGGTTTTATCGGAATTATGTAGGCCTGGGTCGTGACAAACGTTTCGGCGTATTTAATGAAGTCGACTTGTCATTTCAAAGTGGGTCGTCACGCTTCAAGCGTCTGTACAATGACGAGCCCAAGAACACACGAACCACAGTCACTCAGGTTTCACTCAATTTCAGCCCCGGTGTGGCCGTGTTCATACAGGACAATGTAGCATTTAACGTTTCCTTTGGCGTCTTTGGTGTCAAGTGGCGCAAAGAGCATCAGCTCACCAACGGCGTGGACGAAGGTACGCGTTTCAGCAGCGGAGCCAACTTCCGATTCAATATCTTCAATATCAACTTCGGCCTGATGGTCGTCATTTGAAATGCCTCGTGTCTGAAGACACACTTGGTATACAGGACAAATACAGACATCAAGATGACAAAATTCACGACACATATAATCACTGCGACCATAGCCTTATTGTGCGTACTCGGCGGATGTATCGAGAACGATATTCCTTATGCAAGGCTGCAATGCAACTTTACGTCAATTTCGGCCGAAGGTGAGGAGCGACCCACAGCCATAGATACAATGGCCTGCAAGGTTACTTTCTACCTTTCGGAAGAGGTGGACATTCATTCGGTGAAAATAGCGTCATACACTTTGAGTGAAGGCGCCTCGGTGGTAGGGGACACTATAAACCAACCATTTGACCTATCATCGCCCAAGACGGTGACACTCAGGCGATACCAGGATTGGCAATGGACCTTCGAGGCAAAGCAGACCATCGAAAGATATTTCACCGTAGACGGTGAAATCGGCGCAACAGTCATAGACATCCCGGCTCGTCGTGTAGTCGCGTATGTCAGCGATCAGACCGATATAACCAAGATTAAGGTATTGTCAGCCAAGCTCGGGCCCAAGGGCGCCAAGTCAACACCCGAGCTCGAAGGACAGACGGTAGACTTCTCGTCACCCGTAGAGGTTCAGGTAGAGGCATACGGACGCTCCGAGATATGGACCGTGTATGTTGAGCAGACCACGTCGCCGGTTACTACGGTACGCGTGGATGCCTGGACTAATGTTGCATGGGTATATGGCGCGGCCGCCGACAGCGAAGACAACTATATCGAATATCGCCTCAAGGGAGCTTCAACGTGGACAAAAATTCCGTATGATCGTCTGACCATACAAGGTGGTTCGTTCTATGCACGTCTTACAGGACTTGCTCCATCTTCGACTTACGAAGCCAGAGCCGTGAGCGGCGAATATCAAGGCGCCACACTCGAATTCACTACCGGATTGAATATTCAAATTCCGAACGCCGGCTTGGACAACTGGTGGCTCGATGGTAAAGTTTGGAACCCATGGGGCGAAAGCGATGAACAATATTGGGACACCGGCAATAAAGGAACAACCACACTAGGAGCCAGCAATAGTGTACCCACGGACGACACATACTCCGGGAAAGGCTATGCAGCCAAGCTCGAGACTCGTTTTGTCGGCATCGGCGTTGTTGGCAAACTTGCCGCCGGCAACCTATTTATAGGGAAATACGTCAAGACTGATGGTACTAACGGCATCTTAGCCTTCGGCCGTTCGTTTGAACAGCGGCCTACGCGTTTGCGTGGATATTTCAAATATCAGACTGCGCCCATATCCTCCACCACTGCAGGCTTCAACGATCTTAAAGGTCGTCCGGATACCTGTATAATATGGTGCGCACTGGTAGATACTCCCGAGCAATTCGAAATTCGTACCAATCCCAATAATCGTCAGCTCTTTGACCCCAATGGCTCGTATGTTGTGGCTTACGGTAAAATGGAAAGCGGCAAAAATGTAGACAATTACACTCAGTTCGACTTCGAACTCAAATATACCTCGACACAGCGAGTGCCCAAATACATACTTATCACTGCATCGGCCAGCAAATACGGAGACTACTTTACCGGTGGCAATGGAGCAGTACTATATGTGGATGACCTCGAGTTGATGTATGACTATTGATGCACAACGAAATGCCCCATAGTCAACAATAAATAGAAAATAACAAAACAGACAAATGTCACGCAAGCGTAAAGAACTGCCGACGCTCGAATCATTTGAGCTTACAGATATAGCAGCCGAGGGCAATGCCTTGGGACGCACCGAAAGCGGTATGGTTGTCTTCGTGCCCTTTGGCGCACCCGGAGATATAGCCGATATCAAGATTGACAAAAAGAAAAAAAGTTTTGCCATAGGACATATAGCACGTATGGTACATCCTTCGGAAATACGAGTGAAGCCGCGCTGTCCGCATTTCGGAATATGCGGCGGATGCAGGTGGCAGCATATACCATACGAACGTCAACTGCAATGCAAGCAGCAGCAAGTGGCGGACGCCCTCGAACGTATAGCTAAAGTCGAAATTCCGGGGATAAATCCTATACTCGGCTCTCCCGAGATATGGGAATATCGCAACAAAATGGAGTATACCTTTTCAAATCGCAGTTGGCTAACCTTTGAGCAACTAGCAAGCGGGGAAAAATTCACGGACCGTGATGCCGTAGGATTTCATATACCGGGGGCATTTGATAAAGTCCTTGACATCCGGACCTGCGTACTTCAGGATGATATAACCAATCGCGTGCGCAACCATATCAGGACTTTCGCCAAGAGTCATTCGTTGACATTCTATGACCTTCGCGCACAGCATGGGCTATTGCGCACGATGATGATGCGCGTAGTCACCACGGGCGACATAATGGTAGTCATGGTTTTCGGCGAAGACAATGCCGAGCAAATTAAGCTTGTTATGGACAATCTGGCCGAGACTTTCCCCGAGATTACCTCTTTGCAATATGTGGTGAATACTAAGGCCAACGACACTTTCGGAGACTTGGAAGTATATCCGTATCGCGGAGCACCGTTTATAGAAGAAGAAATGGAGGGATTGCGCTTTCGCATCGGTCCCAAGTCGTTCTATCAGACCAATTCGCGAGGTGCCTATCAATTATACAAGGTTGTGCGAGACTTTGCCGCACTCGAGGGCAATGAATTAGTTTACGACCTTTATACCGGCACCGGAACTATAGCCAACTTCGTCAGTCGCCGTTGTCGTCACGTTGTGGGTATAGAATATGTTCCCGAGGCCATAGAAGATGCCAAGGTGAACGCCTATGTAAACAGCATAGATAATACCGAATTCTATGCCGGCGATATGAAGGACGTGCTTAACGATGATTTTGTCAATGAGCATGGTCATCCCGATGTGATTATTGTAGACCCGCCGCGAGCCGGTATGCATCAAGATGTAGTGGACGTGTTGCTGAGAACTGCGGCCAAGCGTATAGTATACGTGAGTTGTAATCCGGCGACACAAGCACGCGATTTGGCGTTACTGGATCCCTTATATGAGGTGACGGCCGTGCAGCCCGTGGATATGTTTCCGCATACACAGCATGTCGAAAATGTGGTACGCCTAAACTTGCGCGATGTCCCTAAGCAGCCGCGACAGCCGGATCAGGCCGGCGAAGACACTTCGGGCGGCAATATCTCCGAGCCCGAGAGCGACGAATTGTAATAGCGGACATCCCCCGAAACTTCCTTGCCTACAAAAGGAGGCAGAGAGACAACGGCATCCGCGGACGGCAATTCGACTTCGGCGACAGCCAGCCCGGACAACTCGCCTTCGAATATGTCCACTTCCCATGTATATCCGCCAAACGATACGTAATGGCGACGTTTGATGACAAGTCTTCCGATATGAAGTTCTATCATTGCACGAGCATCCTCGACCGGTATAGGATATTCCCATTCGCCGCGAGATATGCCTTTGTTGCGGCTCTTGACCGTCAAATAGGCCGAAGAGTCGTCAATAATGCGGACGCGGATGGTACAGTCCGGATTTACAGACAGATAGAATTGGCAGAAGTGACGGCTCGCGGACGACATAGAACGCCACTCATCAGATTTTACAAGATACTTTCGTTCGATTTCGACAGCCATAGCTAATGAATTAGACAAGAAACTTTTGTTCAAAGTTAGCGAATATTTCCGACAAACGATGGAAAAACGTTATATAGTTATGTTCTTACTGGCAGTAGTTGCTTTCGCGGGAATGGCAGCCACGCCGGTGTCTTCGTATCTCGTACGAGGTATTGTTAAAGACAGCATTACGGACGAAGCTGTGCCGTATGCACGCATAGCGTCCTCCGCTAAAAAGGGAAGTACCGTAGCCGGGCCGGACGGAGTGTTTGAGATAACGGTACACGACACGGTATCGTGGCTCAAGGTTACAGCCCAAGCTTTTGAGACGAAGACTATAAAAATCAGCCGAGGCCAGGTGAATATGTATGCCGTGTATCTTTCGCCGCAGGTTCAGGAACTACAAGCGGTAGTCATCAAGAAGCAAAGATACAGCAAACGGAACAATCCTGCTGTGGATATGATGCAGCGGCTGCGTCGTCAGAGCCAAGTTCAAGACCCGCGACGCAACGATTATTACAACTATCATCAATATCAACGAATATCTATCGCGCTGAACAATTTCACTAAAGATCCATCAACAAGCAAGCTACTGAAACGCTTTCCGGTACTATGGTCCTGCATGGATACTTCCGACATTTCAGGACGGCCCATAATGCAGCTTTCGGTCAAGGAAACGGCCTCGGACATCCATTATCGACGCCATCCAAAGGCATTACGCGAGATCGTGACAGCATATAACAGCACGGGTGTCGACCGGATTTTTGACCAAGAGAGTATGCAGACATTTCTCGAGGATATCTTGCGTCCGTTGGATGTATTCAATGGCGAAATTACGCTGCTACAGAATCGTTTCGTAGGCCCGTTGACAGCCGTATCGGCGGATTTTTATCGTTTTTATCTCGGAGACACCATCACGACGAGTGAGGGACGAAAATTGGTTCCGCTAAGTTTTTATCCGCGCAATAAGGCATCGTTTGGCTTTATAGGCAGTATGGAAGTCGATGTAACAGATTCGGTGTTGTTCGTCAATCATATAGACATGCGTATTTCATCGGATATAAATCTCAACTTTATACAAAACCTGAGGCTTGAACAATCGTATTCACGTGCTAAGGATGGATCACGTCTTGTCACCAACGACAATCTTACATTGGAAGGCTCTGTCTTGCCCGGGACTCCCGGATTATATATCAATAGAACCTTAGCATATGCCGGGCACAACTTTGAAATTCCGGAGGGCTCGGACACAATCTTTGCCGAGAAACGTGAAAGACTGATTGAGCGCCAAGCCGAAAGCCGAGATACAGTCTATTGGGAAGGCGTGCGCCTTGTCAAGTTGCCCAAGAGTCAGCGAAATGTTTCGTCTGCCATGGATAAAATGCATTCTTATCCACTGTATCGGTTTATCGAAAAGGGGGTGAAGATCCTCTTTTCAGGGTATGTCTCTACATCTACTCCATCATATTTTGACATAGGTCCGCTAAATGCTATGGCATCCTACAACGATATTGAAGGATTCAAGCTAAGGACCGGTGGTATGACGACCGCCAACCTTTCGCCGCATTGGTTTGGCCGTTTTTATACTGCTTATGGATTTGGCGACCATAAATGGAAATATGGTGTTGAAGCTGAATATTCGTTCAACGACAAGCGCTACCATTCGCGCGAATTTCCGGTGCACTCGTTGCGGCTCAATTTGACATACGATACCTATCATCCGGGACAGTCGTATATGTTTACCAATCCGGACAACTTCATATTGTCACTGAAACGCCGAGATGATTATAATGTTACTTACCAACGACTTGCGACTTTGACATACACACACGAACGACATAATGGTTTTTCGGTAACGGCTTCGATCAATGCCGAGCGCCAATGGCCCGGTCCATATCTGCCGCTGACTCTCGGGACGGGCGAGGAATTATCCAACTTCGATATGTCCTGGATTGATTTGGAGCTGCGCTATGCGCCGGGCGAAAAGTTCTATCAGACACGCACTTACCGACTCCCCATCAATCTTGATGCGCCGGTGGTGATGCTGTCGCAACGTATAGGCACGCGCCATATAGCAGGGTCGCGATGGAGCGTATGCCGTACCCAGCTGAGTGTGCAAAAGCGCTTTTGGATGAGCGCTTGGGGCTATCTTGACCTTATAGGCAAAGGCGGACATGTATGGAGTCGCAATACGCCGTATTTCCAACTCTTTATACCCAATGCCAACTTGACATACACCATACAGCCCGAGAGCTATGCGCTGATAAATGCTATGGAATTTATCACGGATAGTTACGCATCAATAGAGGCAACATATTGGGCTAACGGAGCCATCCTCAACTATGTACCTTTATTAAAGAAATTGCGCCTGCGTGAAGTTTTTGCCGTGCGTACGTTTTGGGGTAAATTGAGCGGGAGCAATAATCCGTCAGACAATACATCGCTACTTAGTTTCCCATCATCGGACGGGGTGGGGCGCACCGATGTGTCCAAAACGCCATACGTGGAAGCCTCGGTCGGTATCGAGAATATATTCAAGTGCCTGCGCGTGGACTATATATGGCGTTTGACGCACCGCTATCCAGGCTATCCGGTGGACCGTTCCGGGATACGATTGGCTGTACACGTCACTTTCTGATATGCTGCATAACCAAGATTCTATCGGAAGATGCTCTCGATAAATTCTATTCCAAGAATGACGTATAGTCGAAGGATCTAATCTCCGGCAAATATCAAGAATTTATGAGCTGATAAAGCACTGTCATTTCATCGTACTTGGCGGCAAGAATGTTAACAAAACGTTGCAACGAAGCGTGATTCAGCGACTTGGGCGTAGCTGCAACATTATTTATAAAGAACTTGAAGCGAACCGGCGCAGTGTCTTCGGATTCGCCATAAAAGGCGGATTGTATCTTATCTTTGAAGCTCTCGTATTGCTCATGCAATCCCGGTAGCTCGCCGTCTTCCAATGTCTCTGGAAAGTCAATACGGTAATATGTCTTCTCGGGGCTGAACATCACGTCTACACGGCCTTCGTCTCCATATGCGAGTAAAAATGTAATTCGCCGATTGTCTTTATTCTTGTCGCTCATCGGGGTAGTACTTTAATGGTGAGTTTGGCAAAAGCTTCATCGACCTTGGCTCGAGCCTCGTCTACGGAGTCCGTCGTGGCAAGTATGACAGCCATGCGACGGTGTCCGCATACTTCCGGCTTACCAAAGATTCGCATCTGAGTCCCGGGCACGGAAAGAGCCTTGTCGACATTTTCGAAGACTACTTTATCGCTATCGCCCTCGATGACCACGGCTCGAGATGCCGAAGGCCCGTAAAACCGAATTTCGGGAATCGGAAGCCCCAATACGGCACGGGCGTGAATGGCAAATTCGCTGAGATCTTGTGAAATCATAGTCACCATTCCCGTATCGTGGGGACGAGGTGAAACCTCACTGAAGATTACATCTTGGCCTTTTACAAACAGTTCGACACCGAAGATTCCATATCCGCCCAAAGCATCGGTGATTGCACGTGCTATATCTTGCGCTTTAGCCAGTGCTGCCGTGGACATTGGCTGGGGTTGCCAGGAGTAGCGGTAATCGCCGTTGACCTGCAGGTGCCCGATGGGCCGGCAGAATACGGTGCCGCTGACAGTGCGGGCGGTCAATAGTGTGATTTCGTAGTCAAAATCCACGAATCCTTCGACAATAACGCGTCCTGCTCCGGCGCGACCTTCGTTTTGGGCGATATCCCATGCTCGCTCTATATCGTTTTTGGCTTTTATGACTGATTGGCCGTGTCCGGAGGAACTCATGACGGGCTTGACAACGCATGGCACACCAACGGCTTTGACTGCTTCGTCAAATTCCTCGCGGGTTTCTGCAAATCGATAAGGAGATGTGGGCAAGCCAAGGTCTTCGGCTGCAAGGCGACGTATACCTTCGCGATTCATCGTCAGTGCTGTTGCTTTGGCTGTTGGAGTGACATTGTATCCCTCGCTTTCGAGGCGAACTAGTTCGGATGTGGCTATAGCTTCGACCTCCGGAATTATGTAATCCGGACGTTCGTCTTCAATAACTTTGCGCAGTGCGTTGGCATCAAGCATATTGAATACGTGACTGCGGTGAGCAATCTGCATAGCCGGCGCGTCAGCATAGCGGTCGCAGGCAACGACATAAATGCCGAAGCGTTGTAGTTCGATGGCTACTTCTTTGCCAAGTTCGCCACTTCCGAGCAGTAAGGCTTTTTTGCCGACTACTGTGTTTATTGAACCGATATTTGTCATGTCTCGTAGTGAGGTGTTAGGGTAAATATTAACTTGGAGGATTCTTGTATAGTGAAATATTCTGCTAAAAATCAATATAAAATGCTGAAGTAAGTTCGCGGTAATCATCGGTGAACTGGCCGTCCTGTCCGCGTATGGTCAGTGTGGTATGTTCCGGCGCAGCAGTCGAATCGCCTGAACGTTGTATCTCCCATAGAATTCGGCGAGTTTTTTTGCCGGGGACGGTGATGACATCGCATTGGCGGACTATGCACATTTGCTGTATCGTGGATTCGAATATGATAGTCTGCTCGGTTTCGGCCGGGGTCACCATAGCCAAAGAGCCGCCGGGTGCGAGATGCTTGGCCGCATAGGAGATTAGAGTGACAGGAGAGAGTGCACCATTACAATGACGTGCTGTCGCTCGTGCATTGTTCGGCGAAAGCATCCCCGTGGTATAAAATGGGGGATTGCTTATTATCAGATTGGCCGGATATGGCAAAACATAGTCTTCGAAGCCGGAATGTATGACTGAGACGGATTCGGGCCAATGCGATGCGGCCACGTTGGCCCGTGCACACTTGATCGCATTTTGGTCACTGTCGATACCGATGATACGCAGATTGCCGGATGTTCGTTGTGCCACCATTAGAGATATGAGACCACTGCCGGTACCGATGTCCAGGACAAGTCCCTTGACCGGAAGAGCAGCCCATGCACCAAGAAGTACGCCGTCAGTGCCAATTTTCATGGCACAGCCGCTGTCGTCCAGCGAAAATTCTTTAAAATCAAATGGCATACGGACTACGTCATAGTTCGATGTCAAATCTGTCGGCATCCAGGCTTACCGGAAAGCTGTGCCTTAGGTTCTGAAGTGTGTCGCGCGAAAAGGTGGCGTACACTACGGTGGAATTTTTGCTCTCGTTGTTTATAGGTTTACCCATAGGATCGAAAATAAAAGTTTGATTGTCATAGATGCCGAAGTCATCACTGCCGCTACGGTTGGCCCCGACAATATATGCCTGATTTTCGATGGCACGAGCTTTAAGCAGGTTTTGCCATGCGTACGCACGAGCTTCCGGCCAGTTGGCCGGGACAAGCAGTATGTCGTACCGTAAGCCTTGATTACGACACCATGCCGGGAAGCGTATGTCATAGCAGATGGCCAAGGCGATGTTCCAGCCACGGTATCTGATGACCGGCGGCATACGGCGTCCGGCCGCGATATATTTGGCTTCTTTGCTGAGTGCAAAGAGGTGACGCTTGTCGTAATATGTAATTTCGCCTGATGGTTCGACAAATACAGCTCTATTGAATATTTGGTCGCCATCTTTGATAAGTAATGTGCTGCAAATGGCTGCGTTGTATTTTCTTGCCCATTCGGTTATGGCGCCTATAGAGGTGGAATTATGCCAGTCTTGAGCTACGCGTGCTATCTGCTCGCTGTCTGCTATGTATCCCGTCGAAAATGTTTCGGGGAGAACGATAACATCGGGTATATCGGGTAGCGCTTCGATGGCGGCGGCAGCGGCGAAAATGTTTTCGTCGACGTCGCCCCATGCGATGTTAAGTGAAATTGCGGTTACAATCAGTCGGTCTTGTAAAGATGGCATATTATGTCGGGTTTTGTTTTATTGGCGGTTGGAGTGGGAGTCGTCTTCGCTCATTTCGGCTGTTCTTTGGAACGTTGTATCCGAGGGACTATTGTCAAAATTCTTCGGATGCTTTGCTTGCGAGGCATTGTAACAGCTCTTTATCGTAGCCATATCCAAGTCATGATTGCCGGAGGCGTACAGTGAACGATGGGCTGTTATGCGTTTGTTTTGATAGTCGATGGTGGCAAGTACGATGGGGACGCCGGTGTTATATGCAATACGTAGTATTCCGGTGTGCCATTGTGCGGTACGGCTACGTGTGCCTTCGGGTGTAATTGCAATCTGCAGTTTGTCACGCTGACGCATCATTGTCGATACCTGCTCCACCATAGACGGATGCTTGCCTTTATTGCCTCGATATACCGGTACTCCGTCCATTGCGCGAAAAATCCATCCTAACGGAGGAAAAAACCAAGTGCTTTTCATCATAAATCCGGCGTGGCGACCTATGGCCGCGTATGCCAATTTGCCCATGATGAAATCCCAATTG
Organism: Porphyromonadaceae bacterium UBA7555; assembly: GCA_002478045.1. GTDB lineage: Bacteria > Bacteroidota > Bacteroidia > Bacteroidales > Muribaculaceae > CAG-873. The sequence continues at coordinate 79,313 of DLLT01000042.1, forward strand.
GAAGTGTGCGGCGCAACGCATATCAGGCATTTAGGATAGTCCGGGACGGAAATGTCCACGGACCATCCCATAAGTCTGAGTATAGACGAGGCAATAGACATTGACTGTCAATCAAGCCTTTTTGCGCACTTTGAAGTCCTTGACGATTGCGTCACGTGCCTCTTGAGGCATTGCGGCGTTCATTTCCTTTACAATCTCTTGTACTTGGTCGCCGAACTCTTTGAGAAGCTTGGCGTATGCTGTTGCAAAGTACTTGGCGCGAGCGGCGTTGTATGCCTTGCGGTTCTCGAAATCCGAGGCAACTTTATCGTAGCTTATAGATACATGGGCCACGGAAGTCTCTTGGAGTATGGCAATTTTGCCCACTATTTCCGGAGTTTTTTCCATGTCAAAACCACGTACACCTGCATTGGCGATAAGGAGTGTTACGGCAAGTTCGCCGCATATGTAGCGGATGTGTTTCTTGAGTTGGCGTTTGTTTGTCATTGCTTAATATCATTGAGGTGTTGGAGTGTTGTCTAAGATTATGCGTCGGAGTACATCGTAGTTGGGACTGATGCGAATTCGGTGATCCTGACCGGTCATAAATGTATTGAGTTGCAAAGGCAAGTCCATAGCTCGTCCCGTGATGGCGTTCATTGCCGTCAGTGATTTGGCCGGGTGGGCTGTGGCAATGAGTAGACCTATTTGTCCGGGACGGAGATAGTGTCGTAGCCCGTAATAGCCCATTGCTGTATGCGGATCGCACATATATCCTGTAGCGCGATAGCAGCCGTTAACGGCCTCGATGATTGCAGCGTCATTGACGCACACGCCGGTAATGTCGCGGCGTATGGCATCAAAATCACCGTTGTACAAATCAAGTATTCGAGGTAGATTGGTGGGGTCCGCCTTGTCTGTGGCGTAAGCCAATGTTGGTACGGACGGCCGTCGTGGCAATAGATGGCCGGCGGCAAGTGTCTCGTTAAATGCGTCATTGGCATTCTCGCATGCCAAAAAATGACTGATTGGAAGTCCAAGACGCTTGCTTATGATGCCGCCGGTGAGGTTGCCGAGGTTGCCGCAAGGTACTGCTGCGACTATTTCGGGCGAACGCCGGTCTGTGCGTTCCAGTAGTTGTGCAACTCCGTAAAAGTAATAGAATGTTTCGGGTAGCAGCCGTCCGATGTTTGCCGAATTGGCACAGGTCATCATTGCTTTGCGCTGTAAAATCGGGTCCGAGAGCGCGTGGCGCATAAGCGCGTGGCAGTCGTCGATGCTTCCGTGTACTTCTATGGCATGAATGTTTCCGCCCAGAGTGGTATACTGACGTTCGAGTTGACGGTTCGAACTATTGCGAGGGAATAGAACAAATACGTTTACGGACGACAATGGAGCCATTGCATTGGCGATTGCTCCGGCTGTATTGCCGCACGAGGCAACGATGATATCAAGTGGCAGCGGCCCGGTCCCGATATGTCTGAGCAGAGACGCCATAAAACGTGCACCGATGTCTTTGAATGTCAATGTAGGTCCGCCGAATAGCTCGAGGACATATATATCGTTGTCGATGCGACGTAGTGGAATATCGAAGTTGATAGTTCGGTCTACCATCTCCTTGAGCGCTTGTGCCGGGATATCGCCACCAAAAAGATGAGTGGCAAGTACGTAGGCGATTTCGGAGGCTGTCATGCCTTGGAAATTGCGGAAAAAAGCGTCAGGGATTTGTGGCAGCGATGCGGGCATATATAGTCCGCCGTCCGGAGCGTGGCTGCATAATACAGCCTGAGCCAAAGTAGCGGCGGGAGAATTGTGTCCGGTGCTTATATATTGCATGATCGGTGTCTCATGTATGGATCGGTGACGGATATTTATGCCGTGCAATGGTGATGCCCGTCACCATGTGTGGCAAAAAATACAGCCGTCTTATGCTGATGCAAAGATAATGATTTTTTTCGCCATAGGCGGTATCTTTGACCGAGTTTTTACCAAGGAATTTTTGAATGTTGGCGCACGTGAGCTCGAACCGAGCGGGCAGATTTATAGTGTAGCAATATACTTGTGCTTGTATTTCAGTGCATCAAATGCTGCCAAGGCTTTTGAATTGTCTTGGAATAAAGCATATACCGCTGAGCCTGATCCGGACATCGCCGAATACTCTGCGCCGGCTTTGTAGAAGTATTCCTTTAAATCAGCTATAGCCGGGAACAATGGGAATACCGTGTCTTCAAACATATTGTGAAGGTTGGCGCGCCATTGTGACAGCGGAAGTTTTGTTACGTGTTCGACCGGCGTTGCATCGGGATTTTTGGTCACTCCGGCGTATGCTTGTGCTGTGGAGACGTGGCAACCATCGGGCCGACAAATGACTATGGTGAGACCGCTTAGTGCCGGAACCGAAACTTTGCGCAACGTTGTCCCGATGCCAGAAGCCACCATAGCGCTGTCGTAAACGAAGAACGGACAATCGGCACCGATAGTGGAGGTAATCTCTGCCATGTATTCATTGCTCAAGCCCAGCGAAAACAATATATTGAGTACGCGTACAGTGTATGCCGCATCGGCCGAGCCGCCGCCCAAGCCGGCTCCGGAGGGTATATTCTTCTGCAAGAATATATGTACAGCCGGAATATCCGGGCATATCGTCTTGATCGTATTGTAAGCCCGTATGACTAGGTTGTCTGCATCGGGACAGTCGAGGACTTCACTACCATGACATTTCAAAGTCGGGCGTGTCTCGTTAGCAGCCGGAATAATTTCGAGAACATCACTCCATCCTACAGGTACCATAATCGAATCGATGTCGTGGTATCCATCGTGACGTCGTCTTAAGATGTTGAGACCGAGGTTGATTTTGGCGTGTGGAAATACGACCATACGTGATGAGAAGTGGTGAGAATCTGTGTGTGAATACGTGTCTAATTCCGCGGAGTATTTACTGCTTTATCTCGTTGTTCTTCCGTATGCGACATTTAATCAAGTTTCAGTACGGCGAGGAAGGCCTTTTGCGGGACTTCGACCGAACCGATTTGCTTCATACGCTTCTTGCCTTTTTTCTGTTTCTCAAGCAACTTACGCTTACGCGAAATATCGCCGCCGTAGCACTTGGCTGTAACGTCCTTGCGTACGGCTTTAATGGTCTCGCGCGCAATGATTTTTGCTCCTATGGCTGCTTGGATGGCAATGTCGAATTGCTGGCGGGGTATAAGTTCCTTGAGCTTTTCGCACATACGACGACCGAAGGTCACGGCGTTGTCTGCGTGCGTGAGGGTGGATAGTGCATCCACGCTTTCGCCGTTAAGGAGTATGTCGAGTTTGACCAAGCGGCTTTCACGAAAGTCGTGCAGGTGGTAGTCGAAGGATGCGTAGCCTTTGGAGATGCTTTTGAGCTTGTCGTAGAAGTCGATTACAATTTCGCCAAGCGGCATGTCAAAGGTGAGCTCGAGCCTATTGCCGGAGATGTATTCCTGCTTGATAAGTTCGCCACGTTTTGACAAGCATAAGGTCATTATAGGCCCTATGAAGCCGGAGGTGGTGATTACACTGGCGCGGATATACGGTTCTTCGATATGATCTATCAGTGTGAGGTCAGGCAAGCCTGACGGGTTGTGTACTTCCGTGACTGCACCTTTTTTGTCGTAGACCTTATAGGAAACGTTAGGCACGGTGGTGATGACATCCATGTCAAACTCGCGTCCGAGTCTTTCCTGGATTATCTCCATGTGTAGCAGACCCAGAAAGCCACAACGAAAGCCAAATCCGAGAGCGGCTGATGATTCGGGCGTAAAGGTGAGCGAGGCATCGTTTAGTTGCAGTTTCTCAAGCGAGGCACGCAGATTTTCAAAGTCTTCGGTTTCAATGGGATATACGCCGGCGAACACCATAGGCTTGACTTCTTGGAAACCTTCGATGGCTTTGTCGCATGGTCGGGCAACGTGTGTGATGGTGTCGCCCACTTTCACCTCCTTGGATGTCTTGATGCCTGAAATGATGTAACCCACATTTCCGGCCGAAATCTCGTTGGTAGGCAGCATATCAAGTTTGAGGACACCGACTTCGTCTGCGTTGTATTGTTTGCCGGTAGCAACGAATTTTACGAAATCATTTTTGCGTAGGGTGCCGTTTACAATCTTAAAATAAGCAATGATGCCTCGGAAAGGATTGAACACCGAGTCGAATATCAATGCCTGAAGCGGAGCTTCTGGGTCGCCTTTGGGGGCGGGAATGCGCTCGACAATGGCGCGGAGAATAGCGGGTACGCCCTCGCCTGTTTTGCCGGAGGCTCGGATTATTTCCTCACGTTTGCATCCCAGTAGCTCGACTATTTGGTCCTCAACTTCGTCCGGCTTGGCCGAATCAAGATCCACCTTATTTATTATGGGGATTATTTCCAGGTCATTGTCTATGGCCATATATAAGTTGGAAATCGTTTGAGCCTGAATGCCTTGGGTAGCATCGACAATAAGCAGGGCACCTTCGCATGCAGCGATGGAACGAGAGACTTCGTACGAAAAGTCTACGTGTCCCGGGGTGTCTATAAGGTTGAGGGTGTATTCTGTACCATCGATGGTATGAAGCATCTGTATGGCGTGGCTCTTGATGGTGATGCCACGCTCGCGCTCAAGGTCCATATCGTCCAACACTTGGGCTTCCATATCTTTGGCTGCGACTGTACCTGTATATTCGAGTAGTCTGTCGGCAAGAGTGGACTTGCCGTGGTCTATGTGCGCTATTATGCAGAAGTTGCGTATATGGTTCATAAGTCGTTCGTAATTGCTGCTATTGGCTGTGCAAAGGTACAAAAAAACCGTGTAAGGGGCAATATGGTTACCACGTACTGCCGCGATGAACTACGACACAGCATCGAATGTGTGTCGATGCAGTGCGGTATGTGTGGATGGTGAGGTATGGCGTGTGCCTGTACCTCGCGTCATTTAAGGAACGCGAGATATACGGCACCTACCAGCAGTATGAATGCTGCAATATGGTTCCAGCGTAAGGTTTCGCCGCCGAAAACAAACATTGTAATGACGGTGAACACCACCAATGTAATGGCCTCTTGGGTTACTTTGAGTTGCATCAATGTCATAGGTCCGCCGTTGCCCACGTATCCGATGCGGTTGGCCGGAATCATAAATGAGTATTCAAATAACGCTATAGCCCAAGAGAATATTATCACGAGCCACAGCGGCCAATGTGCCGATATGCCTGCTGTCTGCAATTTTAGATGTCCGTACCAGGCAAAAGTCATAAATACATTGGAAATTACCAACAGCAGTATTGTTGTAACTATAGGGCTCATTTCTTGATGTATGTGTCGTATTCGTTAATGCTTAATGCTCGTTCTATAGGCATCTTTGCTCGTAAATAATCCATATCTATGTATTTCTTATCTCCCGGACGACGCAACGGGAAGGCCATGTATTTGGCTTTCAAAACCTCGTTGCATGCGGGGCTGCGCCATCCCGGAGCTGTTGGTTGCAATTCGGGCGGTACGGAGTCTGTGGTGACTGCACGAACGTGGCTGCATGGCGGGTAGCCGATGACGGTCCACATTATGGCTTCTTTGGGGTTCTGTCCCGGAGCTATACCCTCGATGACGATAGAGGCAGAGGATATGCGTCGCGGTATAAAGTCTTGGTCTATGGCCCAACGGGCACTGTCGCATAAAGCATCACGTCCCAAACGGCTATGATAGAAAGACCTTGACACATCCTCGGTAAAGAAAGCGGGGGTGAGAGTGTGATGTTGTATGCGTTCCTCGGCAAGATGGCGGAGGTTGTCGTAGCGAACGTATCCGTAACCGGTAGAGTCGTTGCCGCTAAACGAGAAATTTGTACGCATCAGCACATCGTCCTCGGTGTCATTGAGATAGTAGGCTGTGTATCCGTTGTCATTGGTCTCGAAGTATGCGCCGTTACCATAAGCGTCAATGACCCCGAAATTTGCTTGTACACCCATGGGGCGCGGCAGGGTATCAAGCAGTGTGGCAAAATCGGCAACGGTGCGGCAGCTTCCTAATGCCAAGGACATCACTGCGCCTTCGCGGTCTACCAGCTTGGCTGTGTCCGGTGCAAGGTTGTAAGACGCCGTATTCATAATGCCAAATCCGGTGTCATTCAGGCCCATCCATGCCTCGGAACGAAGGCTGTCGCCGCCGTTGAATAAGGCTACGTACCTGTATTGTCCCGGACGGCATACTGTATCCACGAAATTGTGTTCTGTCCCGGTATCGCGGTGCTTCCACAATAGGGGTCGCCCGTTGGCGGATGCTCGTGCACCGACTATCATTGATGTGCAGGCTTGTGTGTCTTGCGATAGCGTCATAGATGCAACCAATGTGCTGACAATAAGAGCTGTGCGAAAGTACGTTATGTTCATTTGTTGTATTCATAATCTACCGATGGCATCTTTGCAGGGCATCGAAGCCAAGGGGTTTGGCGGTTATAAGGCGACTTTGGCCTCTTTAAATATACAAAATTACGCATTTATTCGCAGAAATTGCTTACTTTTGTGTGGACTAAGCCGTTCGGAATTATTAAACGCATTAAAATATCCAAGACAATATGTCGCTGATCGAATATAAAGACGTAGAACTTCGTCGCAAGGAATTTGTTGTGCTCAAAGATGTTACATTTAGCATTGATAGTGGACAGCCGGTATACTTAGTGGGCAAAGTGGGCAGTGGCAAAAGCACGTTGCTTAAGTCTTTGTATGCCGAAGTTCCTGTATCTGGGCAAGGCCATGCACAAGTACTCGGATATGATATGGTGCAGTTGCGCCGTCGGGACATTCCAATGTTGCGCCGTCGCATGGGCATCGTCTTTCAGGATTTTCAATTGCTGATGGATCGCAACGTCTATGCCAATCTTGACTTTGTGCTCCTTGCTACGGGATGGCGCGATCGTAAGCAGCGCGAAGACCGTATTCTTGCCGTACTTGACCAAGTCGGTATGCCCAACAAAAGCTACAAGATGCCTCATCAGCTGAGCGGAGGTGAGCAACAGCGAGTGGTGATTGCTCGCGCCTTACTTAATAATCCGGATATTATTCTTGCCGATGAACCCACCGGAAACCTTGACCCGGAAACAGGACAGCAGATATTCCATCTTTTAAGTAATATCGCAACCGAAGGTAAGGCCGTAATAGTGGCTACGCACAATCATTCGATGATAGACCAATTCCCGGGTCGTGTGTTTATCTGTGAAGATAAGCATCTTAGCGAATTGCCTTAATCAACCTTATATGAGGCTGTTCCTTATGTGCGGCTCTCGGGTCAGTTAAGTGTGCCCGTACGAGCACGCTTAATAATATTTTCTTCGGGTACAACGTAAATCTCGACGCGTCGGTTACGCCGTCTGTTCTTGGCTGACGTGTTTGCCGAACGAGGTTCATCGGACCCCATACCATAAGGAATGATGTTGGTCTCGATATCACCGGCCAAATCATCAAAGTAGTCGGCAATTACATTGGCGCGCTTTTCGGTAAGGTCGTCGCAATACTGCTCGCTGCCGGTATTATCTGAGTATACAACGACAAGAATCTTGTATGACATTGGTTTGCGTAGCAGTTCTTTGAAGGCGTTGAGATAGTATGGTGCATGTGTACGTAGATCGTCATCGTTGGCTTTGAAGAGCGTGTCGCATGGAATGATTACGCTATATACTTCGTTTCTGCGGTGCATGGCAACTTCGAGGTTATGCCGTGCAAATTGGTTGGCGTTATTTCCCATGTGTCGCTGTACTGCCGGGGAATACTTCTTGGGAACTTCCGGCGTGGCAATGTTTTCCTTGAGTGTCCTGGGCGCATCGGCATCCGGAGTGTCAGCCGAAGCGAAGCAGGATGCTGCCGTCATCAGAATGGCGACGACAACGACTCGATTTTTTGAAAAAGAGAAACGAGACATATCTTTGAACGATGGAGCGGGGATTATTCTTCCTCCAAAGAGTCTTCGTATGCCAATTCGGCATTGACGATAGGTTCGACGTGTTCGGGCGCAATCTTTGCGTGCTTATCTTTGGCCAGGGTGCGACGTACGGTGCTCATCAGTCTATCAAGGTCTACGTCGGCATCTTCTTCATCGTCTTCGGAGAAGTCGATTTCAAGCATTCCGTTGCTTTCGTAGAAGTCCCAAATTATATCAATGACATTGAGAATTTCGTCATCGTCATACAGCGAAGAAATTTCATCGCCGACTTGTGCGCGTATAAATGCTATGGCATCATCTTCGTCAAACATAGTCTTATTTCAATTATTTGCTGTGAATAAATGCTTGGGGTTGCTGCTAGTTGAAAATGCGTTATAGGTCCAAAAGCCCTTTGGGCAGTACTACACCTATTTTACAATCATCAATATATTCGATGAATTCATCGGCTATAGGAACGTACAATTCGCGGCCATTGTCCTCTGCACGGCTGACGATAAACAATTTGTTCGCTGTAGAGTCTTCTATTCCAATTATTTGCCCGATAGTTCTGTCTGATTCGGCGTCTATGATATCGAATCCTATAAGGTCTTCAATGAAAAAATCTTGACTATCTTGGTCTACATCGTCACGGTGTAACGATTTGATGAGGTCGTGGTTGGTGGCGTATAGTGTATGTCCCGTCAAATCTTGGTCCTCAATAACCGGTAGGAGTCGCACGCGCCACATTTCGCCCTTATGGAAAACTGTGCCGGACAATTTGAACGGCACCGGAAGACCGTCTATTTCGACAAATGCGAAGTCTAAATCTTCGATTGCATCATCATAGTTCGATTGCACAATGTAATCGCCTTCGTAACCGAAAGTCTTTACAATGTGGCCGATGGGCCTCAATTGTTCCATGGTGACTGGTGTGCGCGACATGTATCGAAACGCTTATTGCGGTTACTTCTTTTTCTTTTTCTTACCGGTGTTGGAAGTGACCTTGTATGTGCGTAAGACCATCGTGTCGGGAGTGAGGCGTATTTTGCCATTACTGAGCACGGCGAGGTCGTCGAATATACGCTGATCATCAACGTCTTCGTTGGCTTCTGTCATTACTTTCTTCATTTGGTTGGCCAGCAATTCGATGAAGGCGTCTTTGTCCGGACACTCTTCCATATCGGCAGCCACGAGAGCCATTTGCTCGATTACGCGTCCGTACTGACGTTCAAACGTAGATACTTGGTCAAATATTGGTACGGGTTCGGGCTTTGAATCAAGCGAATCGGCGTGTATCACCTCAAAAGGCCAGTCTATGTCAAGCTTGTAGTCGCTCATAACGGCCAAGTGATCCCAAAACTTGTGTTTTTCGGGATCGTTTGCAACCATTTCGGGGAATAGTATTCCCATGGTGTTGACGATGGAGTAGGCACACCGTGTGCGCTCGTCTTTGTCCTCGAGGGTCATGCAATACTCCACCATAGATTGGATATTGCGACCGTACTCCGGCAGTATAATGTCTTTGAGTTGGGTATTGTATGTCAGCATGTGCTTGTTCGGAAAAGGAGAGAATAATTATATCCGGGGGATAAAATGTAAAGAAGGGCGCGGGGTGTGCCCGCACCCTTCTTATATGTATTGGCTGTGGATATTACATATTCATACCGCCGTCCACTTGTATCACTTGACCGGACACATAAGAGGACATATCCGAGGCAAGGAAGGTGGCGACATTGGCGATATCTTCGACTTTACCGCCGCGACGCAGGGGGATCTTCTTGGTCCATTCGGCGCGTACGTCATCGGGAAGAGCTGCGGTCATAGCCGTCTCAATGAATCCCGGAGCGATAGCGTTGGCACGGATGCCGCGCGAACCCACTTCTTGGGCGATGGATTTGGCCAGGGCTATGAGGCCGGCCTTGGACGATGCGTAGTTGGCTTGACCTGCATTGCCGTGTACGCCGACAACGGATGCCATATTGATGATGGAGCCGCTGCGCTGGCGCATCATAATGGGCAGCACTGCGTGGATAAAGTTGAATGCACTCTTGAGGTTGACGTTGATTACTGCGTCCCATTGCTGCTCGGACATACGAAGCATCAAGCCGTCTTTGGTAATGCCGGCATTGTTTACCAGGATATCTATACGGCCAAAGTCTTGATGTATTTGACCTACGACTTCTTCTGTTTGAGCGAAGTCGGCGGCATTGGAGGCGTAACCTTTGGCCTTGACGCCTAAAGCGGCGATCTCGGCTTCGGTAGCTTTGCCGTTTTCATCGATAACGAGGTCTGTGAATGCGATGTTGGCACCTTCTTGTACAAATTTCAACGCTATGGCCTTGCCAATGCCGCGTGCGGCACCGGTAATCAGGGCTGTCTTACCTTCGAGTAGTTTCATGTTTTGTATTTATATGTGGTGTATGTTTAGTAGTACGCTTTGGCTGATGGGGTGCCCGTAGGCACGGCGCATATACACTGCAAAGTTACTAATAATTTTTGAGACAGCGATAATGTAGATTAAAGGCTTGTAAAATGTGCCGAAATACAGTGGCGGCGTTTGCCGACGTCACTTAAAAAACGTACCTTTGCACAACCAAAGGCCGTCCCCGGATATGCACCGTGCCCGGCGTAATCCACATTCTAAAATCCCCACGCTACACCACTATGCTTGTTTATTTCAAGAAAGGTGCCACGAAGGTTTACGCAGTTGATACCGCGCGTCCGTTGACGGACAGCGAGGTTGATCGGCTGTCATGGCTCTTCGGCGGCGCTCGTCGTCTCGTGTCTTCCAACATCAAAAAATCTTTTATCGGACCGCGCCGCGAGATGGTAACTCCATGGAGTACCAACGCTGTCGAAATATGCCAAAATATGGGCATAGACTGCATTCGCCGTATCGAACAATTTGACCGTGCCGACAAAGATACTGCTTATGACAAGATGCTGCAACGCTATTATGCCGGCTTGGACGCACATATATTTGATGTGGATATAAGCCGCGCACCTATTCGTCACATCGAGGACATCGCAGCATACAACGAGAGTGAAGGTTTGGCCTTGAACACCGATGAGGTCAAGTATTTGCAGGGCCTTGCAAAGCGTATGAACAGACCGCTTACGGACAGCGAAGTATTCGGATTCAGCCAGGTCAATTCGGAGCATTGTCGCCATAAGATTTTTAACGGCAAGTTCGTCATCAACGGCAAGGAACAACCTCTGTCGCTATTCAAACTTATAAAAAAGACAAGCGAGGCCAATCCCAACGGGTTGGTGTCTGCATACAAGGATAATGTGGCATTTGTACGCGGTCCGCGTATGCGCCAGTTTGCGCCCGAGTCGGGCGAATATGCCTCATATTTTGAGGAAAAGGATGTGTCGACGGTGCTTTCGTTGAAGGCCGAGACACATAATTTCCCGACAACGGTCGAGCCTTTCAACGGAGCTGCTACCGGTACCGGTGGCGAGATACGCGATCGCCTTGGTGGTGGCCGTGCCAGCCTTCCTTTGGCCGGAACGGCGGTATACATGACCTCGTATCCGCGACTTGCCGATCTTCGACCTTGGGAATTGATGATGAATCCAAGGGTATGGCTGTATCAGACGCCGGCCGAAATCTTAATCAAAGCCAGCAATGGAGCCAGTGACTTCGGCAACAAATACGGACAGCCGCTGATATGCGGTTCGGTGCTCACTTTCGAGTATTCGGAAGGCGGCATTGAGTATGCATACGACAAGGTGGTAATGCTGGCCGGAGGGGTAGGGTATGCCCGAGCACGCGACGCGGTCAAGGGCCATCCTCATAGAGGCGAAAGTGTCATCGTCATGGGCGGCGACAACTACCGTATCGGCATGGGCGGCGGTGCTGTCTCATCGGTCGCTACAGGCCAGTATGCCAACGCTATCGAATTGAACGCCGTACAACGCGCCAATCCCGAGATGCAGAAACGTGTGGCCAATGTCATACGAACGCTCAGCGAAAGCGATACCAATCCTATAGTCTCGATACATGACCATGGCGCCGGCGGACACCTTAACGCTTTATCAGAATTGGTGGAAGAAACCGGCGGATATATTGATATAGATCGACTTCCGGTGGGCGATCCTACATTGAGTGACAAGGAAATCGTAGGCAATGAATCCCAGGAACGTATGGGTATGGTTGTACGTGGTAAGGATGTGGAACGAATTCGCCGCATAGCAGACCGCGAACGTGCTCCGATGTATGAGGTGGGACGTACCACCGGCGACCATCGTTTTGTGTTCGGACACGGAGGTATGGACGGCAATGACAAGCCGGAGACTCGGCCTATCGATTTGGCTATGGCCGATATGTTCGGTTCTTCGCCAAAGACCGTAATGACGGATAATACTGTTGAGCGCCGCCATGCGCCTGTCCGATATGATGTCGCTTGCGTTGACAAATATATCGCCGATGTTCTATCTTTGGAAGCTGTGGCTTGCAAAGATTGGCTCACCAATAAGGTGGACCGCAGTGTCACAGGCCGTGTTGCACGTCAGCAATGTCAAGGCATGTTACAGTTGCCGTTGAGTGATTGCGGCGTTGTTTCCATAGATTTCACCGGACGCCGCGGCATGGCAACATCAATAGGCCATGCACCTCAGGCTGCGTTGTGTGATGCTGCAGCCGGGTCACGTTTAGCTATTGCCGAAGCGCTGACCAATATCGTCGGCGCGGACTTGGTGGACGGCCTACGGAGTGTAAGCCTAAGTGCCAACTGGATGTGGCCGTGCCGCAATTCGGGCCAGGATGCAGCCTTGTACAAGGCCGTTGAGTCTTGCAGCGAATTTGCATGCTCGTTGGGTGTGAATATTCCTACGGGCAAGGATTCGTTGTCAATGACGCAGAAGTATCCTGACGGACGGCGCGTGATGGCTCCCGGCACGGTGATAATTTCGGCGGCAGCGCCGGTACGAGACATTCGCCGCACGCTTTCGCCGGTATTGGTGCAGAGGAAGTCTTCGACATTGTATTATGTTGACTTTGCCGGAGATGACCTTCGTCTTGGCGGGTCGGCTCTTGCTCAGACTATGGGGCTTGTGGGAGACAAGGCACCCAAAGTAGATGCTGCGAACCTGATACGCGCTTTCGGAGCGGTGCAGGCTATTGTTTGTAAGCGTAAGGACTTGGCAATGCACGATATAAGTGCCGGCGGTCTGGTGACAACTTTGCTGGAGATGGCTTTTGCCAATACTACGGGCGGACTCGAAGTCGATTTGTCGGAAATGACAAGCCGAATGAATGGCGACTTAGTCAGCGCATTGTTTGCCGAGAACCCGGCAGTGGTGATGCAGGTGGACAATGGTACGGCCGAGTCTGTCGAAGCGATACTCAAAGAGGCCGGAGTACGTTATTTTGCAATAGGTCATCCGGTTACAGCCGGACGTATGCTTGACGTCAAGACCGGAACCGATACCCATAGCTTCGATATAGACACGCTACGCTCGATATGGTACGAGCCGTCTTTCCGGCTTGACTACATGCAAAGTGGCGAAGAATGTGCTGCTGAGCGTCGTAAAAATATGGGACGTCAACCATTGCGATACGTTTTCCCTCACGAATGGAACGGAGGAAAGGGTATGGCTGAACGTCCGGAAGCTCCGGCCGACGGTCGTCCGCGTGCCGCTATTATTCGCGACAAAGGCATCAATGGCGAACGTGAGATGGCTTACTCGCTGTATCTGGCGGGTTTTGATGTCAAGGATGTATGTATGACCGACTTGATGAGCGGTGCCGAGACATTGGAGGATGTCCGAATGATAGTATTCTGCGGAGGTTTCTCCAATAGTGATGTGCTTGGCTCAGCCAAGGGTTGGGCTTCGGGCTTTCGTTGGAACGAGAAGGCTCGGAAGACGCTTGAAGCCTTCTATGCGCGGCGCGATACCCTGTCGTTGGGCGTATGTAACGGCTGCCAACTGATGATAGAACTCGGCTTGATTACTCCGGTGGCAGGCGAGCGTATGCCGCGTATGGAGCATAACCGCTCGCATAAGTTCGAGTCTCAGTATCTCGGCATTACCGTGCCCAAGAATAATACCGTGATGTTCGGCGGACTTTCCGGGTCGCGGCTGGGCATCTGGGTGGCACATGGCGAGGGCCGCTTCAACCTCGGTGGCGCTGCCGGTGTCAAGAATTTCAATATCATAGCCAAGTATGCCTATCGGGCTTATCCGGGCAATCCCAACGGCAGTGACGGCGCCGTGGCCGGCATCGCATCGCCTGACGGACGTCATATCGCCATAATGCCACACTTGGAACGTGCCATATTCCCGTGGCAATGCGGACACTATCTGCGCAGCCGCCGCAACGATGCGGTTACGCCGTGGCTTGCCGCCTTCCGTGCCGCCGCCGACTGGTGCGCCCGGCAGTGACGCGTTCTAATAGATGAATGATACAGACAGCGGGCTGCGCCGATGAAGCGCAGCCCGCTGTCTGTAAGGTATTAAACGTTTATTTGATATAATTCGGACGCTTTTTGTCTTGCTAATCGAAAATAATCTTTCCCTTTGTATATCCGTAGTTTGAGTCAATTATTAAGACAACTTCCTCTAAAAACGAAGCCCACTCATGACAATATCTTGTCTCAATACAAATTTCGGTATTTCTAATTTGATAGAGATTATCACCAATTTTCTTAACTTCAACGACATATTTACCGATGTTGATTTTTGTGGGTGTTAAGATATATTCAACATCAATTATTTGGTCGTATTTGCCGACTGCTTTTGTTCCTGAAGTTGGTGCTGTCATTGAATATAGTTCTGCAATGTCATAACTGCTCTCGGCAGTGGCTGTGGGTGCAGATAATAAGAAAGTGAGAAAAGCGCAGATGCTTAGTGTTTTATTGCCTCTCATGATTTATAGTAATGAAAAAAGATGATGTGCAAGATTGTCAGCACTATACCGTTGGGACATCTGAAGTGTTTACGGGTAGGGTATTGAGACTCTCGATGTAATCGAGGAGCTCGAAGCGGCCACGACGGTCAACGCTCGAGGTGCGGAATATTGGGGGCAGTTCCTCCCAATATTCGCGCAGTGTCTCAAGGTATTTGGCGGTGACGGTCTTGGCTGCGTTCGATGTCATCTTGTCCAGCTTGGTGAAGACTATGGCAAACGGTACGCCGTTCTCGCCCAGCCAGTTCATAAATTCGAGGTCTATGTCCTGTGGCAGGTGACGCCCGTCTATCAGCAGAAACAGGCACGTCATCTGCGGACGCTTGAGAATATAGCCTTTGATCATCGCTTCGAGGCGGCGGCGGTCGTCCTTGCTGCGCCGTGCGTATCCGTAGCCGGGCAGGTCTACGATATACCACGTGTCATCTACGAGGAAGTGGTTGATGAGCATGGTCTTGCCGGGCGTGGCGGAGGTCATAGCCAGCGAGCGATTGCCCGTGAGCATATTTATCAGCGAGGACTTGCCCACGTTGGAGCGCCCTATAAAGGCGTACTCGTGCATAGTTGTGTTGGGGCATTTGTCCACGTTGGGACTGCTGGTGACGAAGCGTGCTTTGGATATATTCATTGTCAAGTCGTTGTCAAGTGGTCGTTTGCAATCTTTTGCAAAGGTAACCATAAACCACGAACTATTCAAATTCCACTCTTATTCCACTCTTATATGCTTTTGCCGGTTTATTCATTATTTATCTTTTTGGACGTGTAGGTCAAAACGGGTGTTAAAATCGCTACAATAGCGTTGACTCACAGCACGCTATCACAGGTCAAAAGTTTAATGGAACAATAGTATATATATTGAAAACTCAAGGGTAAACTTTTGATAATCAGTAAGAAGTAAACCTATAAACATATTGCATCAATACATAACCCTGTAGGAAGATGTTTGAAAATTTTGAAAACATATATTGCGCCCCTACAATAATTCGCTCTTTTGACACGTCCACGTGCAGCAGTAGGGTAGTGTGGTGATTTTATGTGTATTGTATCATATTCCCACAGTCGCTTCGGACGCTATGTATAGCGCCCCTACCGAGCGGCATACAACAAAAGCGGCAGCCGTGCCGATGGGCGCGACTGCCGTCTTTATTATAGGTGAAGATTGAATTACTTGTCTAGTTGCTTGAGCAGTTCGGCAACTGCCGCCTCGATCTGGCGGTCAAGGCCTGTGACGACGTCCTCCGGGGTATTGTAAACCTCGATGTCAGGGTTGAGTTGCTGGTTCTCCAGCGGCTTGCCATTGCGGTCAAGCGATGTCACTTGCGGGATGCCGAAGACGAGGGTGGGGTCTATCTGCGTTTCCCACCATACGGCAGTCATCGTGCCTGGGACGGGAGCGCCGACAAGTTTGCCTATACCCAGAGTCTTGTACACGTAAGGTGTGCCGTGCGCATCGCTGTAATTGTACTCGTTGGTCAGCATCACCGACGGCTTGGTCCATTGCGAGAACGGGTCGCTGCCGATATAGCGGCCGCGAGGTGCGTAGCGTACATACTCCTTACCTGAAAGAAGTATTGCCACGTCGTTATGTAACCATCCGCCGCCGTTGTATCGTGTGTCCACGATGACTGCCTCGCAGTTGCGGTAGCGGCCCAGCAGTTCACTGTACACTTCACGGAAGCTGGGCGAGTCCATACCCTGTATGTGCACATAGCCTATGCGGCCATTCGAGATGCTGTCCACAAGTTGCTGGTTGCGCTCCACCCAGCGGCGGTACAGCATACCGCTCTGAGCTCCGGTGCTGATGGCGCGTACCGTCACCGTGCGGCTCTTACCGTCTGCCGAGCGTACATTCAGGCGGATCTTCTTGCCCACCTTTCCTTGCAGCAGCAGGTTGTAGTCCGCATTGGCGGCAATCTCATTGCCATCGATGGCCGTGATGACATCGCCCGGTTTCACGTTGGCCTTGGCCGAAGCCAGGGGCGAGCGCGGCAGCACTTCGGCTACTTTCAGGCCCTCGCCGCGGTAATCCTCGTCATAGAATGCGCCAAGTACAGCCGTAGACAAAGCCTTAGACGGCTCGTAATAGCGGCATCCGGTGTGGCTGGCGTTGAGTTCGCCGAGGATTTCGCTGAGCATTTCGCAGTAGTCATAGTTGTTGTTGATATACGGCAAGAAGCGGCGGTAGTCATTGCCGTAAGCCTCCCAGTCTACACCATGAAGGTTGGCATCGTAGAATTTGTCGCGTACTTGCGAGAGCATGTGCTCGAAGATGTACTCGCGCTCCGCTGCCGGGTCGCGGTCATATTCAGCCTCGAAGGATACGGCTTCCACTTTGCCGTCTTTCAGCGATACCTTCTTGATGCTGCTGCCGGACAGGACAAAAAGGTTGTCGCCCTTGGCGTCATACTCGAAGCCGCCCGATACGCCCTTGGCCAGCAGTCGTGTCTCGTCCTTGCGCAGGTCACGCACATAGAGATTGCCACCGCCCTCGGTGGCCATAGCCACGTAGTACAGCTTATCGCCCTTGTCCGAGAGGTAGCTGTCGCCCATCGAAGACGAACGCTCGGTCAGGCGCTTGGTACGATAGCGACGGTTGGCAAAATCGAAGATATGCGGCTTAACCGCCTCGTCCTTCTTGTCAGCTTTGTCTTTCTTGGACTTCTTGTCCTTTTTAGACTTCTTATCGGACTTTTCAGACTTGTCCGCCTTGTCGTCCTTGGCTTCCTTCTCGGCATCTTCGGCCAAGGCGGCCTCCTCCTCGGTGCGATTGATTTCTTCCCAGGCGCTTTCGTCCAAGGCCATGAAAACAACGTCGCTTTGGTTGCCCCAGCTGCCGTGGCTCTTCATACCGTAGCGTCCTGTCGAGTATATCAATGCGCGGCCGCCCATAGTCCAGCGGGGATTGGCGTCGGAGTATCCGCTCTCGGTGAGGTCGATGACCTCCGAGCCGTCGGCACGCACTGCCGCGATGTCTGTGTTATTCCATCCGCCAATGCCGATGTAGTTGACGAGCAGCCATTGGCTGTCCGGATTCCAGACAAACGAAATATCGCCGTCAGAGTAGCTGTAATTGTACTTGCCGTCCAAGGCCGTGACGACCTTTTTCGAGGCTACATCAATGACACGCAGTGTCACGCGGTCTTCCAGAAAAGCCACCTTCTTGCCGTCGGGGCTGAATACCGGCTGCTGGGCGGTGTTGCCGCCGTTGTACAGCAGTTTCTCGTCAATCTCGGTAGCGTATGTAAAGTGCTTCTCCTTACTGTCCTTGATGGTGGCGGTATACAGCGCCCATTTGCCCTCACGTTCCGAGTCGTATACCAGGGTGCGTCCGTCCTTGCTGAAGCTCAGGCAACGCTCTTGTCCCGGGGTGTCGGTGACGCGGCGCGTTGTATTGTACTTGACGGATGTCACGTATATATCGCCGCGCATCACGAAGGCCACTTCCGAGCCATCGGGGCTGACAGCGAGGTTGGTGGCGCCGCTGCGGCGTATTGATTTGTCCGGTGCTCCGGCGTAATCGTCGGCGGCTATAGACACTTTCAACTTAACGGGTGTCGGTGCTCCGGCGGCCATAGTATAAATCTCGCCATTCCAGCTGAAAGCCAGAGTGCCGTCGGCTGCACGACTTAGGCTGCGCACCGGGTGGCGCGTGAAGGCTGTTACCTGTACCGGGTCGCCGCCGTTGATGCTTCCACGCCATACATTGAGTGTCCCATCGGTTCCGCGTTCCGAGAGATAGACGTAATTGTCCTTGCCGTCCCACAGGGGGTTGTGGTCGTTGCCGTTGAAAGTAGTCAGGCGTGTGTACCGACCGTGGTCGTCAAGCCAGATGTCCGCCGTACCTGACGAACGCTCGTGCTTGCGCAGCACATCTTCATAGCCTTTCTTGTCTTGATAGAGCATACGTCCCGAGGCGTCCACATCGACAGCCCCTGCGGGGAACGGCAGCACCATATGCGGACGCACGCCGGCACACAGAGGTACACTATACAGCTGTGCGCCTACATACGAGCGTATATTTGTGGAAGGCATGATATTGGCTGAAAATAGCACCGTGCTGTCGTTGAGAAAGCCCTTGGGAGCTTCATTGCCGCCGGCAGTGGTGAGACGCACGGCGCGTCCGCCTTGTGCCGGGATTGCGTAGACATCCAAGCCGGTGCCGTCGCGATCACTGGCAAAGGCTATGGTCTTGCCGTCCGGACTCCAGACGGGATATGAGTCATACGCCGAATTGGAGGTAATGGGGCGTGCTTCGCCTCCGTTGGTCGGGACAGTGTAAATGTCGCCTTTATAGCTGAATGCCACTGTCTTGCCGTCCGGAGAGATAGCCGGATGGTTGAGCCATAGCGGTGCCGTGTCGCTGCCTGCATAGCTCTGCAAAGAGCATAATGCAATGGCTGTGATAAAGATTTTGTTCATAGTATATATATTAGAAATTGTGTGTCGGTATTGGATACCGAACGCAAAATTAGTCAAAATAAACGAGACTATGGCTGTTATATGGGCGGAAATGTGTATCTTTGTGTTATGGCACACAAGATAATGCGCACGATGACGTCACCCTTGACCCTATTAGGCAAGTGGCTCTTGGGTTTTGTGGTGCCGGATACGTGCTATATGTGCGGTCGTCCGCTTAGAGGTGATGAAAAGGCGATTTGTGCCCACTGCCTTATAGACCTACCACGTACGATGTTACATTATATGCAGGATGATGCCGTACTCAACGGCCTGGCCACGCAAGTGCCAGTGGGGCGTAGTGCCGCGTGGGTTCACTACGAAAAAGGTACTAAGGTCGCCCATTTGATTTTGACAATGAAATTCGGTAATCGTCCTATGCTTGGCACCGAAATGGGCCGAATCTTTGCTCGCGAGCTTATGCCTACGGGGTTCTTCGGCGGTATGGATGTGATTATACCTATACCGTTGCATTGGAGTAGGTTGTATAGACGCGGATACAATCAAACGGAATTCATAGCACGTGGCGTAAGTTCGGTCACCGGACTACCGATAGACACGAGTTTGCGGGCTGTCCGCCGTCATCCGGCTCAGGCGCGTAAAGATGCGGAGCAACGCAAGGCCAATCTCGCCGGAACGATGGAATATCTGGGAGACGAAGGCGCGTTGTCCGGCCGCCATGTCCTGCTGATAGACGACATCGTCACCACCGGAGCAACTATGCGGGAGGCGGTACGAGCCTTGGTGGAGGATAGCGGTGTAGGGCGCATAAGTATACTGTCGTTGGGTCGTGCACATTCCATCAACGATTGACAACCGATATAGTAATACAATAGTTGACAAACCTATACAATGAGAGTAAGAATACCCAATGCGCTGGCTGTATGCTTTTTTGTCGTAATAAGTGCGCCTGCACAACCTTACGAGCAAGAGGTCTGCATACCCAATCGTACGGCCGGCATTGTGCTTGCCGGGACATTGACCACCCCGCCTTCACCCAAGGCCGTATGTGTACTCGCTACCGGAAGCGGAGCTCAGGATAGAGATGAAACCTTGCTTGGGCATAAGCCATTTAAGGCCTTGGCTGACAGCCTTGTCGCCCATGGATATGCTGTGTTGCGTATGGATGACCGCGGCACCGGGGCCAGTGGTGGCAATTTCATCGAATCTACGGTAGATGATTTTGTGACGGATATTGCTGCCGGAGTCGGGTATGTCGACTCGCTGTTTCGTAATATTCCGGTATGTGTCATCGGTCATTCGGAGGGAGGTGGCATCGCCATACGCCTCGGGGCTTCGGACAAACGTGTAGATATGATAGTTACGTTGGCTGCCCCGGCATGGCGCGGCGATTCGGTGATAATGTCGCAGGGCCGAGAGATCGCTATGCGTATGCTCGGACGTTGGGATGGTGAAGCATTACAACGCCAATTACTGGACATCGCTATGAGCGAAGCGTCCGAGCCGAGCGTGCGTATGTCCCTGCAGTATATCCTAATGACATTGCCTGAAGCATCAATTCCGCAAGCGCGCGAACAGCTAATGGCTTCTGCCGCTCAAATGTCCACGCCATACTATCGGCGTATGCTCCGCTACGACCCTATACCGGATATAGAGAAAGTCCGGTGTCCGTGGCTTGCGCTCAACGGCGACCGCGATGTGCAGGTGTTGTGTGCCAACCTAAAAACCATAGCCGAGCACGCTCCCCAAGCCGATACGGTGACTATGGCAGGTCATAATCATATTTTCCAGCACTCTACCACCGGGATGCCTGACGAATACGCGTCCTTACCGGAAGACATATCCGTTGAGACCCTGAGTGCGATAACAGCTTGGCTTGACGCCCATACTGCGAGTCGATAGCACTATACGTCCTTGCGGAGCTAAAATGTAGAGAAAATAACGAGGCGGGTCTCAATGACCCGCCTCGGCTGCTTGTTATTGCGAAAGGTTGGTAACTCTATCGAGTTCCGTAGTATTATTCCTCTTGATTCTTTTCGGCGTATTCTTTGAGGAGTTTCTCCTGAACGTCAGTCGGAACGAGTTCGTAGGAAGCGAACTTCATAGTGAACGATGAACGTCCGCCGGTGATGGAGCTAAGCTCGGTGGAGTAGTTGGCCATTTCTTTGAGGGGTACCTTGGCTTGGATTTTCTCCAAACCATTTTCGCTGGACATACCCATGATGATGGCGCGGTGGCCTTGCAGGCCGCTCATGACATCACCCATAACGTCACTCGGAACGAGGACTTCGACATCGTAGACCGGTTCGAGAACCTTGGGATTGGCGCTGCGGAATGCCTGCGAGAAAGCATTACGGCCGGCCAGACGGAACGAAATTTCGTTGGAGTCTACCGGGTGCATTTTGCCGTCATAGATGCATACACGTACATCGCGAGCGTATGAACCGGTCAGAGGTCCTTGCTCCATGCGGTCCATAAGACCCTTGACGATCGCCGGGATAAAGCGTGCATCGATGGCACCGCCGACGATACAGTTGCATACCACGAGTTTGCCGCCCCATTGCAGAGGAATTTCCTGGGTGTCGCGAACGTTCATCTTGAATTCCTGATTGCCGAAGCGGTATGTGTCCGGTGCGGGCATACCTTCGGTATAGGGTTCGATGATGATATGCACTTCGCCGAACTGACCGGCGCCACCGGATTGTTTCTTGTGGCGGTAATCGGCGCGTGCGGCCTTGGTGATGGTCTCACGATAGGGAATTTTGGGCTCTTCGAATACGATGGGCAGTTTGTCGTTGTTTTCGACACGCCATTTGAGTGTACGCAGGTGGAATTCGCCTTGGCCGGAGAGTATCGTTTGTTTCAACTCCTTGGACTGCTCGACAATCCATGTGGGATCTTCCTCGTGCATGCGGGTGAGGATGGCGCTGAGTTTTTCGCTGTCGCTTTCGGTGACGGGACGTACGGCGCGCTGATACTTCGGAGCGGGATATTTGATGAAATCAAATTCGTAATCACAACCCTTTTCATCGAGGGTATTGCCTGTGCGAACGTCTTTGAGCTTGACGGTGGCGCCTATGTCGCCGGCCTTGAGTTCGTCAACGGCGGTCTTAATCTGACCGCATACGCAGTATATCTGAGCCAGACGCTCTTTTGTTCCGCGAGTGATGTTGTCAAGATCGGCTCCGGCTTTCAGTGTTCCGGACATTACTTTGAAGTATGATACTTCGCCGATGTGCGGTTCGACGGTGGTCTTGAACATATATACGCTCAGAGGTCCGTTGCTGTCGGGCTTGACTTCTTCGCCTGCGGTATTGACCGGAGCAGGCATATCCTCTACGAATGGCACGACGTTGCCCAGGAATTCCATCATACGACGTACGCCCATGTCTTTGGCGGCGCTTACGCAGAATACCGGGAATATCGAGCGAGTAATCAGACCTTTGCGGATGCCTTCACGCAGTTCGTCTTCGCTGAGACACTCGGTTTCGAAGAATTTTTCCATAAGGGCTTCATCGTTCTCGGCGGCAGCCTCCACGAGTGCATGATGCAACTCCTTGGCTTTGTCCATTTCTTCGGCCGGTATGTCTTCGATGGTGGGAACGCCGCCGTCGGGGCCCCACGAATATTTCTTCATCAGCAGGACGTCAATCATAGCGTTGAAGCCCGGACCGCATTGAATCGGGTACTGGATGGCGATAACCTTCGGTCCGAAGATTTCGCGCATTTGCTCCATAACATTGTCGTAGTCGGCTTTTTCGCCATCAAGCTGGTTAAGCGCGAAAATTACGGGCTTATTGATGCCGGCTGCGGTGCGGAAGATGTTTTGTGTACCTACTTCCACACCGTATTGAGCGTTGACTACGATAAGTCCGGTGTCGGTGACGTTGAGTGCCGTCACTGCATTGCCTACGAAGTCGTCTGCTCCCGGGCAGTCGATGACGTTGAGTTTCTTGCCAAGGAATTCGGCATAAAGCACTGTGGAGAATACAGAGGATCCGTATTCCTTTTCTACCGGGAAGTAGTCGCATACGGTGTTCTTCGCTTCGACTGTGCCGCGGCGTTTTATCACTCCACACTCGAAGAGCATAGCTTCAGCGAGTGTGGTTTTTCCGGATCCCTTGCTGCCCAGCAAGGAGATGTTTTTGATTTCGTTAGTCTGATATACCTTCATGTTATTAGGTGGGTTTTAGATTATACGATGTTATTTGTACTAAATTTGGCCGCAATTTACGCACTTTTCTTTGATTTGAATGCATACTTCGGTATGTTACGCAACATATTTTTAACTTTTCGCAACATTTTGGCGGGTATACTCATCTTTAATTTTAATTTATAGAGGTCATTATGCCATCATTGCAATTGCCATCCGGCATAATACCTTTCGACTGCGAGTATTGTCGTTGATTATTCAAAAAAGACTTCTCCGTCCTTGAACCATAGACGGTGTATGGATTGAGATGTGCAAAAAAAGCATAAAAACATAGCGCCAAGTGCTTGTAGATGAAAAAATATGCTTACCTTTGATTAAACGTTGGAAAGTCTTCGTCGTCTAAGTATTAAAACGGCAAACTAAAGACGTTTACAATACAGTTTATCAATATACTAACTATCAAAACGAGCAAGCATGATGAAGTACAACGATTTCTTAGGCGGACTGGTGGCCTTGGCATTCGTAACGATGCCGTTGATGGCTATGTCGCAGGACTTCGAGGACGACATCTACTACAATCCCTCGAAAGAAAAGGCGACCAAGTCTAAAAAAAGCACGGCGCCTATTCATTATGTGCCCACGCAGGATTATCCTGCGGCTGATACATATAATTACAGCAGCGCATCCACTCGCGATGTGGACGAATACAATCGTCGCTATGCTACAATGAGAATCGATACGACGGCACGAGACAGCGGATACGTTACAGACAACTTTGCCTACACGCGCCGCATAGAGCGTTTTCACAACCCCGATGTCGTAGCAGCATCCGGTGATGATCAGCTGATAGATTACTACTATTCGCAACCGGCCGAAACCTCCTCGGTCAATATATATGTAAATACAGACCCATATCTTGGGTGGGGCATATATCCATATTACGGATACTACGGTTATCGTCCGTACTATTCGTATTACAATCCGTGGTACAATTGGACATTCGACCCATGGTATTGGGGTTCGTCCTGGACCTGGGGCTACGACCCATATTGGTTTGGAGGTTGGGGCTATCCTTACTGGGCATGGAGTACACCATGTCCGCCGCCTCATCATCACGGCTATGGGCCCGGATCGTCTTGGTATCCTTCCTCGCCCGGATCCTACAGACCTCACGGCACGGCATCGGCAGGCAGTACATCTGGTCGCCGTCCCGGGTCATCGTACAATGGGTATACGCCTTCCGACAATGGAATGTCTCGCCCCGGCAATATGGGACGAGGGCGCGGCAACAGCACCGCTACCGTACCATCAACATCTACCCGCCCCGGAGGATATGCTCCATCGTACTCGGGTTCGCGTCCTTTGTCCGGTTCCGGATATAGCAGTGGAAGCTCTCGCGGCCGCTATGGCAACGGATCTTCATCAACCGATAGCCGTCGCAGCACATACACACCTTCGCGCAATTCGTCCTCGTCGAGCAGC
This sequence comes from Porphyromonadaceae bacterium UBA7555, assembly GCA_002478045.1. Classification (GTDB taxonomy): domain Bacteria; phylum Bacteroidota; class Bacteroidia; order Bacteroidales; family Muribaculaceae; genus CAG-873. The sequence continues at coordinate 104,162 of DLLT01000042.1, forward strand.
AACCGCGGCTCGTATAGTAGCGGTAGCCGCGGTGGGTCATATAGCAGTGGTAGTCGCGGTGGGTCGTATGGCGGAGGTTCGTATGGTGGCGGTAGCCGCGGAGGAGGCGGAGGAGGCGGCCGCGGACGTCGTTGACAAAATAACGGCGAAAGCCTCGTTACACAGTTCCTTGTCTATTGAATTATAAAAACAGAACAATATATCCAAAAATATGAAACGTCTCATTATTCCGGCGCTTATCGCTGCTATAGCGACACCTATAGCCTTTGGCCAGAGTTCCATTGACGCATTGCAGCTCACCAATAATGACTTCAAAGGCACGGCACGCTTTATGGGTATGGGCGGCGCTTTCACTGCACTTGGCGGCGACCTCTCAACATTGACGCAGAACCCGGCCGGTATCGGTATCTATAGGCACAGCGAGATAGGAGCCACTCTTGATATAAACTTCCAAAAATCTGCCACGTCTTCGCTAAGCAATTCGTATTCGGCAACGCAGACCAAGGCATATTGCAACAACTTCGGGTATGTAGGTGCCATACGCCTTGACGGACTATTGCAGTCGTTAAATTGGGGTGCTACGTACAATCGTGTGACATCTTTCGATCGCAAGACTTCGGGATATGTTGTGCCGACCAATACCTCGCTGTCCAATTATATCGCCTCTTTTACAGGTGGCATAAACCCTGACGAATTGAACTTCAGTAGTACATATAATCCCTATCGTGATAGCAGCCACGACTGGTTGAGTATATTGGCGTATAATACATATATGATCAGTCCGTCGGATGCACAAGGCCGCTCGTATCGAGGAATGTTCCAGACCGGTACCACCGGAGATGCCGAAACCACACTGCGCGAACGCGGATACTTGGATGAGTACAGCTTCAACTTCGGCGGTAACTTCTCCAACCTTGTATATTGGGGATTGTCCATAGGTGTTACAGATCTAAGCTATACTCGTGAAGTATGGTATTCCGAGTCTATGGAGAATGCTGCAGTATTTGATGCTGCATCGCAAGGAAACGTCACCGGTAATGCCGGTATCAACCTGACCAACTACAAGCACATCAACGGTTCGGGCTGGAACCTTAAGGCCGGTGTCATTGTGCGTCCTACCAACGAATTCCGCTTCGGCTTTGCAGTGCATACACCTACTTGGTACTCGCTGGAACACTCATACTACGGATTAGCTGAATATAGATATCTGAATACAGGCTTAATCGAAGGAACGGACAATCCGCTGTCCGGAAATGAATATACTGATGATGCCGGTTTTGACTGGAAATTGCGGTCTCCGTGGCGACTGATGGTCGGAGCGGGTCTCGTTGGCGGCAATTTCATCGTCAGTGCTGATTACGAGTACGTTGCATATCCAGATATGAATATGCAGACAGCCGGATATGACAATTTGCGCTATATCACCGGATATTATGATAATGTCGGTGTCAACGAAGATATCAAAACATACACACAAGGCGCAAATGTCATACGTGCCGGTGTGGAGTATCGGCTTCTGCCTTCATTGAGCCTACGTGCCGGTTACAATATTACGATGTCTAATATCAAGGATGATGTTCGCAATGGCTCGGGCACTGTTGTCACCAGCGGTACAGATCCATCCTTCTCATTTAACAAGAACACGCAGAATATTTCGGTAGGTATCGGATACCGATACAAATCATGGTACTTGGATGGGGCGTATGTGCACACCAATCGCAAAGGTACGTTGCACGCCTACACAGATTTCGATGGCTATCAGGCTCCGAAATATGATGTGACAGACAACGACAACCAGATAGTACTTTCTATGGGCTTCAAATTCTGAAGTAAAACATAGACTAACAATGTATTGGCATTTCTGACCTACTCACCGTCTACACGAAGGAGTTCGTGCTCGGTGCGGACGAGGAGTGGTACGACGACAATCGCGGTGATGAATGCCGCTTCGGCGCTCACCCCTTTACCGATGCCGAAATCAAGGAGGGCAAAGGCGCGTCTATGACGCTGACTGATGCCGCAGGCAAGGTCATCAAGGCCGAAACCTATACGCGGAAGTCTGACCGCTCGGAATGGACAACGGCCATCGGGCGCACCAC